>CAYZHX010000211.1:0-6096 GCA_964476905.1 uncultured Terriglobales bacterium
CGTTGCCCACAGCCGGCGCCGAAACCTGCGCTGCAGGCAATTGATACGCATAACGGTCGATTGCGACCGGGAATCCGCTGCTCAGTTCGGGCTTGGCGTAGCGGCCGGGCATAATCTCGGCCAGTCTGCCGAGACTCTTTTCAGTCCACGAGTTGAAGACTCCGGTGTGCAACAACTCCATGTTTTTTTCGTGTACCTTTATGGCTTTTTCCTCGAATGGGAACGCTGCTTCATCGAGATCAGCCTCGAACTTTTCGAGGTCTGGACCCTTCACATCGGACGGGCGCTCGGATTCCTTCAAGGAACGGCTGAAATCCCAATAGATCTCGGCCATGTAGTAGGTGGCGGCTGCCGTCACGTCGGCGATTTCGTAGTTGACCAAGCCGCCCATGGCCTTGATTGCCGCATCCATGCGCTTCTTTTTCTCATTGAGGCTGGCCTCAAACGGTTGCCGCAGCTTTACGGCCACGCACTCCTGGTAGAGCTGCTCCGCTAAGACCAGTGCAGCACGGGCTGCGAGTGTGCGCGTGCGGCCGGTCCTTTCTGCGCCGGCAGCCGCATCGACGCTCACGATTTCTGCAAGCTCCTTCTGATAGAGTGCGTCCTCGTGCGCCCCTTTGTGAATTTCAGCCATCTTGGAGCGGGCTTCGAGGGCTGGCTCGACAGGATGGGGAAACTCGCTGACGTACTTTCCATACACATTCAACGCCTTGTCGTTTGCATTCGACTGCTGGTAGAGGTCTCCTGCTGCAAGCAGTGATTCTCTGCGCAATGTTTCGTCTGTCGACTCGGACGCGAGCCGCTCATATTCTCCGGCTGCGCGCAACGACTCGCCGCTCTCGCGGTACGCGCGCGCGATCAGTCGGGTAGCCTCGCCCGCCATTTTGTCTTTGGGATAAGTGCTGCGGAAACTTTCGAGTACATCCGCTGCCGTCTTCCAATCCTGCAGCTCGATCAGAGCGGCGCCTGCATCGTACTCGGCTGTCGGACGGATCGTAGACGTAGGCGCTGCCGTGCGAATCCTCAGGAAATCGTTAGCGGCTGCGCGATAGTCTTTCGCGTTTCTCGCAATCTCACCCTGCTTGTAGATGGAGGCGGCAAGGTTGTCAACGAGCGCGGGACGTGACTTGTCGTCCTGCGGCGTGACGGTCAGCACCTGGGTAAAGGCGCGTTCGGCCTGCGGGTAATCGGCCAGTTCGAACGAGCCATGCGCAACCACAGTCCAGGCGGAGCGCCGGATGGGCACCTCCGCATGGGGATATTTATCGATCACACGCTGGGCAGCGTCGATCGCAGGGCGATAGTCCTTCATGTCGTACAAGTCATCCGCAGCTGCTCCCAGGATCGTGGCAGCCTGTGGATGGTTCGGAAATTTGTCGGCAAATTTGAGTGAGCTTGCGACGGTGTCGTGTTTAACCGCGTCCTGGTGCTCCTTGTCCACGACCTTCAACTGCTCGCGATACGCATACACTGCGGCGTAGCCCGCGGCTGCGGATTGGGAGTGCGTCGGATATCCGTAAGCCGTGCGCTCGTACTCTTTGGCCGCCTGGCCGAAATCCTTGTTCTCTAAGAAAAGGTCTGCGAGCCGGTAGTTGATCGACGGCGACTCGGCGTCTGTTGCGAAGGACTTGAGATAGTCCCCGTACCACTGGACGGCCTCGTGATAGTTCGCGAGCTTCTCGTTCGCATCCTGAGTGCTCTGATACTCAGCGTGGTAATGAGTCGCGAGGTCTTTCAGATCCGTCTTCAGGTAGGCCAGCACTTCCGGCGACTCCTGAGGTTTATTGTGTTGCCAGTATTCCGCCTGCAGCCCATATTTGGACGCGAACTCCCGCTTGGACTCGAGCACGAGTTTGGGGAATCCGCCCTTGGTGAAAGTGTCCACCACTCGCATGCTGAAACGCGGGGCAGCAGGGTGGAAAGGATGGAGTGCTATGAAAGCTTTGTATGTCTTCGCCGCGTCATCGTACCTCAGCTTTGTGAGGTAGTAGTCGCCAAGATTGCTGTAAATGCGATCCTCATAGGACCGATTCCCAGAATTGGAAAAATATTCCTGAGCAGCGTCCGCGCCGCCGAGATTGCTGAAGCTCAGGCTGACGGCTCGAAAAGTATCGGCGACTCGGCGTTCATCTTCCTTTTCGTGCTTCTGATCGAAGTTGTAGCCGGTTGATACCTTGTAGTCGAGCAGCGCCATGTACTTGCGTACTGCCTCGTCGTAGAGTTCCTGCTTGTAGAAGGTCCATCCGAGCTTGTAGAGAGCGAGTTCGTAGTATGAGGAATGAGCGCCGATCGTCGCGATCGCTGAATAGGCGTTCTCGGCGTCGCGAAACTTTCTGCGCATGAAAAAGTACTCGCCGCGTCGGAACTGAATTTCATCGTAGTGTTCCGAGTTGGGATTGGCCTTTATCGCGCGCTCCATGGTTTCCATGGCCTCATCAGTGCGACCGAGTTCGTCGTAAGCTCGCGCCATTTGATAGAGAACCTGATCGTTGTTCTGATAACTGGGGTACTCGGTGAGCAGTCGCTTATAAAGAGCGATGGCTTCGAGAGGACCCTTGGGAGCTGCTTCAGAGCCCATCGCGTCTGCCGGCAGAGCGCCAGTGTCTTCGGTTCCAGCGATCCGGGCCTGGGCGGTCGTACGCCGCTCGAATTCCTGATCCGATTCCCCATGACCCGCGCCGGCAATTCCCGATTTAGGATTGCGAATCGGGCTGCTTTTGGCGGCCTGAGCGGATTCCGGAGCGGCCATCGCCCGCTGCTTGCCCTCGCCTGTATGTATACCGAACTCCTTCTCGATTTCTAGGTCTGCGAGGCGACGCATTGCCTCCGGCGTCATCGCCGACTGCGGTGTCTGCTCGAGGAATTTCCGGTAGTGCTCCATAGCCTGATCGAGGCTCTGGTCGACATTTGCTTCCTGCACATCCGGACGCACGTTCTTGAGGTCGGCCAACGTTCCGCGGGTTGTGGGCTTCTGATGCGTAGCGCAGCCGACCAGGAGAGCCAACCCGAGCATGACCGCAATGGTGAGTCGTCGCATCAGTGTCCTTCCGCTCCCGACTTTTCCCGCGCAGCTCGATCGTAGCTATCGGCGATGCCATATCGCGCTAGGTTCTGCTCGGCCACCAGACGTTCGCGGCGACTCTCGAGCTGTTTGATGGCGACGGCCTCAATCATCTCTCCCTGCCGCGTCATCAAGTCATCGACATGCTTGAGCGCGACGGCGACGCGATCGCGAAGACGTGCGATCTGAGCGTCGTATCCGACATAGCTCTGTGTCGCTGCCTGCCTTGCACGGACGAAGGACTCATACTGCCGATTGAGAGCATCGACTTGGGTATTTAATTCTTTGAGGTGCTCATAGGCTGCACTCAGTCGTTGCGGGTACTCGGTTTCCAGCCGCCAGGTGAGCACGCCACGCAGTTGGGCCGCGCGCTGCCGGAGCGCGATGGCTTCGGGACTCTTAGAATTCCCTAGCCGCTTCTCGATGCGTGCGATGCGCTCCTGTGCGATGCGCTCATCGGATGTTGCCAAGTAATCCGGCCGCGGCGCGGTAAGCATCGTCTGCAGGCGCTCGGCGAGATGTTTGCGCTGCGCGAGTCGAAGACGCATTCGCGAATCCAACTCGCGGAATTGGGCGTCAATCTCGGGCAGCCGCGGCTCGTAGTACTGCTTGCGGAGTTTGATGATGTCACTGAAGGCTTCGAGGCCGGTTTGCCAACCTGATAGCTTCGATCGCAAGTCCTCCAAATCGAGGTAATTCTGTAACGCCGTCTGGAAGTCGTGGGACGCCATCAACTCCATCAGGTAATAGGTTTCCGGCGCGCCGGGCTGGTTGCGCAGGCGGATAACCCACGTTTCGTCTTCCCGGCTTTCCTCGCGGATCAGCGCCTTGAGAAATTTCCCTTCTTTGATACTGCCGATCGAGGCATCCACCTTTTCGATTTGGTGGCTAAACAGCTCCAGTGCCTGACCGTACGTGATCGCAGCGCGACCGTATATCTTCAGGCTGGCGTAGGCGTGCGGCACCGCAAGTGCGGCTTCCTGGACGGGTTCGTCCGTCGGCTCACGACTCGCCAGGATGTTCCACGGAACCAGCGCACGGTCATATTGGTTCGCCGAGACCTGGGCCCAACCTGCCCGCAGCAAGGCCTGGTTCGAGAATGGTCCCTCAAGTCGGACGCGGTCCAGCGTTTCTTTTGCGCGGTCAAAGTTTCCCGATTCGAGCAGCATCGAGCCAAGCACAAGATTGGCCTTGTCGCGGATCGCGAGGCCGGCGGGATCAGTGGCCGGCAGGCTCCCAGCCTTGTCCAATTGCGCGATCGCTTCCTTCTGTTGACCCGCCTGCAACAAAGCGATGCCAAGGTTGTAGGCGACAAATCCCGCTAAGCTTGGATCGTTCTGCAAATGGCTGAGCACTTCGACGGCATCGCTGGGCCTGCCGATCGCCATGTAGACATTTGCCCGCAGAAACTCGACGTCATCCTTTATCGTTTCGGGAACAGTACCGTGAATCCGTTCCAGCGATTGCAGGGCATCGTCGAACTGATCCTTCTGAAACTGAATACGGGCGAGTCTGAACGCGGCTTCGTTTCTTACCGCATCATCCACAGCGCCTTCCAGCACCCTCTTAATGGCGCGGCCAGCGCGGTTATGCATTCTGTAATCGAGTTCGAAATCACCGACCGAGAATTCGGCGTCGTTGACGTGATAGTGGAGAGTGTCGAGTTCGGGCTCGTCTAGCCGGTGGTACTGAGTGAGTTCGGTGTCGAGGCGCTGGACTGCTTCGAAATATTGTCCCTGGTAGGCGTGATAGAGCGCTTCGCCAAAGAAGACATCTTTGACGTCAGCATCGCTACCAAAGGCGGGATGGGAGACAAGTCCCAGCGCCAGTCCGAGTCCAATTAAGCGGCGTGTCGCTCGCATTTACTATTCCCCAAGGGTGATCGGGCTGCCACCGGATTCCGGACCGGCTACCGTCAATTCCACCAACTTCGGTTTCACTTCCTTGCGAAAGGTAAAGTGTTGCGAGCGGTTGAAGTCGGCGCCGCTCTTAAGCTTGCCGTCGACCACTACATCCAGCTGATGATCCCCAGTCGCCACATTGCCGACGTAGATCCGTTGCACTCCACCTTTCCGCAGAGCTTCGAGTTCTTTGAAGCTGTAGATGTAGTGAGCAACGAGCTGTCCGTCGATCTGGAGTCGGACGGCATCTAGCCGCATCTCGTCGCCCTTGGCCAGCGCGATGAAGATCGCAACCTGTGTCCCTGACGGATAGAGGAGTTTCTCCTCCAGCTGGTTCAATTCCGCCGCGATGCTGAGGACGTCTGATTTGGTGTCCTGAACCTGTTCGTCCAGACCCCTCATCTCCCGTTGGTCGGGAGTATCCGTATCTTTTCGCTGGCTTTTGCTGTCTTGCTGCGGAGTGCTGCCGCTTGATCCTGCCAATGCAGGAAATGAAACTGCAAGCAACAGCACAATCACAATCGATACACGCGCACTATTTCCCATCTGCTATCTCCAGGCAGCGCTTTAGACGAAGTTCAGGCGTCGTGCCTAGTGTCGAGCAGGCTGTTGACGGCAACAAGAGCACACGGGTGCTGATACCCCAATACAAGCGTGCTAATACCTTTGTGCGGGACCTTATTTACGAGTGAGGACCGACAAGCAGGTGCAAAGAAAATACGAAGATTTTGGTTGACAATTCGGACGAAGTGTCACAGCACAGAAATGAGGGCTGGAAAAATCACTGCGCTATGCCGATGTGGCGAAGTGGCGGAAGAAGCCCAATTCCACTCAGGAAGCTTATCTAGGGAACATCACGCTCGAGAGATGAAGCAAGGAATGATCGTGAAAACCGAAACGAAGATGAAGAAGGTCTCGAGCGCGACTAGCGTGGCCTGCGGCTTGGCTCTTCTCGAGTCGCGAGCTTGCAGTTGGCTACAACCCAAGTTCGCGAGTGACACAATCCATCCTGAGATGGGTAACGCTGAGGAAAACGAAGCGTTACCCTGATGAAAACGTAGGGTAACCCTGTGGAAAAGTCAGGGTTACGCAGGCTTTTAGGAATGGGTTGATGGTGGCGTGAGAGTTTCTCGT
>CAYZHX010000212.1:0-6085 GCA_964476905.1 uncultured Terriglobales bacterium
CGTTATGCGTATCAATTGCCTGCAGCGCAGGTTTCGGCGCCGGCTGTGGGCAACGCCACGACGACGCCCAGTAAGCCGGACCAGGCAACGCCTTCGACGCCGATAGCTGCGAACGCTGGAATGGTGAAAAATGCGAATCCACAATAAGAACCGATACCTGACAGCGATTCGCTGCGGAATACCGTGGCTGGGAGTGTTGCTTGTCCTAGGATGCGCACCCCAAGCCGAACACAAAGTTGCCGCCGTGTCGCCGAAGCCGCCGGTAGCACCGCAGGCAGCCGGACTCGTGGATGTTCAACGAGATGCCAGCTCAGTTACATTCACCGATCACATGCCGGTTACTGACGACGTGCGCGCCGATTACGATGCGGCGCTGCACATGTTGCAACAAGAGCAGTACGAGCCGGCCATCGCCATGCTTCTCAAAGTGACTGAACGGGCGCCCACATCAACTGCAGCGCACATCGATCTCGGCATTGCATACGCGCATACCGGCGATCTGGGCCGCGCTGAGGCTAGCCTGAATCAAGCTCTGGAATTGAATCCACATCATCCAGCCGCATATAACGAGCTTGGCCTCGTGCAAAGACGCAAGGGAGAATTTGCCAAGGCACGTGCCAGTTATGAAGCAGCCCTGACACAGTTCCCCGACTTTTATTACGCGCATAGGAACCTCGCCATTCTCTGCGATCTATATCTCGGCGACTACCCATGTGCCCTGGAGCATTACCAGGCATACAGCCAACTCGTTCCCAACGACACTGAGGTCGTTAAATGGATTGCCGACCTTCGCAAACGCACGAGTCAAAAGACCGCTCAAAAGGAGAAGCAATGAACCGTTACTTATTGTTCTTCTTGCTACTGGCAACGACGGCTGCGCTAGCTGACGAAAAGCAGAAGACCGAACACGGCAAAAGGACACAGGCACGGACTCAGGCACACCTCACAAAGACCGCAACGAGCGCAGACACGAAAGAAGCGCACGCAAAAGCAAAAGCCGTGCAACCACAGACGGCGGAATCGCAAGCAAAGACGGAGCCGTCACAGGACGCGACTGAAGAGCCGCAGACACAGACGGATAAAGGCGCAAAACTGACCTCCGTCCCTGATGCAAAGGCGTTAGGCATGTCCATTTTAGGAAATCAGGATGCGCCTACGTCACTGGTCATCGTCCCGTGGAAAACGTCTGAAGTCGGCCGCTCGATGGGCATCTCCCCGGCGCTCGACGATTCAAGGCAGCCCGTGGACAAGGAAGTGTTCATGCGTGAGCTGCGTTACTACCAGATCAGATCGGAAACCAAGAAATGAAAGGCGACGAACCAAACTAGCGTGACGAAACGGCTCCACGCCGGATGGGCTTCGATTCACTTCTCTAAAATCGGTCGCGTTCGCGAAAAAAGCGCAACAATTGTTGTGAAAGCGGTTCTCGCCTCGATCACTTCATCCCTTCTAGCACTTTTCTGATTACCAGCGGCCCTGTCCCAACGACTGTTTTTCGCAAAAAATTCCCTCGCACGGAAGTATCAGTCTGCGTCCCGTGAGGTCTTAGCACCCGTGTACCGTTGTTGCGGCTAACAGTCTGCTGAATACTGAATTACGTCCGAAATGCGGTGCGTTTGTCAGCTGTAATTGGTGCCCGAGACGGAAGCGGCACAGGTACGGACTGAAGGCAGATGGAATTTGTCTCCGTGCGGACGAGGACATGATTCCCATCTTGGGAAGTGACAAGGTGCCCGAATATTCGTGCGGATGCTGAGTTGTGCGGAAGTCAGGTCGGTAACGGAGTGGATCAGTGGTGTGCCGACCAAAACGAATGCGGCGCAGATCGCTACTGCGGCGCACAGGAGAAAACAATGACCTTTACGGAGCTGCTGAAAAACATCGGCATATTTGGAGCCGCTGTCATGTGTTGCCTTGGCGCGCTGTCGTTCTTTTCACTAGCGGTAATCGTGAACAAGCTGCGTCAATTCAGGGTGGCCTCGCGCCAGTCTCAAGCCTTTAAGCCCGTGTTCGCAAAGTTCGTTCGCGGAGGAGAGGTCGGGGAACTGACGGATGCACTGCGTCGGCAGAAGAATTCCCACGTAGCGCAAGTCATATCAGCGGGCATCCAGGAGTACGACTCTGTGCGCGATGCTGGAGGCGATCCAGCCGCCTCGCTTGAACTCGTCCAGAGCGCCCTCAGAGACTCCATGTCCGAGACGCTGGTTCAGTTGAAGAGCGGTCTCGGGTTCTTGGCCACAATCGGTTCCACAGGCCCGTTCGTCGGCCTCTTCGGTACCGTAGCTGGAATCATCAACGCCTTCCGGAACATCGCGGCGACGGGCTCCGGTGGAATGTCGGTGGTTTCGGGCGGTATCGCCGAGGCCCTGGTCACTACCGCGTTGGGCATCTTCGTAGCTATCCCGGCAGTCGTCGCCTTCAACCACTTCACCGGCAAGATTGAGAATTTTCACGTTGAGATGAACCGGGCTTCGTCGCAGCTGGTCAACCGTCTGTTCAAGATGCCACCGCTCGGGCGGAAGGGCATGCGAAATGCCCAGGAGGAAGGCGCTTATGCGACTCGGTGAATCAGCCAAGATGCAGGCAGCCATCAACATCACGCCGCTCGTCGACGTGGTGCTTGTGCTGCTGATCATCTTCATGGTGATGGCACCGCAGATGCGCAAGGGCCCGGAGGTCAACCTACCGCACACAGCCAAGCCGAGCGAGCAGGGTGACGAGAGAGGCAGAATCCTGGTCTCGGTCGATGGGGCTGGAAAGATGTGGGTCAACGATCAGCAGGTCGCGGCAGAGCATCTCGGCGATGCGATCCGCTCAGCGGCGGGCGCCGAGCAAAACCCTCGGGTAGTGATCCGCGGCGATGCCAAACTGAACTTCCGCGAGGTGCGAGAGGCCATGCAAGCGATCGAGCAGGCTGGCTTCCACGGGGCGGGGTTGATCGCCAAGCGCGCTGGAGCGCAGGGAGACTGATGTCATGCAGATGAACAACGATTCTGGATCTAGTCTGCAGTCCGAGATCAACATCACGCCGCTCGTCGACGTCGTGCTCGTGCTGCTGATCATCTTTATGGTGGTCGTTCCGCTCCTTATGCGCGGATATGACGTCAACATCCCTAAAAACTCCACGTCCAGCGCTCCGTCGCAGGCCAAAGAATCGCGTCTGATTCTGAGCGTTTCGCCCACGACCTGCCCCATCCTCACGCCACCACCAGGGGACGGTCTTCCCGCGAACTGCCGAGTGACTCTCGCCGATCAAGAAATTGCGGCGACCGAATTGTCCGCGCGTGTGGCGGAGATCTTAGACAGTCGCCCGCCGGAAAAGCGTGTGCTGTTTCTAGCCGCAGACGACCGGTTGAACTACGAAGGAGTTCTACGCATCCTCGATCTCGCGAAGTCAGGCGTCGAGGACTTAAAGGTCGAATTTATTACGGCCAATTAAGAGTGGCTGCCTAATGACAACCATGCAAATCGGCAGGAGCATGTTCACAGAATCCGGAGCACTGTCGCGCCGCAGCATGCTGGAGAGTTTCCTGCTCCACGCTGCGCTGCTGGCCTTGCTGTTCCTGGTGGGAGCGCCAATGCTCCTTCACAAAGTACCCACCCGCAATAATAGCGAGATTGACGTTGTCTTCTATCGCCCAGCGCCGCTTCCGGTTCCTGCGACCGTGGCTCCCTCCCCGTCATCACGACCTGCTGCTGGGCCAAAAGTAGAGACGCGAGCGCCTGAACCGAAACCGAAAGCCCCGGAAGGCCCCGCGCCGGAGGAGATCGTCTCTGCGCCTTCCCAGCCGCAGACCAATGTGGGAAAGGCCGGCATTCTGGCGTTCAAGGAGAAGTTTGCGAGCTTAGCGGAAGACGATGTTGCGCCACGTCTCGGAGCTGATGCACGCGTTGGTGCGGCCGATGAAGTCGGCCGATCATCATCACGCTCTGTATTGACGACCAACACACCCGGAGCAAGCGGCGGTATCAACACTGCCTCTCTAAACCACAGCGTGGGTGGTGGTGGAAGCGGAGGCCGAGGCGGTGGCGGTGCGGGCGGAGGTGGAATGCCCGGAGTGACCGTTGCCCGCGCGACAAGCTCGATTGACGCGATTGGCGGCAGCAGCGACCGACCTAAGGCGCACAGTGGGCCGGGTGCTGCCCGCACGGACGAAGAAATACAGATCGTGTTTGATCGCTACAAGGCGTCGTTCTACCGGCTTTACAACCGGGAACTCCGCAATAATCCGACCTTGCAGGGCAAGATGGTCGTGAAACTGACGATCGAGCCGGATGGCAGCGTGTCAATGTGCGTTTTGCAGTCGAGTGACATGGATGCTCCGGATCTCGCTAATCAAGTGGTGAGTCGCGTTAAGACGATCAATTTCGGCGCGAAGGACGGGGTTCAAGCTGTAACGATTTCATACCCAATCGACTTCCTGCCCGCGACGTGATGATGGTAGAGACGAAACCCTAAGTTAGGAGTTGAGAGTTGTCTGATTAGCTAGTCGTTCGACACGATTCTGACAAAGGCAAGGCCACCGAAAGATGGCCGCGCAAAGTCACCGGTCTAATGGGCTCCGGGGGCCCTATGACGGCGGGACCGCCGGAATCCAGTCCACAAGCGTGGACTCCCTCGGTCCCTCCTGCCGACGAATTGCTTGGTAATGGGAACGAGGGCGTACATGACTTCGAGCAGCACAATTCATGTAAGAGGCTACAGCTGGATCGAAATCCAGCTCGACAAGCTGCGCCTCACCCGTTTCCGCGTGCGACTTCCCCAGATCGGTGACATGCGGAAGCCCCTCAAACGCGCACGCGTTACAAACAAGCTTTTCCTTGTTTTCGGGATCGTCGCTCTGCTGATCGGAGCGAACTCGGCGTTTGCTCAGACGCAGACGTGCGCCATTATCACCGGCGGCAATGCCGGTGGTGGGAGGGGCGTCAGTCCCACTTATCTCGGCAATCAAGATGGACGAGCCAATGAGGGTTGCACCATCTTGATCACTTTCAACTCTGACGGGTCTATCACAACGACGTTCCCAAATCCGTCTCCCTCCTACGACAACGGCCTTGACGACAACCTGATCGGTGTCGTGAACAACACCAGCAAAACCATCACCGCCGTACAGCTCAGCGCGTCAGTACCTATTTTTGGTCTCGAGGACGATGGAGTTTGTGCCAGCCCCCCAGGATGGATTTTTAGCGCTCTTGGGCCGAATCCCAATTGCGCAATCGCAACGGACCCGCACCACTATGGTCCCGCGGGAATAAACTTCACAATTTTTAATCCGAATAGTGGGATCGTCAATTTCGGCAACGGCGGCATTCCACCGAATGGGAATTCGTTTTTCAGCCTTGAGGGGGCGCACCTCACTAAGATCGTCGCGGTTGTAGTCCCGGGGCTGGCAATCACGAAACAAGTCAGCGTAGTGGGCGGTGGTGCCGCGCTACCGGGCGCACAGCTTGACTACCTGGTGCACGTAACGAATCCCTCGAACAACCCTCCGAACTTCGCGGCGTCCTCGGTCGTCATCACCGACGATCTCAGCAGCGCGGGTGCTGGTCGTCTCACGTTTGTGAATCCGCCGGCGCCGACCATGAACGGCTCGACGACAGGCGTGACGGTCTCCGGCTCGATACTGACTGCGGACTACTCCACATCCAACGGTCTGTTGCAGCCCGGACAATCCATTGACTTGCACTTCCGGGCGCAGATTGCCGCGGGAGTTCCCGCCGGCACGACTCTTACGAACACTGCGCTGGTGACCTGGAACACTCCGCAGCAGATGACGAGCGCGAGCGCCTCGATCACTGTTGCACAAAACTCCCCACCCAATCTTGTTCTGACCAAAACGGGACCGGCGACGATGAACCTCGGGCAGTTGGGGCAGTTCGGTCTCAACGTCCAGAACACCGGCGTGAGCGATGCATGGAACGCCAGCATCCTCGATCGACTCCCAACCGGTGCGACCGGCGGCATGTGCAGTACGACACCTCAGGTGCTCAGCGCACAGGTGTTTCAGGCGGATGGAGTCACGGCCGTTCCCGGCAAGGGACCCCTGGTTGCGGGTACCGATTTTTCGATCAGCTACAGTCAGCC
>CAYZHX010000213.1:0-5786 GCA_964476905.1 uncultured Terriglobales bacterium
TATAGCCGACGACCATGCCTACGTTAACGAGAATATGAAAGACCAGGACCGCTACTACGCCCATGATAATCAAAGTTCCGGCCCGGTCTGGTGCAGATTGAGCGTTTTGAATCAAACGCATCAATAGGATGAAGTATAACAGCAACACGAGCAGGCACCCTACGAAGCCGTGCTCCTCGGCGTAGGCCGCAAAAATGAAGTCTGTGTAGGGAATGGGAATGAATGCGCCTTGGGTTTGGCTTCCCTTCATGGATCCCTTACCCGTTAGGCCGCCAGAACCCACGGCAATCAAGGATTGTTGAATCTGGTATCCCGATCCTCTCGGATCGGCTTCGGGCTCGCTGAAGCTAGTCAGGCGAGCTTTCTGGTACGGCTTCAGGCCCCATCGCCAGACTGGGTAGATCATTGCCGTGCCGAGTAGCAGGATGCTGATTGCGTGCTTGAACTTAATGCCGCCCAGAAAGAGCGCGCAGATCAACACGGGAATATACGTCAGGGACGTTCCAAGGTCCGGCTGCTTTAGCACCATCGCCATAGGCACAGCCACAATCAGGAATGCCTTCACGATGTCGCGCAATCCGACATCGCGGCCAGCCAAGTCGGAAAAATACTTGGCCAGTGCCAATATCAGCACAAGTTTGATCCATTCCGAAGGCTGGAAGTGCTGACCTCCGGGCAGCTTGATCCAGCGCTTCGCGCCAAGGACTCGAGTGCCTACGGCGGCGACAGCCAGCAGCGAAACAATGGATGCGATGTAGAACCAGTGAACATTCTCAAGTAAGGCCTGATAATTGACCATGCTGGCGAGGAACATCAGAATCAGCCCGCCGATGATCCAGTAAAGCTGCTTGGTTTGGAAGCCAATGAATTTCGTCTGGCGCGTAGCGCTATAGATTTCGAAAGTGCCAACCGCGCAGATGATCAGCACGAATGCGAGCAGTATCCAGTCAAAATCGCGAAAAGAGATGAAGCGACGCATTAGTGAACCTTGGCAGAGATGGCGGGTGGCGGTACGACAAGCAAAGTGGCGGGGTCTATGGGCTTGGGGGCTCTATCGTCCACGGGAATGTGCATACTACCTGCCTGCAAACGGTCAGAATCACCATCCTCGGTTTGATTGCCGTCCCACAGCCCCGAAAGCTCGATGGGATGACCCTCTTTGTCAACTGCCGCATAATTCAGGTCATTGCGGACGCGGCGCTGCTTTTCGACAAACGTCTTTATGACCGGCGCCACGAGTCGAGCTGCTAATCTCCCGTGCTCGCCACCTTTAAACAGTATTGCAACGACGATGTCAGGATTGCGCCGGGGCGTGACTCCAACAAACCAACCGTTCTGCTTGTACTGCTCAAGATGTTCACCAAGCAGTTTTCGGTGGGCTAGGCTGACTACTTGCGCGCTGCCAGTCTTTCCTGCAAAGTCGATGCCGGGCAGATGCGCGCTGGGGGCGGAGCCTCCAACATCTACGACGCGAGCCATGGCGTCAGTGATCGTGACCCAAGCCCTAGGATCGATAGCGACCTTGTTGACCTCGCGAGCGCGGTTAGCCACTTCAAGATAGTGGGAAGGCAGTTCGTCAGGAAACGCGACGTGGGGACGCACCAAGCGACCATCCGTGGTAATCGCCCCAATGGCACGAGCGAGTTGCATGGGATTGGTAGCGATAGCGCCTTGTCCAATGCCGACAGAAATCACTTCGCCAGCAAACCATTTCTGATGAAATACCTTCGCCTTCCACTCTTCTGAGGGCATCACGCCGGTCGCTTCCTGGGGCAGATCGATACCCGTTTTCTGACCAATACCTAATTCAGTCGCATATCTTGCAATCTTCCCGATACCGAGCTTCTCCGCGAGCGTATAGAAAAAAACATCGCATGACTGGTAAATCGCCTTCGAGAAATCAACCTCACCGTGTCCGCTTGGAACCCAGCAGCCGTATCGATGACCGTAGAAGACGGCGCCTCCACTACAGTGAACCTTCATGTTTTGCGCGATCCCTTCTTCTGCACCGGCAACCGACATGATGAGCTTGAATACTGATCCAGGAGCAAGTTGCGACTGTATGGCCTTATTCAGAAGCGGTTTTTCCGGGTCTGAGATCAGAGCATTCCATTCTTTGTTAGTGATACGCACCGAAAACGCGTTGGGATCGAACGCCGGGCGACTCACCATGGCCAGGATTTCGCCATTGTGAGGATCCATAGCGACGATGGCCCCGCTGTAGCCTTCGAGCGCCTGCTCCGCCGCCATTTGAATGTCGAGGTCAATTGTCAGTTTGAGGTTTTGTCCCGAAACAGCAGGCTCAGTGCTGAGGCGTCCAACTTCTTTGCCGTGACTGTTGACCAGTGCTCGCCGCGAACCATCCTTGCCCATCAGGATCTCGTTATAGAACTGCTCGACACCGCTCTTACCGACAACCGCTCCGGGTTGGTACGCTTCGTATTGCGGAGAGTTCAAGTCCTCTTCACTGACCTCGCCAACGTATCCGATGAGGTGAGCGAGGAATCCATTCTTGGGATACAGCCGGCGATGCACCACGATAGTTTCCAATTCGGGAAGCTCATCGCGATGCGCCTCGATAAATGCCTGCTCATCGGGAGTAATGTCTTCTTTGAGCAAAAACGTGGCATTAGGGCTTCCGGCCATACGTCGCATGTGCTCGCGAATCTCTTCAACCGTCATGTGCAGGCCCAAGGCGATCTTCTTGAGGTCAGCTTCGGACTCTTTGGGCAACTGCTCCCGCATCAGCAGCGCTGAGACTGACGGATAGTTGTCGACGAGGATGCGCCCTTCGCGATCGTAGATCTTGCCGCGAGGTGCCAAAATGGGAACCTTACGAATGCGGTTCTGCTCTGCAAGGCTGGAGTACTTCTCGGCGCCGCGTACCTGAAGATTCCACAGGCGGACAACGAGAATACCGATGATCAACAGGATTACGTACTGGACCGAGGCCAGCTTGACTGACGGTATCTTGTCTTCGCGGTCGAACATCAATTCAGCTTCAATTTGGGAAGGAACCGCAGTGCGGGGCCGTGCTCTTATTTTATCCAACTACACTGGTTGCCATAGCGAGAAGATTGGGATATCGGCACCTAGTACGTTACGGAAGAGCTAGGTGGAGCGCCTGAGGAGTAATGCACCCGTCGCAACTAGCGTTTCTTGGTTCGGTCCATCAACGCGAAGAGAAGCACAGCCAACAGACCGTTCGCCAGTGCAGCCCCGGCCTCATGCAGGGTTCGCCAATCCGATGGGATAGCCAATAATTGGCGTCGCACGATGAAGTACAGCGCGTCGTGTAGGAAGGTGAAGGAGAAAACCATCAGGAAGCGCGAACCTGGATTATCGACGTCAACCTTTACACCAATCGAAGATGCGCCGTAACCAATAATGGTCTTCGCAATGCCGTAAATGCCAATGGGGAGGTGGGTTAGCGCGTCCTGCGTCAATCCAATCGCGCAGCCTGTAAGCATTCCTGCGAGCTGGTTACGACGCGACACGGCAAAGAAGATGGTTACGAGCAGAGGAATGTCAAATAGCTTGAGGGAGCTGAAGCGGGATGACACGTACACCTGAAAAAAAATCGCGAGCAGAGGAATGCCGACAGTTGCGAGGGCACTAAATCTGTGAACCTCGATCTCCTCACGCGAAGTGTAGGTAATCGTTGTCACTATCTCGGCGTCTCCGAAGTTGGCTGCTCGGTCGCAGGGGTCGCATGCTGAGGCACAGATTGCAGCGGCATAGACTCTGCTTGGGCTGGCTTCGTCAACAGCTCTTCACTTTCCACTCGAATAGCTACGGGCTTGCGTTTTGGCGGCTGCGCCGAAGCAGCGGATGAATTCTCCGGCAGCGAAGTCGTTGATTTCGGCGCTCCCAGCGCCGCAGTCGTACCCACCGGTTTCCTCGCATACAGCACGCTGGTGGGCGGAGGCTCCTCGCCTTTCGCCGGAGGCCGGGGAGCGACGGTTGGTAAGCGCTGCGCGAGAATATCTGCAGCACGTACAGCTCTCGGACCTTCGGGAGCGTCCGGAGAGTTGTCGACTACCTTTGTGATTACAAGAACTTCTTCGATTCTCTCCAAGTCGGCGGAAGGCTTCACTCTTACTATCATGAATGCAGCCCCGTCGGGGTCCGCTGAGGTGCTGGAAACTACCCCAATCGGTAGTCCGCGAGGATAGATCTGGTCCCCGCCGGATGACACCACGGCGTCGCCACGCTCGATCTTCTCGTCCGCCATGATGTGAAGAATTTCAGGAATTCCCGACGGCGTTCCGTGTAAAACTCCACGTAAGCGTGTGCGCTCCAGCATCACCCCTGCCCCAGCAGTAGCGTCGTTGATTTCCAACACTTGGGCGCTCCCTGGAAAGACTTTTGCGATCTTGCCCACGATCCCTTTCGGCGTGATTACCGCCATGTCCGGCTTGATGCCGTCGCCTGAACCTTTGTCGATGTAAAGCAGATGTGACTGCTCACTGCCGCTGGTGCCAATGACCTGCGCGGCAATCGTCTGGGAAATAAACTTCTCCTTGAAGGCAAGTAAGGCTTGTAGGCGGCGAGCCTGACCGGCATCCTCTGCAAGACTCACTTGCTCCAGGCGCAATCGATCGACCTGCTCCTGCAAATCCTGGTTCTGCGCACGTACATGGCGAAGATCGATGTAGTTATGCCACAGGCCGCTGACGCCACCACCAACAGAATTCAGCGCCTTTTCTGCAGGAACGAATATCTCCACAATCCACAGCCGCACGAGCGACATTGATTCCCCCGTTGTAGCGACGGGACGGCGTACCTGCGACGCGAGCACGATAACCTGCGCCATCAACAGCCCGAGCAGGACGGTCACGTTCCGGTATCTTGTGAAGAAATTTTCCATTTCAAGATTATTTCACTACTAAGCGACACCGGGTGATCGGATCATCGCTGATCGGGCGATTTCAAGTTCACCCGATGAACCGATGGCCCGATCACCCGATTGTGACTACTCGATCGAAATCTTTCGAAGTAGCTTGAAATCGCTAAGCATTTTTCCGGTGCCGAGTACAACACTCGCGAGTGGATCGTCGGCAATGGAAACCGGAAGTCCGGTTTCTTCGCGGATGCGTTTATCCAGATTCTTGAGCAAAGCTCCGCCGCCGGTTAGGACAATGCCGCGATCGCTAATATCAGCGCTGAGTTCAGGAGGCGTACGCTCCAAGGCAACGCGGATCGCGTTCATGATTGTCGAAACGCACTCGCTGAGGGCCTCGCGGATTTCACTGTCGTCCACCGTTGCCGTTTTGGGAACACCCTCGATGAGGTTGCGCCCCTTGATTTCCATCGTAAGAGGCTTGTCTAGCGGAAAGGCTGAGCCGATTTCGATTTTGATTTGCTCGGCCGTGCGCTCGCCTATCAGCAAGTTATATTTGCGCTTGAGGTAATTCATAATGGCTTCGTCCATCTGATTACCTGCCATACGCACGGAACGCGAGTAGACGATGCCGGAGAGCGAGATCACAGCAATGTCGGTCGTACCGCCGCCGATATCGACGACCATGTTGCCGCTCGGTTCCGTAATAGGAAGACCGGCGCCAATCGCGGCCACCATCGCCTGCTCCACCAGGTGAACCTCACTAGCCTTGGCGCGGTATGCAGAGTCCATGACGGCTCGCTTCTCGACTTGGGTAATTTCCGAAGGTACACCGATGACAATGCGCGGGTGCACCATCATCTTGCGGTTATGCGCCTTCTGGATGAAGTAGTTCAACATCTTCTCGGTGACCTTGAAGTCGGCGATCACGCCGTCTTTCATC
>CAYZHX010000214.1:0-5667 GCA_964476905.1 uncultured Terriglobales bacterium
GTTCGACAAAATCTTACAAATACGTGCAGGAGCACGAGGAAGCCATCGCAGAGGCGGGGTTCGTTCCGCATTTCGAAGACATCTCGGTCGAGTATGATCCCGGCACCACCTTCGACGTGCGCATGCATGATGGTTCGCACCTACGTCTCCGCAAGTTGCATGAAGATTACGATCCGACCAACAGGATCAAAGCTGTCGAGGCGCTGATGGAGGCGCACGAGAAAGGCGAGGTGCTCACCGGCGTCTTCTACATCGACACGCAGAAGCCGAACTTCGTCGATCTACTACACATGACCGATACACCGCTCGCCCACATGCCGCAAGAGGCGCTGCGTCCGCCGAAGCGCGTGCTCGACGAGGTGATGGAGAGCCTGAGATAAACGGGCACTCAGCAATCGGCAGTCACCTGCGTCTGGGCATCGCTTGCCCGGGTGCCAACTTACGTTAAAGCAAGAATCCTCGCGCTCGGCTGCGTCGCTCAATGCTTATGCTGGATGTCGGTCTAGAGTGCTACCGCTGAATGTCATAATCGATGCAGCCTCTGCATGAAAGCTTTTGTCACAGGTGCAACCGGATTTGTCGGCAGCCATGTTGCTGAGCTTCTTCAACAGCAGGGCGCGGAACTGCGTCTTCTTGTTCGTGCAGGCAGCCGGACGGAAAACATAGACTTTCTTAATGCCGAACGCGTTATCGGTGACCTGAACGATTACGAGTCGCTCCGTAAGGGCATGTCAGGATGCGACGCCGTCTTTCACGTGGCTGCCGACTATCGCCTTTGGGTGCGCAATCCGGATGAGATGTATCGCGCGAATGTTGATGGCACCCTCGCCGTCATGGATGCAGCACGGCAAGCCGGCGTTAAGCGCGTGGTGTACACCAGTTCAGTTGCGACAATGGGATTTCTGTCCGACGGCACCATTGTCGATGAAAACACCCCCGTCAACCTGTCGCATATGATCGGGCATTACAAGAAATCTAAGTTCATGGCGGAGCAAGCGGCGCTAGCTGCTGGACGTTCCGGCGCACCGGTTCTAGTCGTGAATCCAACCACTCCTATCGGCGAGCGTGACATCAAGCCAACCCCGACAGGACGCATCATTGTCGATTTCCTGAATCGGAACTTCCCAGCATACGTCGACACGGGACTTAATTTGGCCGATGTGCGCGAGGTCGCACGCGGACATCTGCTCGCCTTCGAAAAAGCTGAGCCAGGAGAGCGCTACATTCTCGGGGGCGAGAACCTCACCTTGAAACAGATCCTCGACAAACTGGCCGGAATCACTGGGCTCCCATCGCCCACTGTGAAGGTGCCGCACGGGGTGGCCCTGGGATTTGCTGCATTTGATCAGTTCTTCACTGGCCGCATTCGCGGCAAAGAACCTCGCGCAACGGTTGAAGCCGTGCGCATGGGGCGCAAGAAAATGTTTGCATCATCTGTCAAAGCAGAACGCGAGCTGGGATACAGTTCTCTGCCGGTCGAAGATGCGCTCCGCCGCGCATGTGCCTGGTTCGCGCGTCATGGATACGTTCGGCAACCGGTCCCGATGGCGGTCGGAGTTGCAAGCTGATGGCGCGGGTCGGAATCGTGGCGGCGATGTTTCGCGAAGTCCATCCGCTGCTTCGCACCATGAAGCCGCTAAAGTACATCCCGGACAAACGCGTTCGCCTCTACGAAGATGATGAGAAAGTCATCGCTTATGCCGGAATGGGAATCGATCCGGCCGCAGTCGCGTGCCGGGCGGTTCTCGCTACCGGAGAATTGAGCGCGATTGCATCCGTAGGCTGGGCGGGTGCGCTGAATCCGAGCGCGTCTGGCGGACAGGTCGTCGAACCTTCCGTAGTAGTCAACGGAGTTTCGGGCGAGCGTTTTTCCGTAAACGGGACCGGTGGCACGCTTGTGACTGTTGAACGCGTCGCGGATCTCGAGGAAAAGCGCCGAATCGGGGAAAGATTTGGCGGCGATTACGTCGATATGGAAGCGGTGGTAATAGCCGAGGGCGCTCACCAAGCCAGTCTTCCGTTCTACTGTTTCAAAGCCATCTCTGACGCCCACGATGCCCGCCTTCCCGATATGAACCGCTTCAACCGCAATGGAAAATTCAGCGTTTGGCGATTCATGGCCTACGTTGGAGTGCGCCCTTCGATTTGGGGCGCAATCTCGGATATGAGTCATGCATCGTTGCAATCACGCGATGCGCTGTGCAGGCGGCTGGAGGCGTGGGCGAAGAGCGTGGGACAGAGCACTTCAACTCCCGCCTCACAGTAACTCGTGTTTAATTCGTATCGGGGAACGGTTTGAGTGAGGCGGAACCGTACGTGTGAGGTCTTCTATCATCCGCCTTCAGCCAGCGGAAGATGTTTATAAAAACTCCAGCATTTTCTGCTCTGAGATTCATAGGCTCGGAGCGCTGTGCTCAGCGGCTAAAGCCAAGACTCTCTATTGCTCAATGGCACGGCTCCGCTTCGCTCAAGCCGTGCCCCGATACAAACCTTTTCATCAACGTGTAAGCAGCCTCGCCTATTTCGCTCCGGCATTCAGCAGGGCCAATGTCCCTAACATCGTGTCGCCTGAGATCTCCAGGCTCTTAGGACTTAGCTTGTCGACGGTGTCTTCGACCGTGTGATGGAAGGAATTGTTGTAGCCATAGTCGAGGTCGATGAAGTCCATAACGGGAATGCCGACTTTCGAAAATGGCAGATGGTCGTCTTCGATCGCGGTTTGGCGGCCAAAGAGATGGGATTGATAGCCATAGTGTGATGCCGCCGCGTACGCGATGGCCTGCAGACGCGGCGATGAGTTCGCATCCTGCTCGATATTCAAATCTGCATCGCCGAGCATGTCCGCTAGCAGGAGTGCGTTAATCTGCTTGGCGGTTCCATCCTGCTGCCATTTTTGCGCGAGGTGCTTGCTGCCGTAGAGGCTGTCGCTCGACCACTCGCGCTGCATCGCTTCTTCACCGTCAGTGAAGACCAGCCAGACGCTGTATCCGTCCATGGGTCCGTTCTTCACGCGTTCGCGCAGAAGGTTGGCGAATTCAAGTAGAAGGGCCGTAGACGATCCGCCGTCGTTCGCACCCACGTACTGCTTGGGCAACCAGGAGTTGGTCTCGTAGTGAGACGCAAACACAACGATTCCTGGCTTCTTGCCTGGGTACTTCGCGATAATGTTCCGAACCGGGAATGAGCCGACCGGAGTCTGCTGGGTGAAGGCGTCGTCTTCAACCTGATCGCCTTTGAGCCGCGCATGAATGAACTCTTCGGCCTTCTTGTGCCCGGGGCTGCCCAGGGGACGCGAGCCAATCGCGACGAACTGTTTCAGAAGCGTCCAGCAACGCTGCGCATCGATCTTGAGCGCGCTATCCATTGCGGCCTCGATCTGCTGCTGTGTCAGGCCGATCTCGGTGCTGCTCGAGTTCGAGGACGCTGCCTGCGTGCTTTCGGTCTGAGGGGGCGACGCATCGCTCTTGGCGGTATTGCAGGCCATTAGCAGGGAAACCGACAAGTAGATCGCGAGCGCATACATGGGTCGCATAGGTATCTTCGGCGCATTACCAGAATAGCTTGGAGCCGAGCTCATCGCCCGGGCATTTGGGTTGCTCTTCAGAGCCGACAATTCTAGCGACATGACATGGGAACCCGGGACCTAAAGGCGGCCCGGATTCGCGTTAGCTAGCCTTCTCTCTTGCCTCCCTTGCCTTCCGCCTACTCGGATGCACCAACCAGGCTACGCCTATGCTCAACACATATAGCCCAACCATCGGAGCGGCGAAGATGCACATGTTCAGAATGTCGGTTGTAGGCGTCACGATTGCCGCGATCGTAAAGATGATCAGGATCGAATAGCGCAGATTTTTCCATAGCCACTTGGCATTTACGATGCCCATCAGGGCGAGAAAGAACACCAAAATGGGAAGCTCAAAAATAATCCCCATTCCAACAATCAGGGTGAGAAACAAATCCGTGTACTCGCCGATGGTAATCATCGGCTTGAACTGCGAACTGTAGCCTACGAGAAAATCCAGCGCAGCTGGAAAAGCCATCTTGTAAGCAAAAAACCCTCCGGCGAGAAAAAGCCCGACAGTGGCGATCATGAACGGCACTACGTATCGCTTCTCGTGCTTATAAAGACCTGGCGAAATGAAGAGCCAAACCTGATACAAGACAAGCGGCGAAGCCACGAAGATTCCACCGATGAGTCCCATTTTGAGATACATGTTGAACGGATCGGTGGGATTCGTATAGACGAGCTGCGTGTCCAGATGATGATTTTGCAGCGCGAACATGATCGGTCGCTGCATCAGATCGTAGATCTGGAGGTGATACCAATACGCAACGCAGAATCCGCCGATCACGGAGAGGATCGAATAAATGATCCTGCGGCGCAGCTCCTCAAGGTGCTCGAGTAGCGACATGCCGGGAAGCTCGGCCCGGCTGACTACTTCGCTGCGTGCTCGTTCTGTAATGTCTTCGATGTCTCTAGGCATTTGCCGCTGAATCAGCCTTGGGCGACGATGAAGCCGGCAAATGCTCGACTGTGTAATCGGGATGTGCCGCTGCCGCTGCTACTTCCGGCGTAGAAGCAGTAATCGTCTCTTCTGCACTCGAGGTGCTTCCAACCGTCAATGCGGGCGGCGTGGAGGAAACCGTGTCACTAAGAGAAATTGGCGCAATGGTGTTCTTGATGTCGGCATCGAGTTCGAGTTTTCGAACTTCGTCTTCTATCTGTGACTGGAATTCGCGGCTTGCGCGCTTGAATTCGGCCAAGCCTTTGCCGATTTGCCGTCCAATTTCCGGCAACTTCTTCGGCCCAAAGATGATCAGGGCCAGAATAAAGATGAACATCATCTCCGGGAAACCGAGATTCATGGGTTAATCATATCCTTGGGTTCGTTGGCGAGCAATGGAAGTGAGCTTCTAAGCAGCTCAGCTCCTAAAGCTTCTAAGCCTGGTAAACCCGAGTTCGCGCTATTCGATTCCGCTTGGAGCCTAGATTCTCCACACAGCATGCCCCTCCATGACTCTTGGGGCAGAAAATGTTGCGCGATTTCCACAGCAGGCGACGGTACAAACCTTGACTTGTCTGCATTTCCGTCATAGCAAGGATGAATGGCGAATTTCGTTCTTGTGGAGATAACACGTCGGCCGCCGTTGCATAAAAGTGCTCTCGGACGGCACGCATCCCCCGGCCGATAAGCAAGGAGAATCGTGCTATTTCGAATTGCCCGAACACAAGATGTCGTGATTCCGATTTTGAAATCCAAAGATATTGGGTTCAAAAATGCGGAAACGGCGCGAAAACTGCTCAAAATTAAAACCTAAGTTCTTTGTTTCAATTGTGTTGCCGAACGACGAACGGAGCGGGAGGGGGGTACTGCAGAGGTTAGCGAGAGAATGGACCATGTGCTCACGGAAAGGCTGCTTCCCAGAGTTCCTGCTCCGCATCCAAAACTACGTTGGTTTAGCCTCGGTTTTCTCTGAGAGAAGCTGGAGGAGCGATGCTATACTCAACCAAATACTGGCTTCCGGCCGAATTTCGTCCCCGTAGTCTCCATCCCCGAGGTTTGCGGCGGCTGATACCGTCCGGCGCTCAAGGACGTCTAAAAACAGCATGGCTCGTAGCTCCCGTCGGTCTCTCTTCCTGGTTCTCTTTGTTCTTCTTCTTTGCGG
>CAYZHX010000215.1:0-5485 GCA_964476905.1 uncultured Terriglobales bacterium
TACGGCGGCAAGTCGAGAGTCGTAGCCGTTGATCTGGACACGCAGGCACTGCAAGCGCACGGCCTAACTCCGGTAGACGTAGTAAACGCCGTTGATTCGCAAAACCTAATCCTTCCTTCGGGCACGGCAAAGCTGGGCGAGCTGGAAATGAATGTGCGCATGAACGCCAGCACCCAGACCATCGCCGAGCTGAACGATCTCCCGATTCGCACTAAGAATGGCGTGACTACTTACGTCCGCGACGTTGCTCATGTGCGCGACGGCTTCACACCGCAAACCAACATCGTGCGTCAGGACGGCGTGCGCGGAACTCTGCTGAGCGTCATGAAGAACAGCGGGGCGTCCACGCTCGATATCGTTAAGGAAATCAAAGACCGCCTGCCGAAAATCGCCGAAGCGATTCCGGAGGCGCCGGACTTGAGCATCAAAACGCTCTTCGATCAATCGCTGTTCGTACGCGGATCGATCGACGGCGTGTTGCGCGAAGGTGCGATCGCCGCGGCGCTGACCGCACTGATGATTCTGCTCTTCCTGGGCGACTGGCGTCCGACGCTGGTTATCACTGTTTCCATTCCGCTCTCAATCTGCGTTTCCATCATCTTGCTGAGCGCGCTCGGCGAGACCATCAACATCATGACGCTCGGCGGCCTCGCGCTCGCGGTGGGAATTCTTGTTGACGACGCTACCGTGGCCATTGAGAACATCGAGCGCAATATCGCAATGGGCAAGGAGATGAAGCAGGCGATCCTCGATGGATCTCAGCAGATCGCATTGCCGGCATTTGTCTCGACGATCTGCATCTGCATCGTCTTTGTGCCGATGTTCTTCCTTACCGGCGTAGCCAAGTATCTGTTCGTGCCGCTTGCGGAAGCGGTTGTTTTCGCAATGCTTGCTTCGTACCTGCTTTCGCGAACACTCGTACCGACGATGGTGCTGTACATCATGCGCGGACACGAACACAAAGGCGCTGAGCCTAAGACCATTTTGGGACGCTTCCAACGCGGGTTCGAACATGGTTTCGAGCGATTCCGCACCAGCTACCGCAATATGCTGGGAAGTGCCCTGGAGCACCGGAAGGTGTTTGCAGCAGCCTTTCTCGCTTTCTGCCTGGTCTCGTTCAGCCTGATTTTCTTTCTCGGCGAGGATTTCTTCCCCAGTGTCGATGCCGGCGTGTTCCGGCTTCACGTTCGTGCGCGAGCCGGCACTCGCATTGAGGAAACTGCGCGTCTGTGTGATCAGGTTGAGAATGTTTTGAGGCAGGAGATTCCCAAGAACGAACTCGTCACCATTCTCGATAACATTGGACTGCCGTTCAGCTCGATTAACACGACGTACAGCACTGGCGGCACGATCGGTACGTCCGATGCTGAGATCCTGGTCTCCTTGAACGAGAAGCACCACCGTCCCACCGACGAGTATGTAAAGAAGCTACGCGAAGATCTGCCGCTGTACTTTCCCGGAGTGGAATTTTTCTTCCAGCCCGCCGACATCGTGAGCCAGATCCTGAATTTCGGTCTGCCATCTCCAATAGACGTTCAAGTAGTTGGCCGCAACCTCGACGCGAACTACGCAATCGCCGAGCAGATCGCCAACCGCATGCGCCACGTCCCCGGTGCTGCGGACGTTCACGTACAGCAGTTGATGAATGATCCAGAGTTAAATCTCAACATCGACCGCTCCCGCGCGAAGGAAGTGGGACTTGATCAGCAGGATGTCGCGCGCAATCTGCTGGTTTCCCTCAGCGGCAGCTTCCAGACCTCGCCCAGTTACTGGCTGAACCCGAAGAATGGAGTTACTTACAACGTTGCCATCGAGACGCCCGACTACCGTCTGGATTCGGTGCAGGCACTGATGAACACTCCCGTGGGCTCGTCTTCGGCTCCGTCTCCGCAGGTGCTCGCCAATCTTGCCACCATCAAGCCAGCCTCGACGCCCGCGGCCGTCTACCACTACGACATCACACCCGTGGTTGACGTGTACGCCTCAGTGCAGGGACGCGATCTAGGTGGAGTAGCGAGCGACGTAAGCCGAATCGTGCAGAATTTTGAGTCGCATCGGCCAAAAGGCACGCAGATCGTCTTGCGCGGACAAGTTGAAACCATGACCTCTTCATTCCGTGGTCTAGCGTTTGGCTTGGTGATGGCGATAGTTCTCGTCTACTTGCTGATTGTGGTGAACTTCCAGTCGTGGCTCGATCCATTCATCATCATCACGGCATTACCGGGAGCTTTGGCAGGAATTTTGTGGATGCTGCTGCTCACGCATACGCGCCTGAGCGTGCCTTCGCTGACCGGAGCCATCATGTGCGTCGGCGTGGCTACGGCGAACAGCATTCTGCTGGTTTCTTTTGCGCGAGAACGCATGGATGCCGGACTGCCCGCGTTCCAAGCCGCCCTCGAGGCAGGATTCACGCGCATTCGCCCGGTGATCATGACAGCTATGGCGATGATCATCGGCATGGTTCCCATGGCGCTGGGCTTGGGTGAAGGCGGAGAGCAAAATGCGCCGCTCGGACGCGCCGTTATCGGCGGACTACTATTTGCTACGGTCGCGACGCTCTTCTTTGTGCCCGCAGTCTTTACAATGATTCATGGCAGAAGAGCCGCCCACGCGACCAATCTGGGACAGGAGCCGGAGTGGGTACACGAGGAATAGCGAAAGGATTCGATAAGCAGGAAGTGAGTTCTCTTCAGGTGGTCAATTCGCCGTCGGAAACGGGACAGCAAACGCAGCACGATCCGCAGCGCGGCACGCCTGCGCGCAAAACCGCGTGGATCATCGGCGTTTTTGTGTTGGTTCTTTTGATCGCCGGAGTCATCACGATTGCCGGCAAGTTGGGTGAAAAGAAGGCTCTCGCCGCAGAGACTGAGCGTCTCGCCAAACCGAGCGTCGCTGTCACCACTCCGAAGCAGGAGCAGGCGCACGAGGAATTAGTTCTTCCCGCCACCATCCAGGCCTACAAAGAGTCTCCCATCTACGCGCGCACAAATGGCTATGTGCTGCGCTGGTACAAAGACATCGGTTCGCAGGTCAAGAAAGGCGATTTGCTCGCCGACATCGATACTCCGGAAGTCGATCAAGAGCTGTTGCAGGCACGTGCCAGCCGTCAGCAGATACAAGCACAATTAGGACTGGCCAAGAGCTCCGCTGAGCGCTGGCAGAACTTGCGCAAGACCGATTCCGTCTCCCAGCAGGAGCTTGATCAGCAGCTGAGCGGATATCAGCAGGCGCAGGCAAATCTTGCCGCCTCTGACGCAAACGTTCGTCGTCTCGAGCAGATGGAATCCTTCAAACACATCTATGCTCCCTTTTCGGGAGTGCTCACCAAGCGCAACATCGATGTCGGCGCGCTGATTAATGCCGGCAACGCTGGTCCTGATAAAGAGCTTTTCGATGTCGCGCAGGTCGATCCTTTGCGCGTGTACGTAAACGTCCCCCAAACCTACAGTCCGGCAATCAAAGTCGGGATGAAGGCCTTTTTGCAGCAGCGCGAATATGCCGGACAGGAGTTCGAAGGCAAAGTCGTGCGAACGTCAGAGGCAATCGATCCCGCAACTCGAACATTACTGACCGAGATCGACGTTCCAAACCGGGACGGCAAGATTCTGCCTGGAGCTTACGCGCAGGTCCATTTCGCTGCTAAGGTCGACGCTCCGCAGTTGACAGTGCCCATCAATACGCTGCTCTTCCGCGCCGAAGGACCGCGCGCTGCGGTAGTTGGCGCAGACAACAAAGTGCATCTGAAGGCGATCACCATCGGCCGTGACTATGGAACTGCAGTTGAAGTCGTAAACGGTCTCGAGCCTACCGACCGCATCATTGTCAATCCTGCGGATTCTCTCGAGGATGGCCAGCAAGTGAACGTCGCTACGCCGAAATCTGAAGGCGGCGAGAAGACCGGCAGCTAGCGTTCAAAGACCTGGAACCGCGGCATGAAGGCTATTGCGGATTCGCAACTCCTGAAACCTGCAGCGAGTAAGTCATATCCGGTCGTGCGTCACCACGCCAGTCAAAGACGTGAACGTAGAACGTGGTCGGAGTGGTCGATGGACCGGGGACTTGAAAATCTATTGCAGAGTCCTGAACGTGCGGGTTTGGACTGAGATCGTCGTTGATACAGTTCGAGGTAAAGTTTGTGCTCGTGTCCCCGGGCTCCCGACATGAATTCAACCGTGCGCCGTTCGCGTCGACGATTTCAATGACTGTGTCGAGCGGATTGTTGACATTATTTCTCTTGGCAAAAGTTTCCACATGCACTGTTGCTCCACCCAGTGAGACGAGCTTGAAATAGTCGCTATCTCCCGCTGCCGGAACTCCGTTTGGCGGATCGATGTACGGGCTGATCGACGCTTGGAACGTTCCGTTGCCAATTGCCGTTGCCGTCAATGGACTGTCGTTGCGTCCAAGAGCCGGGCCAACGGTGATATCGAAAAACTGACTTACCGTCTGCCCTGGCGAGCCGGCGTCGCTCACTGACAAGAAAAAAGTGTATTCACCTGCCACGGTGGGTGTACCACTCACAACCCCGGAGCTCTTATCCAGCGAAAGTCCTGTAGGAAGCGCCAGACCGTTTGCGAGCGCGAACGAATATGGTGAGATGCCTCCTAACGCAATCGCCTTTCCACTGAATGGCCGATTTACAACGATCCTCGATGGCAGCGAATTTTGTAAGGTCAATGACGCTGCGGTCACCGTGATCGTGAAGGGCTGCGAAGCCGTCTCGGGCGGCGAGAAAGAATCCTGCGCTGCTAGCGTAAATTGAAAAGTCCCACTCTGAAATGCGCTCCCGACGAGTTGTCCCGTGCTGTCGAACTTCAATCCCGGCGGCATGCTGCCCGAGCTGACGCTGTAGGCAACAGGCGGAAAACCACCTTGTATGCCCGCATGTACATTATTGAGGAATGTCGAAAACTCTGAAACCGTTGCCGTCTGGCTTTGGGCCGAGGTCAAAAGCCCATAAGCAGTTACTGTGAAGCCCTTGGTCGCTGAGCGTGGAGGCGATGCCGAGTCCGTGACCGTAGCGATGAATCCCGCGGTTCCTCCGAAGTTCGCCGTACCGGAGAGCGTTCCCGTATTGGCATCCATCGTCAGCCCGGTCACAAACAGCGCCGTCGAGGATACCGGCGCAATGGACCAATGCAGCGCTCCTTGTCCGTTCGTCGCAGCTAACGTGGTCGAGTATGCGTGGTTTTGGAGCGTGGCTGGAAGAATCGGCGCAGTAGTGATCGTAAGCGCCGGAGGAGGTGGCGGCGGAGAGCCGCCTCCTCCGTTATTGCTTCCGCCTCCACCGCACGCGCTAAGCGCCAACGCTGCGCAGAAACAAAGAACGCCAAGCCGAAGGGATCTCACGCGCGCCTCTCTTCGCACTCGGCGTCAAACAATGGAGCTGGAACTCCGAAAAGAGATCCAGAGTCCTCGAACTGATCAAACTGCGGAGGCGTGTTATTCAAGATGATATCGATCCCTTGAATCTTGTCTCCGGGAT
>CAYZHX010000216.1:0-5360 GCA_964476905.1 uncultured Terriglobales bacterium
GATCTCTCCGGCCAGCAGAATCAACGGATGTTTCGAGTTGTTGATCAGAACGAGATTGTTTACCTGCGGTCCGGAGACCGGGATTCTGTGATGCGGACTGCGAATCAGCCCGCCAATGCGTCCCGCTTCCGTGATTACAACCTCGCCCGAGCGAATGCCTTCATCTAGCGTGATGAACTCGCTGGTGTCGTGCTCGTTGGAGCTCACGACGGGGAAGATGGTCAGATTGCCATGCGAGATCGGGGTTAGAACTCTGTAGCCTGGGCTGGGATTGCCTCCCCAGACCAGTGAAGCGCATACCAGGAAGAGCATCCCGATTCCAAATCGGGACAGCTGAGGCCGAGACATACTCCACCTCCGTCACCATCCAATCGCGAGGCATTTCATGGGGGAGGGTCCTCGCGATTTGAGAGAAGAACGGCTATTCGCCTACGCCTTGCAGGAAAATTTGCTACCATCCGCCTCAGCGGCAAGTCTCGTCCTATATGCCCGTGGCCCAAAGCAGCAGCCGGTCGACATCAGTTGCCGCGGTGAGAATCGACACTCACCAGGCGACCGAGCTTTATGAACGCAGCGGCGCTTCGGCATATTCGCTCTCACAGCAGCAATTCACGGAGATTCTGCAGCGGGTTGTCAGTCGGACTGAGGAGATGAATGGGGCCCATGCCGACGAAATCTCCAGCTTTCTTTCTGGACTCAAACTCGATGAGCTAGCGCTGACGCAAGGATGCGCAGTCGGCAATCAACACGCCTGGGACGTGTTTCTCACCCGCTATCGCGAATCGATCTATCAATCGGCGCGCAGCATAACGCGCAATGAGTCGGTTGGCCGTGAATTAGCCGATTCGCTTTATGCAGAACTGTATGGGCTTGGCGGCCCTGAGGACCGCAGATCGAAGCTCGCGCTCTACTCCGGACGCGGTTCGCTCGCTGGCTGGCTGCGAATGGTTCTGTCGCAGAGTTATGTGAACCAGATTCGGGCAGGGAAGCGGCTGGTTAGCATCGAGGAGGAAGAAGAGGAGCATGGAACGCAGTATGCGGCTCCTGTCGCGGAGCAGCCCTCGCCGGTAGATCCACGGCTTCAACAAGCCACGGATCAAGTGCTGGGCGACCTCGAGCCAGAAGAGCGCTTTCTGCTTTCCTCGTATTTTCTTGATGGTCGACGGCTGGCTGAGATCGGACGCATTCTAGGTGTTCATGAATCGACGATTAGCCGCAAGCTGGAGAAGCTGCTCAAGGATGTGCGGAAGCGAATCCGAAAGGACTTGGAACAGCGCGGAATGAGCCGTCGGCAGGCCGAGGAGGCGCTTGAGGCCGACGTTCGCGACTTCGCGCTCGATGTGCGTTCGCGGCTGCAGCCCCCGGCAGAAAACTCCTCGTGAGTTGCTGAAGGCGGCGCAAGAAGCGAAAGATCATGCGTTCAACCAAGTAACGAGCAGAATTGAGGTAGTTTGGATCGTCTGAGCAACATTGTGAAGCAGCGGCTCGCGGCGCAGCAGGTGGCCACAGATGCCGAGCATCCTTCAGCGGATACTCTGGTGGCGTTTGCTGAGCAGGGACTGCGCGCCCCAACGAGGCAGCAGGTTCTATCGCACTTGGCAACCTGTTCAGCCTGCCGACAAACCGTGTCCCTTGCCACTTCGGCTGAGCAAATCAGTTCCGTGGCCGTGCCTCGTAGGCGTGCCCTTCAGTTTCCAATGGCACTCAGGTGGGCGTCTGCAGCCGCGGCATTGGCGGTGGCGATCGGCGTAGGCGTGCTCTCGTATGAGCACCAGAACCGACTGACCTTGAGCGCTACCGCAACCGTTTCTCCCGAAACGCGGGAGAAATCTGTAACCCCTTCAGCACAGCCTGAAATCAAACAAAGTTCTGGAGTTGCCAAGGAAGAGACTAACGCTGAGACAGAGACGAAACCTGTAAATTCCCGCAGAGCCAACTCTGAAGCCAGAAACTCTCAGTCCCGAATAGCAGCCAATGCGGAGGATTCTGCAGGTGCGTTAGAGCCCTTCTCGAAGAAAACACAACGTGGCGGAACTGTCGGCAGTCTAGTTGCGGGCTCGCAGCCAATAAGGAGTTTCGCCCGCCCGAATGTTGCCGACGGGTTTATCGCTTCCAATAGGGTGGCTCCACCACCGCCACCACCTCCGCCTCAAGCACCTGCGGATGCGAAGGCGATCGCTCTTGCTGACATCGCGGCAGCGCCCCGTTCGGCGGCCGCAGGAGCTTCCGCTGCTCCCGTCCAACTTGCATCCGAAGGACGATCCAACGAAGTGGAGGTACCAAGTAGTCCGGGTAGAGTGGACAAGTCAGAGTTCAGTGGCCCTGCCGAGATCAGCTTGCAGGAACGCTCGGCTGCTCCTGTCGCGAGGAAGACGATGGCCTCGGCAGCGCTTGGAGGGCCCATCCATGGCGCAGTGAATGGAGTTGTACAGATTGTTCATTGGACGATCACCGCGACGGGCAAACTTGAGAGACGGTTAAGTGACGGAAGGTTCACGTTAATCGAGCCCGCACCAGGAACGTCATTTCGAACTGTGGCCGCGCAAGGGATCGAAGTCTGGGCGGCGGGCTCGCAGCCGGATCTTTCGGCTAAGGAATGGCAACAGCGTCCGGTGCTCTTTCACAGCTCCGACGCCGGTGAAACCTGGACCAGAGTTGAAGGTCCATGGCAGTCTCCCATCAGCACTCTTAATCTCGATAGCGTTAACGCACTTACTGTGATTACTCCCAACGGGAGCTGGACCACGCTGAATGCCGGCAAGAGCTGGATAAAAAGGTAGCCGGTTACACTCTTTTATGGCCATCGCCCAGGAACTCCTCGACATCCTCGTTTGTCCCTCCTGTAAAGAACCGGTGGAGCTCACGCCTGATCAGAGCGGCCTGCGCTGCGAGCGATGCAGCTTGGTGTATCCCATCGTGGATGACATTCCGGTAATGGTTGCCGATAAGGCACTGCGCGGCTAAAGACTCCACCCCATGTTGTAAGCTGGAATTGTATGGACATGACGTGGGTGACTGACCGCATTGCGGTTGGGGGAGGCATCTGGAACGAACTGAAAATGATGGAGGTGGTGGACCAGGGCGTAACCCACATCATCAACATGCAGATTGAATTCGATGATCGCCATCTCGGCGTGCCCTATGGCGTCCGCGTCCTCTGGAATCCCACCGATGATGACTTCCAATTCAAACCCCCCGAGCTGTTTCAGCGGGGCGTAGAGTTTGCGCTCGAAGCTCTCGATTACCCAAACGGCAAAGTATTTATTCATTGCGCAGCCGGCGTTCACCGGGCTCCAATGATGACGCTGGCGATCATGCGCGCCATGGGTTGGGAGTTGGCGGAAGCGAAGAAGCTAATCCAGAAGCGTCGCCCTGTAGTTGACTTTGCCGATGTGTACGTGCGCAGCGTGGAAGAGTTCATGAAGGGCTACGCCGCCGAGCCTGCTGAACGATAATCGCTTCTTTTCGGGTATCATCCTTCCCTTACGGTGATCCGGGCCAAACAGCACTTGCGTCCCATGCGTGGAGGCGCGCAGAGCCATCTTATGTACGCCGACGATGGTCACTATTACATCGTCAAGTTCCAGAACAATCCACAACACGTTCGCGTGCTCGCGAATGAGCTGCTTGCCACTCGAATTGCTGAACGGCTCGGGTTGCCCGTTCCCGTAACGGAACTGATTGAAGTGAGCTCATGGTTGATTGAGAACACTCCTGAGCTTCGCATTCGAACCGGGTCTTCCAGTGTTCCCTGTCAGCACGGGCTCGCGCTCGCGATCCGATTCGTTATTGAGCCGCTCGAAGGCACCGTCTTCGACTACTTGCCGGCATCTGCGCTCGATCGGGTGCGCAACCTCAATGATTTCGCTGGCATGCTCGCCCTGGATAAATGGACGTGCAACACCAATGGTCGACAGGCGGTATTTTGGAAGAGGAGTCGCGAGAAGAAGTACACGGCGACGTTCATCGATCAGGGCTACTGCTTCAATGCTGGCGACTGGGATTTTCCCGATTCACCCTTGCGCGGCGTCTATCCGCGAAACGAAGCTTATGCCGGAGTGAGTGGATGGGAATCGTTCGAGCCGTGGCTCTCTCGCATCGAGAATTTCGATCCGCGAGCCCTTTTGGAGCTTGCTGAGTCAGTGCCGCCGGATTGGTATGGCTCTAGCCTCACAGAAATGGAACGCCTGATCGAGCAGCTCATTTCCCGGCGCAGCAAAGTTCGCGAGCTGATCGATGGCTTTCGAAAATCTACGCGCGAGCCATTTCAGAATTGGAAAGAGCAGTTCGCAGCTGCGACGTAGAACGGGCAGCGGCGTCCTTGGGGCTGAGCTTGATGAATGGGAGCTCAGATTCTGGTGTACCCCCAGGAGCTGGCATTTCGGCCATCTCCGACCTCACTCACTGGCACCCCTTTCGTTACTCTTTGTCGCCGCCCTGCTGCTTGGCCAGCTTGACCTTGGTGCTTTCGAGCTGCTTCTGGACGCGGGCTACGTCGTTGGTTTCGACGTCCGCGGGAAGGGACCGGTTCCATTCTTCGAGCGCGCGCTCCCACTGAGCGGCCGCGAGCTTCAAGCGTCCTGTCTTGGCGTAGACTTCGCCCATGTGATCGTGGACAGTAGGATCGCTGCTGTTGCGGTCCATGGCCTTGCGCAGGTTCTCCTCCGCGAGCTCGTAGTTGCCAAGCTTGAAATAAGCCCACCCCAGGGAGTCGAGATAGGCATAATTCTGAGGCTCTTCCTGCACAGCACGCTTGATGAGTTGGAGAGCCTCTTCGAGGCGCACACCACGATCAGCGAACATGTATCCGAGATAGTTCAGGGCTCCGGCATCACGAGGATCGCTGGCCAAAACCTTGCGAAACAGATCTTCGGCCTGCTCGTATTTCTTCTGCCGCTCCAAGTACGAGCCGCGAAGGAAGTTGTCGGCCTTCTTGTCCTCGGGTTTGTTGGAGAGCGCACTCGCTTTATCGAGCGCTTGTTCCGCATCCGGCCAGCGGCGCAGGCGAGCATAGATTTGCGAAATCGCAAGGTAGACATCGCGATCATCGGCGCCGCCCTTTAGCTGCGCTTTCGCCATCTCGATGCCTTCGTCGGCCTTGCCGTTATCGGCAAGCTGACCGGCGAGCACCAGGCGCATGTCGGTCTCTTTCGGCATCGCCTTAACGGCTTCCTGAGCAGTGGCGACCGCCTGATTGAACTGTTTCTGATCGCGATAGGTATCGATGATTTGGCCATAGCCGCGCTTGGCACTGTCGTCGCCTAGCTCCAACATCTTGCGGAAGGTATCAATGGCCTGTTGATCGCGTCCGGTCTCGCGATAGATGGAGCCCAAACGCTCCAGGAACACCGAGCGATTGT
>CAYZHX010000217.1:0-5360 GCA_964476905.1 uncultured Terriglobales bacterium
CTGCGCTGCGGTTCACGGCATCGACGAGTTTCCCGATGCTGTACTGCAACCGGCTAGGATCATAGACCTCAACGATCAGCTTCCACGAAGGCGTCGGAAGCAATGGACCGTCGAGCGCCAGCGCAGCTTCACCTCCCATCGAAGCAGCCAGGTCGTTGCGCAAATCCAGATTCAACTCGCCCTGTTCCTTCGCAATTGAAGCCGCGGCATTGGAATCGGCGCGAGTGGCGAGTGAAAAGATATCATCAAGCATCAGAGCCGGACTCTTCGACACAAACGCGCCGACTGCCGAAGCATTGGGCGTGATGAAGTCGAGCGCGCCGATCGGCGCCGGAGCTGCGAGCCACGAGGCAATTCCCGTTCTCGCACCGTTGAAGCTCAGTTCCGCAGTGTTGGAAGCTTTGCCCTCATAGTCCTTGCGTTGGGCGATCAGGTACTTCACATTTGCGAAACCCGTGCTCGCAAGCATCGCTCCATGACGTGCCGCTTGCTCTGGCTGCTGTGGATGATAGGTCGCGATCTGCTCGAGATCCACCGCGACGAGCAAGCCTGCACCCGAGCCGTACTCAGAAGCGATGCGCTTCCCGAAATCGGAATCGGCGAATCCCGAGCCTTCGGTTGAAGACCAGCGATTGTTCAGAGCTACCAACGCCGAAAAGTGTGGCGATGCCGCGACGAACTCAGGCGTGATCAGAACGAAGAGCCCGCGATCCTGAGTTCCGCCGGCGCTGCCGAGATTCTCTGGAGAAAGCAGATGTAAATCCTGGGCTTTGCCTTGTTGAATTTGGCTCTCGAGGAACTCGCGCAATCCTGGACGCGCGACTTCAGCCATCGCCAGGGGCGTGCCGTCATGTCCGGGTCCCCCGCTGCAACTGAAGACAATCTCCTTCCCTACGTATTGGCTCAGGCTGTGAACGGTCTCGATTGCCCGATTGAAATCAACGCCGCCGTTGGTCCGTCCTGGCCCTTGCTGATTCCACCAATCGCGCAGAATCTGGCTTTGCGACAACTGTTGTTGGAAGAGCTGATTGGCTTGTGCCAGAGCTTCTCCGTAGTTAGGAACGCCGGCATAGACCACGCTGTCCTGAGGAACTACTCGGAGCAACCGGCTCTCATAGCGCAGGTCGGGCAGCTTGATGCGTTCGATATTTTTCTGCAGCTTCGAGAACTCGGCCAGGAGCGCAAGATATTTGTCGTAATTCTCGCTCCATGAGATCTCTTGCTTAACGGGAACTTCGCCCATGCTGACGTTGGTCGCAACCTGATCGCCTGCGTGGAGAACAGAGTCGCCATCGGCTTGAGCAACGCGCACCGTGCCTTCGATCACCGACACACGCGAGCCCTTGATGCCGGAGTTCACCGAGAAGATCGTGCCGGTCACGGCTACGCGTGCGTCGGCAGTCTGGACATAGAGATGCCCACGACTTCGATGCGCAGCCTGAACGATCACGGCACCGCGTCCCAAATTGATACTCGTATTCCTCCAACCGACAGAGACGTACAGTTCGCTGCGTCCGTTCATCTCAACCAGCGAGCCATCACGCAGGCGCAGCATTGCGCGAGAACCCGAAGCCGTGCGCACGGTCTCGCCTTCAGTGAACTGATCGCCCGGCTGGGCGCGATGTTCACCGCTGGCATCCACCCGATAGAGGGTTCCCTGAACCGATTCGAGAGCGGCGCGATATCCCGAAGGAGCAAGCAAGCCGCTGCGTCCAATGGTCACGCCCAAGATTGCGGCGATCACCAGGCTGGCCGCGAGCGCGTAATGTCCAAAGCTCCAGCGCTGGGGACGCATTACTGAATTTGCACGCCAGGGCAGAATGCTGTCTGCACTTTTACCGAGTTTGGTTTGCACACGGCACGTGGCGCACTCACGCAGATGGTCTGAGACCAGCATCGCGCGCGCGGGGGAAAGTTTGTGAGCTTCGTAGTCAGGGAGCAGACGCAGCACGTCGGTGCAGCCCTCAATGCGGTTGAGCGGAGCGAGTGTGGCCTCCACACCAATCGCCTGGCTGATGCGCTGCCATGCATTGGTCGTGGCCGACTGCTCCGCCTGCGGATCGGCCTGGTCGGCGCGCACGGCGTCGATGGCCTTATCGAGTATGTAGTCCGGATTGTTATGAATGCCCTTCATTTGTTGCCTTCCATATAGGCACGGAAGTCCTTCTTGAGCAGAGAGCGCGTGCGATGGAGAGTGACGGCTACAGTCGCGCGCGAGGTCTTCATCATTTTGGCAATCTCGCTGTTGTCTCGGCCTTCGATGTAGCGGAGAACGAACATCTCCGCCGGTCGTGTTCCTAATTTGGGAACAGCCTGGCGCAGCCAGCGTCTCAACTCCAGCGGACTGTATTCGCCTTCCGCGCGCGACGACAGCTCCAGCGGACGCGAAATCTCTGCATCCTCCAGCGCCATGTTCTGCGCATCGCGGCGAGCACGTACCAGATCGAGGGCAGCGTTCACTGCGGCTCGATGGAGATATCCGACGATGTTCTGAATGTCCTCGCCCATCTCTCCAAGTTCGCGCCGCGCGAGCTTCAGGAAGACGCTTTGCACCACGTCCTCTGAATCGCTGACGCTGCCGGTAACGCGATATGCAGCCCGAAAGACGCGTTCTTTGTTTTCTACGAACACGCGCTCGAGCGACACCCGTTCCAGCACGGTGGGACCGGTCTGCGCCGGCCTCGGTATGTCTCGATCAATAGCCGCTGGCAATACTGCCTCCACGTGCCCATCTCCTCTGCCCGTCCTGCCGTTCGGGGTACCCGACAGGCAGTTTCCGTGCATTCCGAAGACGTGACAACTCGGGATTAATTAACAGGAAATACGGATTTGCGGATGCCGACGTTCATCTTTGTCCGTAAGTGTCTGGAACGCAAGCGGAAGTTCTGATCGAGCCTGAATGTTCGGTTCCGAACATCGCTCGCAAATTTCGGAGATCAAATGAGGCTTGCACTCGGCTGGCATTATTGAATTTCCAACCACTTGCGTTTTCAGGGAGCTGGTCATAAAAGTGCGTTAAGAGACTAAGCTGCAAACGTTTGTGGCAAATCGAAATGGCTCTGATCCAGGACCTCCGCTACTCTCTGCGCCGCCTTGCGAACTCACCAGGATTCACTCTTACCGCGGTCCTCACGCTGGCTCTGGGCATGGGCGCGACCAACGCGATGTACAGCGTAATCCACGCAGTGCTGCTGAACAGCTTGCCCATTCCCGATTCGGACAAACTGTATATCGTGCGCGAATCAACCAACGGTGGTCCGATGAGTGTGGCATGGCCCAACTTTGAGGACTGGCGCTCGCAGGCACACTCCTTCGAACCTTTAGCGGCGTATAGCGGGAAGGGCTTTCAGTTCTTCGACGGAGCTCACACCGCTCTCACGGGCGGATTGGAGGTATCCAGGAATTTCTTTTCGGTCACACGAGCGCATCCATTCCGGGGACGCTTCTTCACTGAAGCAGAAGATAAGCCCGGAGCGCCCGCAGTCGCAGTCCTTGGCTACAGATTCTGGCAGACCGAGCTACGCGGCGACCCAAAGATAATTGGGTCGGCAATCAATTTGAACGAGAAGCTGTACACCATAGTTGGTGTGACGTCTCCTGAGTTCCATTTTTGGCTCAGCAAACCTGAGGGTGTTTACGTTCCGATTGGCCCTGAAGCAGCCGATCCAGGTTTCAACAACCGAACCGCACATGGGAGTATGCAGGTGCTGGCGCGACCATTGCCGGGAGTTAGCGAAGCAACTGCGCGAACGGAGTTGGAGAACATCGCTGCACGTTTGGCTGTGCAATATCCGGCCACTAACGGCGGCCACTCAGTCAGATTCTACCGAGTCGATAAGTGGTACTTGGAAGATATTGCTCCAGCACTTTGGCTTTTGCTGGCTGCGGTTGCAATCGTGCTTTTGGTCGGTTGCGCGAACGTCAGCAATCTTTTACTCACTCGCGGTGCCGATCGGGAACGCGAATATGCCATACGCCAAGCGTTGGGCGCGAGCGCCTATCGCGTGTTTCAGCAGTCAACGGTCGAGACCCTGTGGCTCGCCGTGATGGCAGGAGCATGTGGCGTCCTCATTGCTTATGTATCGCTTCCGATCCTCGTACGGCTTGGTCCAACAAGTATCCCGCGATTGGATGAGACTTCAATCCATTGGCCTGTTCTCGGGTTCAGTTTTGCACTGACGTTTCTCGTCGCTCTCGTTTGTGGCGCCTTCCCAGGCTGGGCTACATTGCGGATCGCTCCCGAGCAGGCACTGCGCAGCCATTCGAGTTCTTCCTATTCCGGAAAAGGACGGCAGCTCGTACGCTCCTCCTTGCTGGTGGCTGGAGTGGCCGTCACGGTGATCTTGTCAGCCGCAACAGGCCTGATGTTGCAGAGCTTGCGAAAAACACTTGCTGTCGATCCCGGCTTTCAGCCAGATCACCTGCTGAGTGCAGATGTCGTGCTCACCAGCAAAAGATATGATTCGCCTGCAGCCGGCCTCAGTCTCTTTACCTCTGCCGAGGACAAGCTGCGCGCATTGCCGGGCGTCCTCAACGTGGGCGCTGTCTGCGCAGCACCCCTGGAGCAGGAATGTGGAGATTACTGGTATTCCATTCCGGGACGAACTAACGCTAACGATCCGAATCTGCCGGAGAGCTACCTCAACATCGCCGACGAGAGTTATTTTCAAGCCGCTGGAATTCGACTGATCTCGGGCCGCACATTCCTCAACACAGACAACACCGCATCTCCTCATGTTGCGGTAATCAATGAAGCGTTTGCGCGCAAATGGTGGCCAGCGGGAGATGCCGTCGGGCATGTGGTACGGCTTGGTGGACGCGGTGAAGCCGGAGACTTACTCCAGATTGTTGGCGTTGTCGCTGACGTCAAACAGCAGTCCGGACTAGACGCCGAGGTAGATCCTGAAATCTTCTTTCCCATAAAGCAGCATCAATCAAATCGAATGACTCTGCTCATCCGTGCCGCGGATAATCCCGACAGCATGGCATCAGCGGCAGAGAATGCGATCGGAAGCATTGACCGCGAGATTTCGGTTCGTGTTCATCCGATGAGCTACTACTTGGCTCAGAGCCTCCACCAGCGCCAGTTCCTCACACTTTTGCTGTCGATGTTTGCCGGGCTTGCGATCTTTCTTGCTGCAATGGGAGTCTTCGGCGTTGCGGCGTATGCGGTTGCGTCGCGCAAGGCAGAGATTGCCATCCGCCTTGCTCTGGGAGCGCCACCACAGAATGTGAAGCGCTGGATCACAACGCAGATCGTGCGCAGAGTTGTGCTCGGCTGCGCGATTGGTTTACTTGGAGCATTGCTCTCCGCACGCGTCGTGCGCGATCTTCTTTATGGCGTATCGGCGACCGACCCT
>CAYZHX010000218.1:0-3123 GCA_964476905.1 uncultured Terriglobales bacterium
CCATTGGCCCAGCTCTCCCCAGAATCGCAGTTGTGCAGTCGTGTTCAAAGCAGCAATTGGACCGCTGCCGCCTAATTCACGGCATCATTCAATTCTTAGCAAGAGAACGTCGGGCCCATTCGGCTCCTTCAGACTTCACGATAAGGAGGCGACATGCGAATTTTCTGGCTCACGCGCCGCTGCTCAATTTCCTATCACAGATTCTGAGCCAGTCTTTCCAGATTTTCCGCATATAGAAGATAAGCTGTCCCCCCGCTCGAGGTGTCCCTCGACGGCTCGGATTCGCATGTCGCGACTCAGAGCCACGGCCCAAAGCAAGATTCAGTGCGAAAAGCTTTTCGTCGTGGCCCCCATCGACGGAAATCACAACTCAACGTGAACGTCCGATCAACCAAAGCCTAAGGAGGCGACATGAGAATCTCAAGGCCCTTCCTGAATACAGTCACCGCATTCTGCATATGCCTGTTGCTGGCGGGCGCGGCGATGGCAAATCCAGTTGGAGGAACTGCAACGCTGTCGTTCCAGCAGACTACTGCCGGCGTAACTCCTGGCACAGCCTCTGGTTTCTTCGTCTTTGATCCCGCAAGCGGGACGATTACCAGTTGGGACATCACCACGACGGCGTCCTCGAACGGAGCCTATGGAACACGCACCTACAACTCCGCGGACGTCGGTGCTGCGGCAAGCGTGATTATCCTCTCGAATACCAACGGCGATGAAGTGTTGTCGTTTGAAGAGAATTTCAACGAATTTGGAAGCAATGAGCGAGACGAGTTCGACATCGTCGTCGCTTGTGCCGGCACTGCCAATTGCGTTAACTTCGGCGCAGTTGGCGCGTCCTACGCAATCGTCGGCGGCCCGGCTCCCTGCGCTCCTGGCGCCCTGAAATGCATTCCGTCCGGAGAGCAGTTCAACGTACCCAGCTTCGGTGGCGAGCGCTTTCTGGCCTCCGGCTTCTTCAACGTCAGCGATCCCCCCGGCTCGACACTGGCATTCAATATCGACACTGTAGCCACTGGCACGATCTACAACGGTGGCACTGGCAGCGGAAACAACGGCGGTGGTGGAACTGGCGTGCCCGAACCTTCGATGATCCTTTTGTTCGGAAGCAGCGTAGGTGGATTCGCCCTGCGGCAACTTAAGCTACGAAAGTAGCAACCCTGCAGAGGACTCGCGGCTCGACATGCGTCGAGCCGCTTTTTTGTTGCGTCATTTATGGGTGGGGCGCGCCACGCGTTTAAGCGTGTCATCCTGAGGCCCTCTTTTGGCCGAAGGATCTCCCGCGATGTGCGCGACGGAATCGCGCTTGAGCGGCTCTCGGCGAATACGGCTTCTGGTTGAGGAGCCTTACCGGCGACACTTAAGCTTTAAACCTCGCCGAGGATCCTTCGGCCAAAAGAGGGCCTCAGGATGACAGGCGTAAGGAGGCCATCAGCAAATTGCAAAATTCCCAATGTGGGTTCCCCGCGAGATCAAAAGCGCATGATTAATGTCCCTCAGCTCCCATTCTTCGCCCGCGCCTTTTCAGCCTCCTCTTTGTAGTACTGCTGAATGCCGCTCAACCTCCTATGCAGATACGCAAGCGCCTGGGTACAGGCATCGACCTGATCGTCGTTCGCTGCATTGGGGAAGTGCAACAGCTCCTGGACGAAGTCGCCAACCCATTTTGCTTTTTCGGGCAAGAAAACGTTTCCGGCTTCGAACAACGGCGAAACGGAATTCAGCCTTCCCAGTTTGGAATCTGTAGGCGTCCGAGCGATGATGCCGCTGATGTGATCTCGTAACGACTGGATCACCGCCGGACCATTCGCCTTGTCCTCTACCAGCTTGGCCGTAACTTGCGGATATCGGCGCGTCATTTCCTGAATCGCCTGCCCCGTGCGCACGAAATCCATGCGCTCGCGCACCTGATCGACAAGGTAAAAATGTGCCTCGAACTTCACCCAAACCTGTCCGACCACGTAGTCGGAGTCGCGCGTCTCTTTGAAGCTGCAGTCCCAGCTCTGGATCCATTTACCTTTGTCCGGCGGCAGCTCACTGTAATACTTGAGCCAATCTCGCTTGATGATGCCACCCTCGAGCGGCGCCGGATTTTGCTGATACTGTCCGGCATAGGCCCACGATCCCAGCGCAGTTTTGAAGTCGTAGAGCACTTCGCGCGGAAAACGCTCCGGCCACAGCAAATCGCCGGGCCTGCGTTCGACAGGTAAGTGATACGAAATAGGAAACGTCCAGAACTCTGGAACCTCGGCTTCAGCGGGCAGCTTGATGTGCGTCCATGCTCCTGGCTCGCGCGCGAGAAGATGGCCGGTCAGGTCGTCCTCGTGCAGGCGCTGCATGATGACGACAATGCTTCCCGTTGCCGGATTATTCAGCCGCGAACGAAACGTCGCATCGAAATTGCGGTTCGTGCTTTCGCGCTCTTTGTCGCTGAACGCGTTCTTCGCGCTCATTGGATCGTCGACGATCAGCTCATCGCATCCTTTTCCGGTAGCCGACCCGGTGATCGACGTTGAGAACATCACGCCGCGCTTCGTGTTCTCGTACTGCGTCTTCAGATTCTGGTCTCTGGCAAGCCGCACGCTTTTTCCCCAGTACTTTCGGTAAGACTCCGAGTTGAGCACGTTGCGCCGAAACACCGAATGATCGGTGCTCAGATCCTCGGAATAGCTGACGAACATGAATCGCCGCTGCGGCGCGGTGATCCATCTCCAGACGGGATAGGACACCGTGCACAGCAGCGACTTCATGCTCCGCGGAGGGACATTGATGATCAGCCGCCGACACTTACCTTTTGCTACGACGTGTTAGGTAGTCGCAGAGCAGGTCGAGGTGCCAGTTCCATTGCAGCGGTGTAATCGGTTCCAAAACGGACCAGAAATGCTTGACGAACTTCGGCAGACTCTGTGGCAGCTCGCGGCGGCGAAGTGCATCTTTCGTTTCACTCCACTTATCTTCCAGCTGGATTTGCCAGGGGCACTTCCGCTCTGATGAAGCCGGTGGCTCATTCAAGTCGCTCAATGTTCAAATCCAGCTCTGTAAATCTCCGCCGAAAGGCGGGCACTCCGGCGACGAACAATCATGACGGGTTAATCACAATCGACATCGCCGGAGTGGGTTGTG
>CAYZHX010000218.1:3223-5318 GCA_964476905.1 uncultured Terriglobales bacterium
GTAAGCCCTGGGTAAGCGCACGAGAAAAAATCGAGCCCTGAAAGGGCGACATTCGTCTTTAATCTTGCTCGATCGATAACGTTGAAATCACGAAATTGGCCTCCATGCGGTGCCGCCCCTTCGGGGCTCGGATCATGTGGCATCGTTACCCAGGACTCACGCCGCTGGGCTGCACATCTGCCGGCCCTTCGGGCCTCGCGCAATTCCATGCTTCCACGGCCGCAAACGCTCGCCGCGATCCGCACGCATATGCATGCATGGTCGCCGGACCGATGCGCGCACTCTCATCTCGCAAATTCTCAGGACGATGAAACGTCAAACGAATGGCTTTGCCGCGATTGATGCACGTCGCCGCGCGATCGCGGACCATGCGAACCGCAACCTCACGCATGACGTAGTACGCGGGCTCGCTCCACGTGGGCTGAAAGAGACGAAAGACTGGAACGCGATGGTTTGGCATGAGTTGAAAACAGAACCGGCGCCGGTACCGGGGTCCCGACAGACGCCGATGTTGCGGCTGTTGGGGTGGAGGTAGGCGGTGGGTCGGAGATGGCCGGTAGGCCAGCTCCGAGGACCTACGGTTAAACGTCGGGCTTGGAAGCACGCAGCCGCACACCACGGCTCCCCCATCGCCTACCGGCGACGGTTCTGACACTTCCGTCCCAAGCTCCAAAATGTGCAGGCCGAGTGGAAAGAGAATCCTTCCGTGAAACTGATTGGCAGCGCCGCTCCTGCCGGTGGTCAGCGGAATTGAATGTCCGCCGAGTTCTCGTGATGTGTTCGCCTCAGGTGTCCTTCCGCCGAGACCGCATCAACTGACTACACTTTCTGTGCTATGCGATTTCGGGAAAATCGTCAAGAAAAAAGTGAGAACGATTTTGCGTGCGTGATGAGCAAGTCTGATGCCAAAACTCCGGCCATTATAAGACAGGAGAGTCCCGAATCGGGAATAATGTTTATGAGGCCACGTCTGCTACAGGCCAGCTTGCTTCAGACCATCCTCTGTCGCTTATAGAGTCTGTCATCCTGAGGCCCGCTTTTGGCCGAAGGACCTCCCGGAATGCTTCAAACTGAAATGCGCTTTCCAGGCTCTCGGCGATGCATGCGAGATTTTCGGTGAGCGCCGCGCGACGGCATTTCAGACTGAAACATCGCCGGAGATCCTTCGGCCAAAAGCTGGCCTCAGGATGACAGGATCACGAAACTTCAGAGCGACTCCGCGTGCAATATCGCATCCGCCACCCTCGCCGCCGCGACTGCTTCTTTTACATCATGCACTCGCACAATGTGGGCGCCGGCGAGGATGCTGGCCGTCATCGCAGCAATACTGCCGGCAAGCCGCGATGATCCATCGTGAGCATTCGCCGGTTTTCGTGCCACGAAGGACTTACGCGAGGTGCCGCTCAAGAGTGGAAATCCGAGCTGGTGAAGCTCCCCAAAAGCTCCCAATAAGGGAAAGTTCTCTTCCATCCTCTTCCCAAATCCAAATCCAGGATCGAGCATGATTCTCTCGCGTGCGATTCCGGCGTCGGTCGCATGCTGCGCGATCGCCCGCAAGCCTTCACAAACAAGAGGAACAACTTCTCCGGCTGAAAGCGCCGGCAGGCTCGACCATTCTTCCGGACGTCCGCGCGTGTGCATGAGCACGCATCCGCAATCGGATGAGGCGAGCAGGGAAGCCATCTTGTCGTCCCAGGTGAGACCGCTCACGTCGTTGATGATGTCCGCGCCGCGATCGCACGCTGCCTCGGCGGTCTCCGCCTTGTAGGTGTCGACGGAGATAATCGCGTCGCGAACTTGAGCGCGGATGCCGTCGATGACCGGCAGCACGCGCCGTTTTTCTTCTTCCGCACTCACCGGCTCTTTCTTTCCCGGGCGCGTCGACTCACCGCCGATGTCGAGAATGTCGGCGCCTTCGGCGAGCAGCGCGAGCGCATGAGCGACTGCTCGATCGCTGTCGAAGAACTCGCCGCCATCCGAGAATGAATCCGGTGTGACATTCACGATGCCCATGATCAGCGTGCGTTCGCCAAGCTTGAGCGAACGCGACCGCACTTTCCATTCGAACTGCGGACGCATGTGGGGATTGTACTGG
>CAYZHX010000219.1:0-5273 GCA_964476905.1 uncultured Terriglobales bacterium
GGAGAGAAGGTTCCGGTCGATGGACGCGTAGAAGACGGCAGGAGCAGCGTTGATGAGTCAATGGTCACCGGCGAGTCCTTCCCCGTTCTGAAGCAGACAGGAGATAAGGTGATCGGTGGAACGCTGAATAACAATGGATCGCTGCTCATCGTTGCCGAGCGTGTCGGCAGCGAAACGTTGTTGGCACAGATCGTCGGCATGGTTGCCACTGCACAGCGAAGCCGCGCCCCGATTCAGCGTCTTGCTGATCGCGTTGCTGCCATCTTCGTTCCTGCGGTGATCGGCTGCGCGGTTGCGGCGTTTTTTGGATGGCTCTTCTTTGGTCCCGAACCGCGCTTTGCGCATGCACTCGTAAGTGCGGTTTCGGTGCTGATCATCGCCTGCCCCTGCGCGCTAGGACTAGCAACGCCGATGGCCATTATGGTCGGCACCGGGCAAGGCGCACGCCATGGAGTTCTGGTGCGCGACGCTCGCGCGCTGGAATCAATGGAGAAAGTGGACACGCTGGTCGTCGACAAAACCGGTACGCTCACCGAAGGTAAGCCGGAGATCACCGACATCCAACTGCTCGGAGCGGAGAAGGCGTATTCGGAAGATGAGATTCTGCAGATCGCCGCAAGCGTGGAGTCGCACAGCGAACATCCACTTGCAGGGGCGATTGTTCGCGCGGCAAAAAAGAAAGGCCTCTCTCTCCTTCCGATTTCGGAGTTTAGTTCCGAACCGGGAAAAGGAGTCAAGGCTGACGTGACATTTCGAGAGCAAACGGCGCGGGTCGCGATCGGCAATCCCGGAAACATAGAAATAAGCGACGCACAAAGCAACGCGCGATTGTCCAATGCCGACGCGACCCAGACCACCGTCTTTATCGCGCTGGATGGAAATCCCGCGGCCATGATTGCTGTTACCGATCCTATTCGCTCTTCAACACCGCAAGCTGTAAAGAGCTTGCGTGATGCTGGAATCCATCTCTTGATGGCTACCGGCGACAACCGCGCTGTAGCCGAAAGCCTCGCACGACAGGTCGGCATTGATCGCACCGAGGCAGGCGTGCTGCCGGCGCGCAAGGCGGAACTTGTGCGCGAGTTGCAGAGCCGCGGCAAACGCGTGGCTATGGCCGGCGACGGCATTAACGACGCTCCAGCGCTCGCTCAAGCCGATGTCGGCATTGCGATGGGCACCGGAACGGACGTCGCCCTCGAGAGCGGCGACATAGCGCTGCTCAAAGGCGATCTGCATGGAATTATGCGCGCGCGCAAGCTCAGCGCGGCTACGATGCGCAGCATCCGCCAAAATCTCTTCTTTGCTTTCATCTACAACGCCGCCGGTATTCCGCTCGCCGCCGGTGTTCTATACCCGGTCTTTCATACGACGCTCAATCCGATCTTCGCAGCCGCAGCTATGAGCTTGAGTTCCGTATCGGTAATTGCCAACTCACTGCGCCTGCGGAACGTTAACCTTTGACGTTATCGGCACGCTTTCTTCCTCTGTCCCAAGTTCGGCGGAGTTTATCGCTGGCGCACTCACCCTTTGGCGAGCCGTACGTCTGATTGCAGAAGCACTCTTTTGGGACCATAATGCGCGGCATGATGCATCCGGCAGCCCGCGACATAGATTGGAGAAGAGCTTGTTATGAGCGTTGATCATCCCAGCAAGGTGAGCAATAGCGGTGATTCCGGCAAGGCTGCGACGAAGAACGAGCGCGGGGAAGACCGATCGTTTTCCTGGCTTGAAGATGCGCGCCGCGATTTTCGTTTTGCGCTGCGCTCCCTCGCGAAGGTGCCGAGCTTCGCAGTCATCGCCGTGCTTGTGATTGCGGTCGGCATCGGCGCAAACACTGCTGTTTTTTCTGTGATCAACGCCGTGCTCCTGAAGCCGCTTAGCTATCCGGATCCGCAGTCGCTGGTAATGCTCATGAACACTGGCCCGCAGGGATCATTTCCGGGCGCCAATGTTCCTAAATTCAACATCTGGCATCAGCAAACGCGCATCTTCGACGCAGTCGCTGGTTTCGATGAGGCAGGCGCGGGACTCAATCTGACCGGCGGCAGCGATCCCGAGCAACTGGAAGCAGTGCATGTAACTCAAGACTACTTTCGTCTCTTCGGCGCGCCGATTCTGAGTGGTCGTGTATTTACGGCCGCAGAAGATAGCCCCAACGGTGGTCGCGTAACTGTCCTTAGCTATGGATTATGGAAACGCCGCTTCGGCGCGAATCCTGGCATCGTCGGCGCGAACATTCAACTCGACGGCCAGCCATATCTGGTCGTCGGCGTCGTTGGACCAAAGTTCGAAACCGAGACTCCCACAGATCTTTGGTTGCCGTATCAGTTCGACCTCAACTCGCGCGACATGGCGCACTATTTCCGCGTAGCGGCGCGGTTGAAGTCCGGCGTCACAGTGGAGGCGGCAAATGCCGAGTTGAAGCTGGCAGCAGATCAATTCCGCCAAACTTATCCCGGCGGACTAGGACCTAAAGCAGGTTTCGGTGTTGAGAGATTGCAGGATGTCATGGTTGGTGACACGCGCCTCTCACTGCTGGTTCTGCTCGGCGCGGTCACGTTCGTACTGCTAATCGCCTGTGCAAACGTTGCCAATCTTCTTCTCATCCGCGCTACTGCGCGCCAGCGCGAACTAGCCACGCGAGCCGCGTTGGGTGCCGGCCGCAGTCACATCATTCGACAGTTGCTCACCGAAAGCTTGGCCATTTCCCTCTTGGGCGGATTCTTTGGACTGATCCTCGGCTTTGTCGGCGTTCGTGTATTGCTGGCCGTCAGCCCTGGAGGCATTCCTCGCATCGGACCGGATGGATCGGCAGTGAGCCTCGACCTCCACGTCCTGCTGTTCACATTCACCGTTTCTGTCGTCACCGGTATTCTCTTCGGCCTCTTCCCTGCCATCAGCACCTCGCGCATCAATCTTGCTAATGCGCTCAAAGAAAGCAGCAGTCAGGCGGGAGTAGGACTGCGCACAGGTAAAGTCCGTTCCTTATTGGTGATCGGCGAAGTTGCGCTCGCGCTGGTGCTGGTCGTCGGCGCCGGTCTGCTGATTCGCACGTTCATGAAGCTTCAGGCAGTCGACCCCGGATTCGACACGCACAACGTGCTGACCATGGCGATGTCGCTTAGCGGCGAGCGCTTCCAGAAGACGGCCGGCGTCGCACAAATCATTCGCGACGGCACCGAGCGTCTGCTGAATGTTCCTGGCGTGAGTACGGTTGCCGCTGCTTGCTGCTTACCCCTTGAAGGCGGATTCGGACTTCCATTCGACATCGTAGGACGGCCAAAAGGCAACGATCCCAACAGCGGCGGCGCTGGATACACGCCGATTTCGTGGGGCTACTTTGATGTATTCAAAGTTCCGATCGTGCGCGGGCGCAGCTTCACCGAACACGATGATGGCTCCGCACCCGGGGTCGTAATCATCAACGAGGCGATGGCGAAAAAGTTTTGGCCAAACAGCGATCCGCTGAACGACCGCCTGCTAATCGGAGCCAATGTGGGACCGGTGTTCGTCGAGCCCGCGCGCCAGATCGTCGGAGTGGCGGGGGACATGCGCGGCAATGGCCTCGATCGTAATCCTGCGCCCACGATGTACATCCCGATTGCCCAGATGCCCGACAAAGTCACCGCGCTCAACTCGCGTATCGCGCCGCTGTGGTGGATCGTGCGCAGCCCGCAAGAGCCTCATCCGCTCGCCAAGCCGATCTCTGTCGCACTACGCGAAGCCAGCGGCGGACTTCCCATCGCGCACATCCGCAGCATGGACGAGATCGTCGTCACGACCACTTCCCGCCAGCGCTTCAACATGCTCCTGCTCACCATCTTTGGCGCCTCGGCATTGCTGGTAGCCGCAATAGGAATCTACGGACTAATGGCGTACTCCGTGCAGCAACGCACGCAGGAACTAGGAATCCGCATGGCGCTCGGGGCGCAAACATCGACTATCCGCAATATGGTCATTAGCCAAGGCATGCTGCTTGCCGGGATTGGAATCATGATTGGAATCGCAGGCGCCTTGTGGCTCACGCATTTCCTCGCCAGCTTTCTGTTCGGCGTGAAAGCGCTCGACCTAACCGCATTCGTCATCACACTGTTACTGCTCAGCGCAGTCGCGTTCATAGCCGTATGGTTCCCTGCACGACGCGCTACGAAGGTGAGTCCGATCGCCGCATTGCGGTTTGAATGAAGCCGCCAACATCCGCAGCCCCAGGACTCTGCGGACACCAAAAGCGATGTAGCAGGAGCTACTCACGTTGGCCGCTCTCAATAAAAAGGTGAAAAACAAGCCCGGCACCGTCAATCCCAAAGCCCACAAGGGTGCACGATTCCTAAGAGAAACTCGATCTGGTCCGAAACGGGTCTAGAAATCAGCGTTGGTTGCGGTCGTTCGATATCGCCGTGAAGTAGGAGTCTCCGATCTTTAACATGGCTCACCTTCCCGGCTCGCCAAACCCTATAATCAGGGACGCCGAGTTTGATCCATCATTTTCGATTCGGGAGAGGACTTTTATGCGAACTGTTGTCCGTCTGTCTGCTGTTGCGGCTGTAGCGCTGTTTGCGACCAATCTTCTATATGCGCAGGAATCGTCGGATGCGAACCGCAAGATCGCGGGTGGGGGGATTTCAGCTCCGGGCTGGCAGGGGAAAGTCGATCCCCAGGCTGAGAAGGCGGGGCAGACGGTGAACGACGCGAAGCTCACGCAGGAGGGCAACGCTCTCCATGTAACGACAGGGCCGGCGATTACGTACTGGAATCCAAAGAATGTGGCGAAGGGCGATTACACAGTGTCGGCTACGTTTACTGAACCGAAATTCATGAACCTGAATACGCATCCGCATCCCTATGGGATTGTGATTGCCGGGAATGAGATGGGGACGCCGCAGCAGAGCTATATCTACTGCGCGGCTTATGGCAACGGGAACTTCATTGTGCGCGGATTTGGGCCGGATGCCTTCCAGTTGAATGGACGACGCGAGGCAAACGACGCGGTGCACAAAGCATCGGGAGAGGGCCAGCCCGTCACGCAGGAGATCGCCATGCAGGTCAAGGGTGACAAAGTTTCGTGCATCATCAACGGCTCGGTAGTGAAGACCTTCGACAAGTCGGAGGTCGTGCAACCGGGCAAACTGAAGTCAACCGATGGCGTGTATGGTATTCGCTTTGCGCATAATACAGACGGAACTGTGACCGATCTGAAGATGACCAAGCCATAAGAGAGCGCGAGTGCCTGTCCATCCTTAAATTTTTGGCACAAATGAGCTAGAAAGATCGCG
>CAYZHX010000220.1:0-5224 GCA_964476905.1 uncultured Terriglobales bacterium
TATCCCAATGAGGACGAAGACAGCGGACCCTATGCCCGCGCTGCCCACGCCTCTGATCAAATCCGAATTCCGCCTCGAATCAAAACATTATAGCCCAAGCAACCCACATCTTTGCAAGTGTGGAGATAAACGTGCTATGTCGAGGTCAATAATGGGAGAACATCCGGCGAAGCTGGTTGAAGCGCTTTGGCCGGGTTTGACCCTGTTGATATAGATGAAACTGGAGCAGATTGGTCGCAGGGAGTCTCGCAAACATGCATACCCCAATCCTCGACCGGTATTCAGGCCTTATTAAGGCGGTCATCCTGAGCCCCTCTTTTGGCGAAGGATCTCCGATGATCTTTAGGCGTCTCTTGCTGCGCGGGAGGTCCTCCTCGCGGATTTGCAGGCGGCTTGAGAGCCTACCGGCAGCATTCAAATCCGAAACAGCCTCGGGAAATCTTTCGCCCAAAGAGGGGCTCAGGATGACAGGCTATCTACGCGTCGATGTGAGAACAAAATGGCACGGCTCGCGCCGTGCCACTCTGAAACACGCTAAAACTGTCGATGGAGCAACTCGCGCCGAATCGGCGCGGGTGCTACTTGATCTCGACTGTCGCTCCGGCTTCGGTGAATTTCTTCTTGATACTCTCTGCTTCTTCCTTGTTGACGCCTTCTTTCACCGTCTTGGGTGCGCCGTCGACCAGGTCCTTGGCTTCTTTCAGGCCCAGGCTGGTGACTTCGCGAACTGCCTTAATGACGTTGATCTTGTTCGCGCCAACTGCGGTGAGGACGACCGCGAATTCGGTCTTCTCTTCCGCTGCCGCCGGAGCCGCGCCAGCCCCCGCTCCGCCGCCGGCCATCACGACCGGGGCTGCTGCAGCAGCCGAAACGCCAAGACGCTCTTCGAGCTTCTTCACAAGAGCCGCCGCGTCGAGCAGCGACAAGTTAACAATCTGATCTTCCAATGCTTGAATGTCAGCCATTCTAATCTCCTCAAATTCCTAAACTGTTCTCCGGATCGGGTGATCGGGCCACCGGGTGATCGGGTCAAGTAAAACCTTGTGCCGATTACCGCGTGGCTGAATCTCCTGATCTGTACTGCTGCTCGTCGGCTCACGCCGAGGAGTTGCCGACCCACTCAGGTTTCCGGTGTGCCCCAGACTAGGCACCCTGGTGGAACAGCGAAACTTTTCTTGCCATCATTTCGTGGTTATCAGATCACCCGATGGCCCGATCACCCGATTCCCAAATCGGGCTATTCGGCGAATTTCTTTTCCTTCACTCCCTGATTCACCACGACTGCCAGGTTGCGTCCGACTGCGTTGACCGCAACTGCCAGTCGCTGCGCCGGGGCCTGCATGAGGAAGAGGAGCTTCGAGTAAAGCTCTTCCTTGCTCGGCATTTTGGCCAGCGCCTTAATTTCGTTAATCGAGATGACTTTGCCTTCAACAACACCGGCCTTGAAAGTGAACTCCGGATTGTCGGAGACATACTTGGTCAGCGCTTTTGCCAACGCGACCGGATCGCCGGTAGTGTAGGCAATCGAACTAACGCCTTTCAGCTTCTTCAACGCTTCTTCGGCGGCCGTGCCCTCCGCGGCACGACGGGCGAGCGTGTTCTTCACCACGCGATACTTGCCGCCCGCGCCTCGGACGGTTTTACGCAGTTCAAAGTCCTGCGCCACTGTCAGCTTGCCGAAGGTGCCTACGATCATGCTGTTGACCTGCTTCAGGTCAGCAGCGAGCTTCTCAATCTGCTCGGTTTTCTTTGCTCTTGTGACAGCCATTTCGAAATCCTTTTCAATCTGCCTGCCGTGCGCGTTTCGCGCTGCAGGCTGCTGTTCAGCTTCGGAGCTACGTGGCTTCGAAGCTTAGAAGCTAATCCTTTACGCTTTCGACGCAGCTTCAATCTGCGTGGTGTCGATGCTGATTCCCGGACCCATAGTCGAGGACAGCGTCGCACCTTTGATGTACTTGCCCTTTGCTGCCGCAGGTTTCGCGCGCACCACGCTCGAGATCACGGTCGTCGCGTTTTCCACGAGCTTGTTGGGATCAAAGCTGATCTTGCCTACGGGCACGTGGACGAGCGCAGTCTTGTCGGTACGGAACTCGACTTTACCGGCTTTGATTTCTTTCACGGCCGCCGCGACGTCGAAGGTCACAGTTCCCGTTTTAGGATTGGGCATGAGCCCGCGCGGACCGAGGACTTTGCCCAGACGTCCTACGGACTTCATGGTGTCGGGAGTGGCAATGACAGCATCGTAGTCGACCCAGTTTTCTTTCTGGATCTTCTCAACCATCTCTTCGCCGCCGACGATATCGGCTCCAGCTGCTTCGGCTTCGCGCTGCTTGTCGCCCGTCGCAATCACGAGAACTTTCTTTGACTTGCCCAGTCCGTGAGGAAGCACGACCGTGCCGCGAACCATTTGGTCGGCATGCTTGGGATCGACGCCCAGACGTAAAGTAACTTCGACGGTCTCGTCGAACTTGGCGAACTTAACTTTTTTGAGGAGTGGCACCGCTTCGTCGAGCTTGTAAGGACGCTGCTCGACGGCCGTACGGGCCTTAGTGATGTTCTTTCCTGCTTTTCTCATTGGAGCTGTCTCCCACCGCACATGCGTTGCTGCTGCATGGCCGTAGTGTTTGCGACGGTACCTGTCTGCCTTAGGCAGACGCGGCTACGAAGCTTCTATGCTACCACTTCTATGCCCATGGAACGGGCAGTTCCCTTAACGCTTTTGATAGCAGCGTCGAGCGAAGCCGCGTTCAGATCGGGCATCTTCTGTTTGGCGATGTCGGCGACTTGCTTTTCCGTCACCTTGCCGACCTTATCTTTGTTCGGAGTTCCAGAGCCTTTCGCCACGGCAGCGGCGCGCTTGAGCAGCACCGAAGCAGGCGGCGTCTTTGTCACGAAGGTGAACGAGCGGTCGGTGTAGACCGTTATCACCACCGGAATGATGAGGCCTTCCTGGTCCTTGCCGGCTGTCTTGGCGTTGAACTGCTTGCAGAACTCCATGATGTTGATCTGCGCCTGACCGAGCGCCGGACCAACCGGCGGCGCCGGCGTTGCCTTGCCTGCGGCGATCTGGAGCTTTACCTGTGTCTGTACTTTTTTCGGAGGTGCCATGCTTTAGATTCTCGTGGTTCCTAAATTCTGGTGCTGCGATCTTTTTAGCGCTTCGAAGCTTGCTTCGCGGATCGGCTCATCGGGTGATCGGGAGAAGAAAAACCTGCTCTGCGCGCTGGGGTTTTACTTCACCCGATGGCCCGATTCCTATGCCACTTTTTCGACCTGCCCAAACTCCAGTTCGACCGGCGTCGCGCGACCGAAGATGGTGACCATCACTTTCAGCGTTTCGCGGTCTTCGTTTACTTCGTCGATCTTGCCGGTGAAATTGGCAAATGGACCATCGGTAATGCGCACCGATTCGTCCTTCGCGAACTTTACTCTAAGCTTCGGCTTGTCCTTGCCAACTGCGACGCGATAAACGATCTGGTTGACTTCGTCTTCCGACAGTGGCGTGGGATCGTTTGCAGTGCCAACAAATCCGGTAACCTTCGGTGTCGATTTCACCACGTGCCACACGTGATCGCCTTCGCCACCTGTGCGGAAGCCGGTGAGGTCCATCTCGACCAGCACATAGCCGGGGAAAAACATGCGGTCGCTGGTGTACTTCTTTCCGCTGCGAACTTCGGTGACCGCTTCGGTCGGGATTAGCACACGTCCGATCTTTTCCTGCAACCCAAACGCCTGGATGCGGGACTCGAGTGACTCTTTTACCTTGCGCTCAAAACCCGAATAGGCGTGGATGATGTACCACTTCATGTTCGGATTGCGGGGCTTTTCCGGCTGTGCGCCGTCGACCGTACCTTCCGGAGGTGCGGCCGCAGTAGCCTGAGCGGTTGCTTCGTTTTTAGTGTCGTCTGCCATTCGTGAATCCAGCCAAATCAATCCGGCCGGCACCTCAATTTCTTAACTGTTAAAGAGCTTCAGCAGGTGACTCAGCCCGAATTGAATCACGGTGTCAATCACCCAAAAGAAGGCGGCGAAAACAAACACGGTGATGATGACCACCGTGGTCGTGCCTTGCACTTCTTTCCGTCCGGGATAGTTGACCTTCTTCATCTCGGCGCGGACTTCATCGAGAAAATCCTTGGTGCGGTCCGGCCAGGCCTTTAGTCGATCGCCAAGATTGTCGCCATCAGACACTGACGTAGCCTTCACTCGTTTTGTCTCTACACTTCCCACTTGAAGCCTGCTTCCTTCGTTTAACTTGCGAGAACTTGCGTTCCCAAAACTTGTCACATCAGGACTCACCGCCGGAGGCCTGAGTACTTTTCAGCAAATCTGGCAGGGGCGGAGGGATTCGAACCCCCAAGTCCGGTTTTGGAGACCGGCAGTTTAACCGTTGAGCTTACGCCCCTCCGTCACAATTGAGTAATTGTGTAATCGGGTAATTCGTAATTGTAACAACCATTGCCAATTACCCGATTTCGAGATTACCCAATTACCAAATTACTTCGTTTCCTTGTGCGACGTGTGCTTCCGACAGAAACGGCAAAACTTGTTGAACTCTAGGCGGCCAGTGGTCGTCTTCTTGTTCTTGGTCTTCGAGTAGTTCCGGTTCTTGCACTCGCTGCATTGCAATGTGATGATTTCGCGCATATTCCCTTTATTTCACCATGTCCAACTCTTGCTGAGTTGGGATTAACGCCCCGTTCTCAAAGTCTCTTGCCGAGAACACCAGCGTAAACAGCGTCCTAAGACGCCGCGGATCTTCGATCTTCTCGCCGCTGTCGAACACCAGTTTCCGCACTTGCTCGCCCTGATCGACTTTCAACGCAAACAGCGCGACCTCTTGCCCATCTTCCTTGTGCGACTCCCAACCGACGAACCTTGCCAGGTATTCGTCGGTTCCGCGAGCCACCTTCATGTCGTACAGGCTGGTCTGCAGCTTCGACAAATCGAAGCCAGAGAAGTTCTGGTCTTTGTGAAGCTGAGCCATGGCAAACCAGCTATCAGCATTCAGCCATCAGCTCTCAGCTATTGAGAGCGGATGCTGGCTGCTTGGACTAAGCCAATATTTCCGAAATCGTTCCCGCTCCTACAGTTCTGCCGCCTTCACGGATAGCGAACCTGAGTCCCTTCTCCATAGCTACCGGCGTGATCAGCTCGATCATCAGTGCTACGTTGTCGCCAGGCATTACCATCTCCGTTCCCGCAGGAAGCTCTGCGACTCCGG
>CAYZHX010000221.1:0-5142 GCA_964476905.1 uncultured Terriglobales bacterium
ATATCAACTTTCTTTCCCGAGTACTTGATCGCGTTATCAAGAACATTCGACACCGCCGACCGAAGCTCCTCGCGGCTTCCAACTACCTTCGCTGTTCCCTCGCTCGTTTCATTCAGAAGGCGCAGAGATTCTGGCGAAAGATGATGATGAGTCCGCGCCTCCTCCAGACACTCCTTCACGAGCTTCTCCATGTCCACGACTTCGTCGAGTGTGTTCTTGCGATGCCCGAGCTCCGCTGCTTGCAAAACCTGCTGGACGGTTCCTAGTAGGCGATCAGAATCGGCCAGCATCACGCGATAGAATTCCTGCCGCTGAGCTTCGTCCACCGCGCGACTCTGAAGTGTCTGGAGGTATAGACGAATGGAGGTAAGCGGAGTTTTGAGCTCGTGGGTTACGGCATGAAGAAAGCTGTCCTGCTGCTCGTTACGCCGGATTTCCCGAACCAGGAAGATGGTGTTGAGCACCAGCCCGGCAATGACGATTCCAAAGAAGATGACACCGAGAATCAAGGTCCCCAACTCGCGCCAGTTGAGAACAATCCAGCTGATATTCAGCGTGACCGCGGCGGCAATCACGCACGAACTGAGCGTGATGAAGAACGCAATTGCTTTGCGGCGGCTGCTAATGCGCATAGGTCAGGAATGCGAGAGCTTGCTAAATCGAGTGTAGCTTACGTTCATTTAAGGCGGGAGGTAACACGAACGGCACGAACATTTACGAACATGACAAAGACAGTTCGTGTACCTGTTGAGACTTCGCGACCTTCGTGTCCGGTCTGTCGGTCTAGTCTGATCCACCAGCTGAAGCCGATTTTGCCCGCGCGGTCTGCACGCCATCGGAATAGAGCAACCGATAAACAGTCGCGTTACGCATGATCGCCTGCACATATTCTCGTGTTTCGCTGAACGGGATTGACTCAACGAACTCGTGAATGTCCCGATACGGACCTTGCGCCTGCCAGGACTTCACACGATCAGCGCCGGCATTGTAGGCGGCCAGAGCATACTCGACCTGTCCGCCGAAGCTGTCGACCATGTGCTTGAAATACCGTGTGCCGAGCTGCAGGTTCACGGCCGGATCAGTGAGCTGATCTTGATTGAAGTGCCGCATCCGCACCTCTTTCGCCAGCTGCTTACCAACTGGAGGAAGGAGCTGCATTAAGCCCCAGGCATTCGCCCGTGAAACCGCTTGAGCATTGAACTCAGACTCTTGCCGAATGAGGCTCGCGACAAGATATGGATCGAGGCCGTTTGCATTGGAATAGCGTTTCAGATCGTTCCAGTACGGCTTCGGGAAAAGGATGTTCCACGCCCATTGCGGCATGTCGTCGATCTCGCCGGCGAAATAACCAGGAACGGCGCGTTTGAGCGACTGCAGAGCGCGATCGGGGCGATCGGCCTTGAGATAAACGCGAGCAACCTCTGCCTGGGCATAGAGCTTGTCGGATTCCGATCGCAGCTCCTGAACGGCGAAGTCGAAGAGCGCGGCGTTAGTAAGCAATTGCGCACGAGCTACTCGAAGGTCATCTGAGGGAGCGTCGAACTCATCCTTGGCTACGTCCGGCTGCTGGGGAATGTTATCGAGCTGCGCGTCGTGCTTCGATTCATCGAAGCGAAAACGCAAACGCTCGGCTGCCAAATCAGCGTAGTAGTAGTGCGGGAATCGACGTTGAATAAACGTGTAGTAATCACCGGCTCGGTCCTTGTCGCCATCTTCCTCTGCGAGACGGGCGCGCCAGTAGAGCGTCGCTGGAATTTCCTGGCCTGCCGGATACATACCAATTTGCTCATCGAGCAACCGCTTGGCTTCGTCTTTGTTGCCGAGGCGCAGGTTCAGCCACGCCGCCTTCCAGTGCGAGTACGGCGAATATCTCCCTTTTGGGAATAGCTTGTACTGGGAGCTGTAAAACTCGATCGCCGTCTTGTAATCCGGACGCAGCAGATACATGTTGCTGGCTGACAGCAGTGCGTCCTGGAGGTAGGGGCTTGCAGGAAACTTCTCGATCATCTGCGAGATGATCTGGCGCTCGACATCGCCGTCGTCCTTGCTGCGAGCAATTTCGTGCAAATAGTAGAGGCGCTGTGCCTCGAAATCTTCATTGCTAGCGGAGACAGAATCGAGCAGAGCCTTGGCTTCGTCGATCTTGTGCTGGCCATACAAGGCGCCCCCGAGTTTTACCGTTAGCTCCTGCTGCAACGATTGCTGGCTCATATCGCTGCGGATGCTGTCGATGATGGCGCGATATTCATCGGCTGCCTGGTCGTAGCGATGTCCCTTCATCAACAATTCGGCGCGGGTCCGGCGCTGTTCGAGGGTCGGCGTAGACACCAGGCCCTGCGTGCCGACCTTCACCAACTCGAGCTGCGCCGCAGAAGCCTCAGGGCTGAGCGGCATTTCAGTGTAGATGTGGTTCCAGATTGAAACCGCCTTGGCGGTCTGACCAGCCGCAGCATAGGCGCGACCTAATGCAAGCTCGACGTCAGGCTTGCTGTCGCGCAGCGATTCCAGCAGGCGAATGGCTTCGTCGTTCTGCTTATTGGCGAGCAGTGAATCCGCGCGCATCAGATCGGCCTGGCGGATGAACAGCGAGTCAGGGTGCTTTTCAGAGAAGCCTTTCAGCAAAGCCGCAACCTGCTGCTGATCGTTCGTTCCAGCCGCACATTGCGCCAGAAAGAAATCGGCGTAGTCGGAGAGTTCGCCGCCGCGAGCTGCGGCAACTTTCAGTTCCTTCTGAGCCTGCGGGTATTCCTTGGCCTGCAAGTGCGCGTACCCGAGCACAAGATGCGCGAGCATTCCGCCCTCATCCGCACGATGCTTAAGCGCATATCGCTCCACGCCACCGTATGCGGCAGGCGATGGCTGCTCGAGCAATTGCTTGGCCATAGGTCGCAGATCAGACGACGCCACAAAGGCACGGCGCAGCTTCTGACGGTGCGCAGGAGTCACCCGTTTCCGGCTGGAGGTCTTCTTCTTTTTCCGAGTGGCGGTACGGGTGTGAACCTTTTTAGTCGTCGACTGCGCCTGCACGAAGGCAGGGCTCGCAAACGAGATCAGCAGACATAGAGAAACAAAGAAACGAAAAAGCACAGCAGATTGGCGTCCTAAATTCAGCTCACCTATAGATTAGACCAAGATCAGCCGGGAAAGTCGCTTCCCAGGAGAGAACGATCGTTATCAGCAAGGATTCGGACTACTTCTGAGTCAAAATACTTACCCGAAGCTGCGGGCGTGGCGCCGTATCGCCTGTCGTATGTGGCACGGCTCTTTTCAATGTCCTCCCGCAGCAGCTTGTAAAGAGCCCTATTCTGCTTGCCTTCCGCGACCTTTGCCTGGTTATATAGCTTGATTTCGTCCACCAGAAGTTTGGCGAACCGCTGTGCTTTCTTGTGAATCTCCTGCTCTTCTGGAGGCACGTTAGCAAATGAGGGTTCAGCGGCGGGTGCAGCTGTGGCTCTGGGAGCGGCGGCTGCTGGAGGAGCGGCTGCATTCGGGGCAGGGGACTCGAGACTTGTTTCGCTGACTGCATTCGTCGGCTTCTTACTCACCTCGTGCTCAAGCCACAGGCAGGCAAAACGCGTAAGGATTTCAATGGCTGCGTAGTCCGGCAGAGCCGATGCAGTGCTGCCTGAATCGCAATACAGGATCGCCGCCACCTTCTCCTTGACGACCAAAGGAAAGAGAGTACAGGAGTTGTCGTGAGCGGCTCCCTGCTGCTCCGCGAAGGCATTATCGAACTCCGCTGCTGATCCGGACTGGCGAGATCGGTCGTGAATCGCGCGTGCAGCCAGTCCCCTGGAACCGTCGACTGAGATCCCGCGAATGTTGTCATCTGCTAGACCGCGCGCCTGCCAACCGGCCAAGGTGTTGCCGCGCACCACGAATAAGGCCGCACGTGCGGTAAATCTGGCTGCACCCTCAAGCAAGGCTCTCAAGATGTCGGCTTGAGAACGTGCCTCGTAGATGCCTGCAACTACTCCGCGGAGCACCTCGCTCGAAGATTCGCGTTGAGCCGCCGGCCCAGCGCCATTGCCTGAGGAAGCCAGGAGAGGGGCGATCTCGCGCAGAACATCTTCGGCGATTTCCCTCCGCAAGTGCTCAAGGTGATCACCCAGGCGCTTGGAGGACGCGCGCTCTACCGTGTTCCGAAGTTGTTCGAGGTCAGCCATGTGGCGTCTGGCCGGATTATAAGTGAGGCTTTCGGCTGTCGGCTATTGGCTTTTCGGCTGGCCGTGCTTCAATACGAAACAATCGCGCCGCCAGCGTTAAAAGCCACTCTCGTCCAGCCCTGCGGGCAGCCGTGGTGTAGCCATTGCAATAACGGACGCATGACCCAGAAACAAAGACGCAGACCCACGGTCAAGGACAGGATTCGCTGCTTAACTCCCTGCTTGCCTTTGCAGTCGTGCGAATTCGCCTCGTAAATTTCACCCGCGGCAGCGATTATTACGAAATTCCCTGCTAATTGCCTGCAAGTTCCCTGGTCGATTGCAAATCGCCTGTGGTTATGCGGGTTCGGCGATTATTTTTTTCTTTACGGGAAAAATTTCCCTGCAAAATTCCCTGCGCTGGGAATTTTGCGTCCTTCCAACCCGCGGTCGAAAATGGGCAGTTTCATTCCACCACGATCTTCGCCTGCATATCGTCGTGCCCGGGCCCGCAAATGATGCTGCACTCCACTTTGAATTCGCCTGTACGCGAGGTGTCGACGGGAATCTCGGCGGATCTGCCGGGCTGAATGGGCTCATTTATGCCAAGCTCCGCCACTTGAAAGCCATGCTGTACGTCTTGCGTCGATACGTCCAGAACGACATTCGCACCCTGCTTCACGCGAATCACCGCCGGGTCAATCGCAAATTTCCTCATCGTCACGCGCAAGTGTTGCGGTGGCCCGGAAGCCTTGTTTGTGCAAGAAGTTAAGAGAATCGTGCAGATCAGCAGGAAAAGATGAAAGCTGGATTTATCGGGCAACAAAGAATAAGTGAGTAAACTAAATTCTTGGGGAATGCGTACTTACATTTAAGATAACAGACTCAACATTTGTGAGTCGTACAGGTATGAACAGTCTTGAAGCACCAAAAATTGCGGAGCCACAGACCGAAGAACTGGCGCTGGTAGACGCGGCTCGCCAGGGCGATGTCGGCG
>CAYZHX010000222.1:0-5075 GCA_964476905.1 uncultured Terriglobales bacterium
GAAACTCCGAGGTGACGCTGGGCATACCAGTTAGCAACTCTCTAATCCAAATCCATGAAAGCACGCGAAATGCCACTTCAAGGCTGCTAGCCCAATTGATGCCGAAGGGATACAGATTCTTTTTGCGCCAGTCGTACCATTGCGATGTGAGCTCATGGAGATATTTTTCATCCTCGCTGAGGCCATAGGCTTTGGCTAAAGTAATGAGGTGCTGGTGCCTGTTGAGTTCCCAAATCGCCTTCACATCGCCAGCTAGAAGGTAGTCAAGGAAATCGATCTTGTACCAGACTTTCTGCGGAGGTCGATGCCCACTTACAGGGTGGCGCTGCCAGTCAATATGGCTTCCGAGATCCAAGCGCTCGTGACCAAGAAGGTCAAATACGTGATCGCAAATGGAGTCAGCGGTTCTGATTATCTCCGCTTTAAATTCGCTGTGGACAGTGAGATACGAGAAAATCTCGCAGCGCTCGCCAGAATTGAAGAAAAAACAACCTCGTGGCATATCCGGCAAGGAGTGACAAGCTTGGTCGTGCGTGATGCGGCTGCGGAACAAGTCCACCCGCTTGTGAACCGTCTGCGTGGTCCTGACGCGTATCTCATCCCACGATAGGTCTTCAATCCGTCTTAGAAATTCGTTTGCAATCACTGACACGCGAGTCACACCTCTTACCTCACATTCCTTCGCGGTATTTCCAAATAGGAGCGAAAACACTGGCCTACTTTGTACTAGCGATCGAGGATGATGAATTCAGCTCTTTCTGCTCTCAGGACATTTTGTTGCCCTATGTAGCGCGCAAATATCATTGCCAAATGTTGGACATTTCGGTTTAAGTCCGCCATCTCAATTGCGCGCTCCCGTGCCTTGATACTGAGCTGCTGACGAATCCTTTGATCCTGCAAGCAAATTGCAATGGCATTTGCCAGCGCGACTGGATCGGCTGGACTGACAGTTAATCCGTCAATTCCGTTGCGAATCAGCTCAGGAATTCCATTCACCCAAGTAGCAATACAAGGTATTCCCAGAGACATCGCCTCCATAAGTACAACTGGAACTCCTTCTTCGAAGCTGGGTAGTACGAATACATCGGTATTTGCGTAGAGCTTCCTCAGCTCGTCCTGGTTTACAAAGCCGTGAAAGACAACGCTGTCGCCCAAGGCTGCGGCGGAAACGTGCTCCTGGAGTGCGACACGGTCTTCGCCGTCACCAGCGAAATGCAAACGGACTGAGCAGTTCCTCGCTCTTAGCAACTCCATTGCGTCCAGCAACGTATGTTGCCCCTTGACAGCAGTCATTCGGCCAGCGCAGAGCAGCTCAAAGGGCTCCGAATGATCGCGAAAGATTTGAGGTCGCAAGCGTTCTGTATCTACGCCTAGACGGGCAATCTCGAGCTTGTTCCATTGGGAGTATCGACAGGATTTCATCAATTGGCTGCATCCGTGACGGCTGATCGCACGGGCGAAGCGGCTAGCATTAATCTTTTCAGTGAGATGAAACTCTTCCGGATTCTTAAACTCATCGGGGCCGTGAAAAGTTACTGAGATGGTGATGGGAAAGATGCGTTCCGCGATCATTGCAACATTAGAGGCGTAGTGGGTATGCACATGGGCAAGATCGTTGTGGCGCATCCAGTCGCCTATAATCACGGCTTCGGCAAAGTAGAAGAGGCTCCGAATTGTCTTCTTGGGTCGTGCTCTTCCCATGCGAATCGCCAGCAGGACTCCTCGTAGATAGCCACTCACGTGGCGAATCAGGGAACGCGCATGAGCACCGATAACCCTCGACACTGGCTCGGCCTTTATATAAAAAGTATTCTGCTTCTCTTCTAATTCTTCAGGAGTTAAGCGGGCATCGTCGCGATTGGGTACGCGGATCGACGCGCAGCGGACGACAAAGCCCGAGGCTCTGAGTTGGCGCACCTCGCGTAACATGAAGGCATGATTGATCGCGGGATACTCGCTTAGCAGATACGCCAAAACCGGGGTCTTCGCGCCGCCGTCGTCGCTAATAGAAGTGCTCATGTTTCTACAACCCTCTTCGCGCGGAGCAGTGAAGTGTAGAGATTCGTAAATCTTGCAGCGACCGAACTGGCTTTGTAAGTGGCTAGCGCTCGGCTGCGGGCCTCCATACCCATTTGTGTGCGCAGGTCAGCGTTGTCCAACAACTTTGCGATAGCGGCAGCGAGCGCTTCCTCTGACCCGGCAGGGAAGAGAAAGCCCGTCTTCCCGTCCTCAACTAGTTCGACATTGCCTCCTACACGGGTTGCGACTACTGGCAGAGCTGCTGCCATTGCTTCGAGGATGGCGTTGGACAGTCCTTCGGAATCCGACGTAAGTACTGCAATGTCAAGGGATCGCAAGATCGACGGGATATCACGTCGATTGCCAAGAAAGAGCACTTTCTCGGCAATTCTCAAATCACCAGCCATTCGCTCAAAGCCAAGCCGCAAGGGTCCATCGCCAACGAGAACAGTTTCCAGAGTGGGATAACGTGCGGCGAGCCGAGCGACTGCTCGCAACAATAATGGGTGATTCTTGACTGGGTGATTCATGCGAGCGATCATCCCGAGTCGGATTACACCTTGTTTGTGCGGCAGCGCGGGGCAGCAGTCGCTAAATGCTTCGTCCGGGATGAAATTTGGAATAACGAAAAGTTTGCGGCGAGGCACTCCATAGAGCACGAGGCGCTCTGCGGCAGCCTTGCAATTACAAACAATGCGATCGGCAAGTTGAAATACCAACGCCTGTGCGGTCTGCTGCAAACTTGAGAAAGTATTTCCGATCCCTCGGTGACTACCAATTACTACTGGTACACGCGCTCTTCGTGCGGAAGGCACCATTAGCATGTTGCTGTAGAAGTCGAAAGAGTGAGCGATCTGAATGTTTTGTCTTTTCAGAAAATGTGTGAGCTGATGTCCCGCGCGGTATGCTTGTCTGCTGAGCAGGGAAGTGCCTGGGTCGAACTCCGCAATGTCCCCAACTAGGTTTAATAGTTCTCCGCCTCGTTTGGTGCAGCCAAGTTTGATATCGAATCGATTTTGAAGAACCCGCGCAGCTGTCGCGAACTGTTGCTCCGTTCCTCCAATCCGAAGTGACTCGTTCATTAAGAAAAGTGAAGGGCGCAATGCCGCGCGTGTTAAACGGGTCTTCGAGGTTGCGAACTCTTGGCTGAGGTCGATCATGCTTCTGCCTCGACGAACTCGCCTGCTATCACACGGGAACTCGGAAACGTGAAATGCTCGTGAATCTCGTGAATACACCGGAAATCAAGCATAGACATTCCACCTCGCAGCAGAAGGCGCATGTTTTGCTGCATAAGGTGCGCGTTTTGCCAGAAAATTTCGGTGCCATAACTCAAAGATCAGCAACGTCCAGAGTTCGAAAGATCGATCTCGTCGTCCGCTCAGGTGCTCTCGCAAAAGCTTGCGGATACCTCGCTCGTTAAAGTACCCGCGTTGCAGGGTGCGACTATCGAGAAGAAGATTCACCAGTTCGTCCTTCATTGCCTGCCGAAACCACTTGACCAGAGGCATCGCAAATCCTTGCTTCTTGCGGTATAAAACCTCTGCCGGAACGCCGACGCGCGCTGCGAGTCTCTTGAGAATGTATTTGCTTTCCCCTGCGTGCAGCTTCCAGCTGCTAGGCAGTTTCGCAGCTGCTTCAACTACTAGGTGATCCAGTAGCGGACAGCGAACTTCGAGCGAGTTGACCATGCTCATACGGTCAACCTTTGTCAAAACATCTGCATGCAAGTAAGTCTGGGTGTCAAGGTATTGCAGACGGCTGACAGCATCGGGCACAGGTGCAGAGTCGTAAATGCGGCGAAACTCAGATGCTACGAACCTTCCGCCCTGTCCCCTCCGTAGAAAATCGCTGGAAAAGAGACTAGTATCGCGATTCCACGGACAGAACGCCGACATACTATCCAGGTATCGCTCACACTCATCTAGTGATCTGTTATAACCAAAGCGACGACCCGGAAATATGGACGGCAGTACCGGATAAATCCAGTTGCGATAGCTGCTTGCGATCCAATGTGGGAAAGGACCGCGCGAGAGGTGTCTTAGGTACCGGTCGTACCCCGCGAACAGTTCATCACCGCCGTCGCCTGACAGGACCACAGTTACAGAGCGCCTTGCCATCTCGCACACGTGAAAAGTCGGCACAATGGATGGATCGGCAAAAGGCTCTTCCATATGACTTGTGAGCTTCTCGAGTGTCGAGCTCACGTCGGGCGTAACCATGAATTCATGGTGCTCGGTGTCGAATCTCTTCGCGACGAGAGATGCGTGGTTTCTCTCGTCAAAAGATCGCTCAGTAAATCCGATGGAGAAGGTTTTTACGCGGCTGGAACTGTTGCGTGCCATCAACGCGACAATCAATGAAGAATCGACCCCGCCGCTCAAGAGCGCTCCCAGCGGAACTTCACTTATGAGTCGCCGGCGGACGGCATCCCCGAGTTCCCGTTCTAGAAATTCAATACACTCCTGTTCCGAAAGGGAAATCTCGGTTCCGTATCGCGGGAGCTGCCAGTATCTCTGGATTGTGATGTTTCCTCGCCAGCACTCGAGGAAGTGAGCTGGCGGAAGCTTTTGTATGTATCGAAATGCGGTCAGCGGGTCCAGGATGTAGCCCAAGGCGAAGTACTCGAGCAGCGCCTTGTGATCGACCTCACTCAGTTCGGGAGCCACGCTCAAGAGTGAACGAATCTCCGATGCAAAAAGCAACTGTCCATTCCAAGTCGCGTAATGCAGGGGCTTCTTACCTATCCGGTCGCGAGCGAGTAAAAGTCTTTTCTCCCGGAAATCCCAGATCGCAAACGCAAACATTCCCCGAAGCATGCCCACACATTTACTGCCGAAACTCTCGTAGAGGTGAACGATGACTTCGGTATCTGATTTTGTATAGAAGCGGTGCCCTCGAGCCTCCATGTGCGTGCGTAGTTCTGGAAAGTTGTAGATTTCGCCATTGAAGACGATCCAAATACTCTCGTCCTCGTTGTGTATGGGCTGATGCCCGCCGCTCACGTCAATGATGCTGAGGCGCCTCATGCCTAATCCGACGGGACCATCGACAAA
>CAYZHX010000223.1:0-5069 GCA_964476905.1 uncultured Terriglobales bacterium
TAAGTTGCGCAAGCGTACCTGCATTCCCAAAACGAAAGTAGATGCGTCTCGGGTAGTGGACTTTGGTAATGAAAGGGCTAGCCGCAGTCAGCCAATCGCGCTACCAGTCGATTCTTCGAATTCCGCTGACCACATCGAAGTGGCGATCGCGGCTCAGGAGAGGAAGGCCGTGCTGGCGACCCAGTGCCGCTATCCAAAGATCATTGGTGGGAATGTGCGTTCCCGCCCGCTTTAGTTCGAGATTAATTGCCGCAAAATGATGGGTTGCGCCGTCATTGACAGCCAGTATCGTGCAGTCTGAGATCAGTTCGTCGAGCCATTGTCGATACTCGGTATGGTGGCGTGACTGCGCGATGCCGTAGCGATATTCTCCGAGCACGATCACTGGAATTAACAGTTCTTCTGCGGCACCCAGAGCATCAGCAATTGCAGCGTCATAATCCGCGGCCGCAGACAAAGCATTTGTATCCAGGATCACTCCCAAGTCTCGGGTTCGATTTGCTCGAACTTGTCCTCGATCAGCTTTTCAATGTCCTGGCTTTCCTTCCGAAGGTGCTTCAATTTCCCGAGGTGTTTCATCCAAGGCTTCTCGCCCCTGGCAACCGGAGCTTTAAGCTTCTCCTCCACAGCTTGAGTAACGAACTCCCGAAGAGGAATGCCTTGCTGCGCAGCCTTAGATTTGGCTCGGCGAAAAACAGCATCGGGAATCTCAAGCGTGGTCTTCATCTGCTCATCTGCCCATATTTATGGATAAGTCAATGGAGAGAACTATCTGCCCGGCCCGAAGTTGTCGCTGGAATTTGGATCCCAGGTGAGTTCCACTCCGGAACCTTCTTTTACTTTGCCGGAGAGGCCAGTGCCTTCTTCCGGCGGGAGGCCGGCGAGTTCGCGCTTGCGATTTTGGATCTCTCGTAAATCGCGAAGGATTTGCGCTTCACGCTCAACGTATTGGTCTTCGGTAATACTGCCTTCTTCGAGCTCAATTTGGAGATGAAGGAGTTGCTCCTTCAGAGGAGCGTCGTCGGTGTACTGCTCCTCAGCGACCTTAACCAAAGTCCGCAGTATGGACTTGAAGCCAGTGAAGGGGAGCATTAGGAGATCGTCAACGAAGAGCATGGGGGTAATCACTATTTTACAGATCGGCCATCCGGCGATCTAACAACCACCCGACCGTTTAACTCGCCGTTCCTCTCTCCAGCTTCAACCTGATATTTACAAAGTTGTAAGGCGGCCACGGCCCGGTGTACTTGAAATTCAATCGGTCGCCGAACTTCTGCGCTACAGCATTTACAGCCGCATCGAACTCCGGTTCTTTGTCTTTTTGGATGAGGAACGCGGCGTTCATGATCATTTTGTCGCCGATAACTTTGTTGTCACGCGACGCTACGCAGACGGCGCGAAGCCCATCATAGATTTCACGAACCACCTCAGCGGCGCGCTCGGCCAGGGCTTTGTCGATCATGCGGCCGAGCTGCATGCGGGCGAAGTAGGTGGACTGCAGGTGCTTGCGCGTGAGCTCGTGCTGGAAACGGTGAATTTCCTCGTTCTCGCGCTTGAGCTCCTCGACGATGCGATCGCGATCCCAGGTGACCTTAAGCCCGAATTCGAGCTTGTTCGCCATCTGCTTAAGCACATCTTTCAGCGACGGATAAATGCTCTTGAGTACTTCGCGAATGTCATCGTCGGTGCGAAAGACAGTGCCGAAGCTCATAGGGATGATCGTATTGTTCTTCATCACGGTTTCAATCACGTGCTCGTGAGCGAGAGCGTTCTCGCGCGTAGGATCGAAGATGAAGACCGGCGTCTTACTTACTACGGCGGCGACATCGCCGTGGTGAACCGTGTACACGTTTTCGCCGGCGCCGCCGATGCCAATTTTTCCGAAGCTAAAAGGGTCGCGCGCTTCGATCACGCCATAGACATATCGGCCTTCCTGCTGTTGTTGCTGCAGGCGTGCGTTAGATAGCGCGGGACTTTCGACCGGCTCCAGGCTGTGAACTTCCTTTCGCGCTTCCTTCTTGCTTCGAATGGGCGTGGGGGCCGCCTTCTTCTTCGCTTTGCTTGGGCTCATACTCTTCCTTCAAAAGTTTATCGATGGTGCTGAAGAACTCGTCAATATCAATGGGCTTGTAAAGGATTGCAATACTGTCTTTACGCGCCTGCTCAGCGGTTTCCTTGCTCGCATATCCGGTGAGGATTGCTGCGCGAGCTTTGGGATTCTTTCGGCGTCCTTCCTCGATGACTTCAAAACCGGTGTGCTCTTGCTCGAGGGAATAGTCGCAAAGCAGCAGATCGAATTCGCGTCGCTTCAGCGCAGCCAGGGCGTCAACCGAGGAAAGTGCCGTCTCGACGTCGTAGCCCCTCTTAGACAGAATGAGGCCGTAGGTGGTGAGCACCGCCCGCTCATCATCGACGACGAGGATCGAGAATTTCCGTTCCGCTGACATGCCCAAAACCCAGCTTTCACCACGAACTCACCGAGGATACGAAGGAAACTAGGAGCGTACCAATTGGGTAATTGAGTAACCTTAGAAATATAGGACCAGCAAAATATTCGGCCTAGTTACCCAATTCCAAATAGCTCAACTGCTCCGTCTTCTCCTTGGCTACGCGGTTAAATCGCGTTCACCGTACCGCCGGCAACTCGATCTTGAAGATCGTTCCCTTCCCTACCTTACTTCGGACAGAAATCTTGCCGCCATGGTTGCCGATAATTCCGCGCACGATCCACAAACCGAGTCCCGTGCCCTTTTCCCCTTTGGTCGTGACAAACGGTTCGAAGACGCTCTTTTGCAGCTCCCTCGGAATTCCTGAACCAGTATCGGCGACGAGAATGCGAATGCTGCCCAGGGGAAAATCTTTGCTGGTGCGCACATGCCGCGTGCGCAGGAATAGGCGTCCGCCATCAGGCATCGCATCTTTTGCATTGATCACCAGATTCGATAGCACCTGTCGCAGCTGATCGGCAGCGACAACGGCATCCGGTAATTGGCCCAACTCAGTGGTGACCTCAATATTGTTCCGCTGAAGCTGACGATTCAGGAGCAGCAGCGTGTCCTCGATGAGCACATTGATATTAACTGGCTTTACCTGCTCATTATTACGATAGAGACCCAACATCTGGCGCACGATGCGGGCAACGCGCTCGGTCTCCGACTTCAGAATGTCGTACACAGGCTGCGCGTCCGGACGTACGGAGTCCGAGAGCAAGTAAATCGCGTTCTTGATTGCCTCCATCGGATTGTTGACTTCGTGAGCGATGGTGGCTGCCAGACGTCCTGCAGCGGCAAACTTCTCGATCTCGAGCATGCGCCGCTCGACTTTCAACTGCTCCACACGGCGTAGCGCAGTAAGGTCGCGCAGCACAGTGACTGTAAACGCCACTTGGCCACGCTCGTCATAAATCTTCCCGGAGCGCGTGTCATATTCAATCTCGTGCCGGCTGTTCGGGTCGGTTAGCTTGATAGATCCGCTCTCTTTATCCGCAAAGCCGAAGGTGAAGGCGGTAACATACGCGTCGAGTTGCGCCTGATTCTTGACACGAATCGTGTCAGGAATTCTCACCGGTCCCGTACCTTCTTTCTCGCCAACGCCAAACAAATTCTGCGCTAGGGGGTCGAGGAGCACAGCCTTTGCCGATCCATCGCACACCACGATCGGATCGCCAACGCTTTCGATGATGACGTTCAGGCGATCGCGATCCTGCCGAACAAGTTCTTCAGCAGCACGTAGCTTGTCGTAGTTGGTGCGCAGCTCCTGATCTGCGCGTCGCAAATCGGTGACGTCACGCATCACCGTGACCATGCCAAGCGGCATGCCGTCGCGTCCAAATGTCGGCGTGCATACGGCTTCAAACAGCATTTCTTCGCCTTCGATTGCATCGATGAGCGTAAGATCACGCGAGGCTTCCACGCCAGAGACGGCCACCGACGACAGAGCTGCAGAAAAAAGAAGGTTGTTCATCTCCACGGCGCGTGCCAAACCTTCGGTGAGACCTTCGGCGATTGTGCTATCCGGAACTTTGAAGAAGCGCTCGGCAGCGCGGTTCTGCACGATGACGCGGTAGTGATTGTCAGTAAGAATGACGGGATCGCTCATCGACTGCATGACGGTCTGCAACTGCGCAATCGTTACGTCCATATCCGTCATGCGGTTGTAGTAGTGCTCAACCTTGAAAAGCCGCGAGAGATAGCGATTGGCCATCTCAATCAGGTTGTTGAGCAAAACGATGTCAGGAGTCGCCTTCGTCGGCAGTTCGACTGCGACGAGCGCAGCATAGGCGCGCATGTTGCACGTGCCGCAGACTTGGCTCTCCAGGCTCATCTTGCGGCGCCGCATGCAGTTATCGACGGCCAAGCACTCGCTGCGCCTTTCACGTTCGGCCTCCCAGCACGGGGTCGTGTTGCTGTAAAGGATCGGATGACAGTAGAGCGAGCGGTGGTGCAGCGATGAGTCTTTGATTACGCTGGGGCGCTGCGAATGCAGCACATCCACCACAGGATTCTCAGCGGCAAACAGTGAACTGCGGAAACGGTCCAGATAGTTCTTCGAACAATTCAGTGACGCAGAGGGCAATACCTCACCGGTTTCGAAGTCAACGGCGACGATGAACGTGCGCTCGAAGCCGAGGCCAACGATCTCCTCCAGCAGGATCGGATACACCTCTTCCGAGCGCTCTGCCTGAAGCAGGCGCAGCGCAGCCGGAGCACGCCGAGGCGAGCCATTTCGCTTAATTGTGTCCGGCTTCTGCAGGCGAAGTTCGGGCGTTGCCATCATGGGCCCCTAAAACGGCGAGGCTTACCGCCGGCCTCCCCGACGAACGCGTGTCGGACGCGCGGGCTCTGGCTCCTCGGTTCCGAACGTTTCTTCTGGAACCCCGGCGATCTGCGGACGGCTGACAGTCGGCATCAGTCCGACTGCGTCGGCGTACTTGAGGTACGTATCGATGGACGCTACGACGACGCGGGCTTCGACCGTAATCAGGTCAATGCCGACGAGTGAGATGCGCACCCATGCGTCGATGACGATGCCTTTGTCCAGTACGCGATCAAGAACGTCAATTAGACTTG
>CAYZHX010000224.1:0-5062 GCA_964476905.1 uncultured Terriglobales bacterium
AAGGAGGGCCATTCGGCCCTCCTTAATTTTTCCGTTACGTACTAATTCGACCCGCCTTCCATAAAAGAATGTTCCTGCGAATCCTGTTCTATCAGTTTCATATTGGGAAACTCTGACGTACTTTGGCAATAGTTGTCGTGCGGACACACGACTGTTTGTAAGACTAATCTTCTCGCAAGGGCTCAAACCTGTGACGTCCTCTGACGCCTAAAGTCGTGCCTTATTAACTACTTAGTCCAATTCTTAGTATCCAGTTACTCACAATTTCCCGTTTTGCGAATACAGAGTTCTATGACTGGTCCCTACCGTACTGAAAAGGCTACGAAAAGCTGCTGGCACGTGATGTGCATGTCGGTTTATTGGAACGGTGCCCCTGGTCTATCCCGCCGCACTACTCTGGAGCACTCTGGCGCACTTGTTTAGTGGAGATGAACGATGAGAAGTAAATTGATGCATTTCTCGACAATACTGGCTCTCGTGCTTTCATTTGGATTGCTGCCTCAACGCAGCTTTTCACAAGCGATCAGTGGAGACCTGGTGGGAACGGTTACAGACGCAACTGGAGCTGTTGTGCCCAGCGCGACGGTTACAGCGACCAATGTCGCAACGGGTGTGAAGACTTCTGGGACAACCAATGCCAGTGGTGATTATCGCTTTACGAATTTGCCGATTGGAACTTACAAGATCGAGGTGGCTGCTACCGGTCTGAAAGGTGAGTTGACGAATATCGCAGTTCAACTCAACAAGACTGCTACGGCGAACGTCACTATGCAAGTAGGCGCAGCCGCCACCACAATCGAAGTGACTGCGGTGCCGGTCACAATTGATACGACCACACCGCAGATCCAGAGCACCTACGAAATCAAACAGACGCAGGACCTGCCTACGGCAGCAATCGGCGTCGGTGTGATTAACCTTTCGTTGCTCAATCCTGGAGTGGCGAATACCGGTGGCATCGGACTTGGCGTTGGACCAACGGTGGGCGGCCAGCGTCCGCGCAATAACAACTTCACCATTGAAGGCGTGGACAATAACAACAAAGCCATTACCGGACCGCTCGTGTTTATTCCTAACGATGCCGTGCAGAATTTCTCCGTGCTGCAGAATCAGTACAGTCCGGAGTTCGGACATTCGTCGGGCGGACAGTTCAACACTGTTGTGTTGAGCGGAACAAACTCCTTCCACGGGCGCATCTACGAGTATTTCCAAAACCGAAACCTCAACGCTATCGATGCGGCGACGGCCCGAAACGGGAATACTACGAATCCGCGCTACGATCAAAATCGCCTCGGCGCCCAGATTGGAGGCCCGATTATCCGTGACAAGCTCTTCTTCTTTACGAACTTCGAATACAACCCGGTCGCGTACGGGATCTCGTCGCAAGTGTGCGCGCCCACAGCCGCTGGCTATGCGACCCTGTCAACTATTCCGGGCCTCTCGCAGAATAACCTGCAGACGTTCAAGAAATTTGTGCCGGCAGGAACTGTCCCTGATACGGCCAACGTAGCCTGCGCTGCATCGACCGAGCCCATTACCGGCGCGGGCGGCGGTACCACCGACATCCCAGTGGCCCTGGTTCCCATTACGGGAAGCACGTTTACGAATCAGTACTACTCAACGAGCAGCGTGGACTTCAATATGTCCGACACCGATCAGATCCGTGGCCGTTATGTCTACAACAAGATAGACGGTTTGGATGCAGCCGCCAGTCTGCCGGCGTTCTTCAACATCGAGCCGCAGCGCTTTCACCTGGTGACGTTGAGCGAATATCACAATTTTTCGCCGAACGTGAACAACGAATTTCGCGTTGGCTACAACCGCTTTTCGCAGTTTATCCCGGTACCGACTCACCTCCAGTTTCCGGGGCTTGATCAATTTCCGAACATCACGATCGATACTTTCAGCGTCAACGTCGGTCCTGATCCCAACGCTCCACAAAGCACCGTCCAGAACATGTATCAAGCCGTCAACAATTTGAGCTGGATCAAAGGGAATCACACCATGAAATTCGGAGTGGAGGGGCGGAAGTATATTTCTCCGCAGTCGTTTACTCAGCGGCAGCGCGGCGATTATTTCTACCTGAGCTTCGACAGATATCTACATGATTTGAGTCCGGACGATTTCGGCGAGCGCAGCACCGGAAACTTCTTTTACTACGGCGATCAGAGCGCTATTTACGCTTATGGAAACGATATCTATCGTGTAAACCCGCATCTTTCGCTCAATCTCGGGCTGCGTTACGAGTTTACTTCTGTTCCAACCGGCGAACGTACCCAAGTGCTGAATGAGGCCGCCAGCGTTCCTGGATTGATCGAGTTTCGGGAACCGCAACCGCAATATACGAATTTTGCTCCTCGAGTGGGGTTCGCCTACTCACCTGGGGATAGTGGGAACACTTCGATCCGTGGTGGATTTGGGATGTCATATGATGTCCTCTACGACAATCTCGGCACCCTGTCGTTCCCACCACAATTCAGCGGTACTTCGGATGTAGATACGACGGTGACTACACCCAACTTCCTGGCCACCGGTGGTTTGCCTGCCGGGACGGGAGGTCTGCAAACCTTCCCAACTGTGAAAGCGCAACGTGCCGCCACCTCGGCTTTTGTTCCTGATCAAAAGCTGCCCTACTCAGAGCAGTGGACGTTTGGTGTGCAGCATGTTCTCAACAAGTCTTATACGGTCGAAGCACGCTACCTCGGAAGCCGTGGAATCCATCTCCCGGTACAGGTTCGTTTGAACCGTCAATCGGTAGTTGGCCCAGACAACTTCCTGCCGACATTCCTCAATGCTTCCCAAGTTCCATCGCAGGCTACCTTAGACACTATGAAGACTCTGGATGACGTCAAAGCGTTTCGGCCTAGCCGGGTGCCGGATTTCACATCCGCTGGGTTCAGCAGCAATATCACATCATTCTCACCGTTTGGCAGTTCCATCTACCACGGTCTGGCGACGTCTGTGATAAAGCGATTTGAGAATGGTCTGTATCTGAATCTCTCTTACACGTGGAGTCACCTGATAGACGACAGCACGGCGGACGTCTTTTCCACTGTCTTGACGCCTCGTCGTCCGCAGGACAATCAGAACATCTCTAATGATCGAAGTACCTCGGCGCTGGATCGCAGACATCGTGTCACTATCAGCGGCATTTACGATCTGCCGTTCTTAAAGCAGTCGAACTGGTTTGCCAAGAACATCATTGGCAATTGGGAAATCGCTCCCATCTATACCTTTGAGTCTCCCGAGTTCGCCACAGTCCAGAGTGCAGTCGATTCGAACCTCGATGGCGATTCGTTCACCGATCGGGCGATTTTCAATCCCAATGGGAAGTCAAATACCGGAACCGGCGTGACGGCGCTCACTAACTCTTCCGGAGGAATTGTAGGATATCTGGCAAACGATCCGACCGCCCGCTATGTAGTTGCGGGCAGCGGCGCGCTTACCAATACCAGCCGGAACACCCTTCCCATTAACCAAACCAACAACTGGGATCTGACGCTCGTGAAACGCCTCAACTTCACCGAGAGAGTCGGCTTCGAGTTCATGGCGCAGGCGTTCAACGTGTTCAATCACTCGCAATACCTGCCCGGCAGCATCAACCAGGCCAATGCCGTAAGCCTGATTGGTAGACCGTTAGACTTCACAACAACGACTACGCGTGCATTCCTGACTCCAGACTCCCCGACGTTCAGTCGGCCTGATCTCGTGTTCTCGAACAATGCTCGCACGATGCAGCTCGGAGCAAAGGTGACATTCTAGACGGCCAAGCATGTGTGATTTCGCTTGAGGGAGCCGCAAGGCTCCCTTTCTTTTTTGTGTCCACAGAATTCGTTCGATCCGGGTTGGGGTCTGTGCTTTCCGCTGACCTGGTTCCATTCATGCGCAAAAATATTTTCGAGCGACGGTCAAAATACCGTGGTTCTAAGCCATGTTGCAACGAAACAACTTGCAGGACGTCAAAAATCATCGCTGGTTTATTACCGCTTAAGTCCATTCTTTTCTTCTCTCATTTCCCGAACTAGAACTACGGATCAAAACTGCCGTACCTCTTGACTTATTTCCCATTTCGGGATAACACAGAAGATGGGAGTAGCGGAAAGGAGTGCGCATGGATAAATCCAACGGTCAGACGAATTGCGGCACAGAGGACAAGCAGCCCGAGAACGATCGGCAGACGAGCGATTACACGGCGCTCGGCGAGGCGGAGGACAAGAGCGTTGCAAAACTGAAAGGACTGGACTCCTATCGCGATATTAAGAATTTAACGGACGAGATCGCTGAGGAGCTGAGGATCACGGCTGCGCGGCGTGAAGCTGAATTGAACGCAAGAAGGCTTCAATACCTTCGTGCGGCACGCGTTGCTCCGCGCTGCCATCACGTTAAGCCGAATGGGCAGCGCTGCGGATCTCCAGCAATGGGAGGCGAGGAGTTCTGCTACTTTCACAATCTCGCCCGCATGAGCGTGAACTCTCTTCCTATTCTGGAAGACCGACGCGCTTTGCAGGTCGCCTTCATGCGAGTCTGCGAGCGCCTCATGAGTGGCACGCTTTCAGCGTCCAGCGCGAAGGTTATGCTGCAGGCGCTTTCGATGGCTCAAAAGAATGGAGGTTACCTCGAGCAGAGCGATGAGTGAGATATCCCATCGATCCCATAGAGATCGGCCTGGGATCGCGATGGGATATCTCATGCACATGGATGAGATATATCAACGGGATTGGATGGGATCTCGCTAGCTAAGTCCTTTAGACGATGGGATCAGCACAAAGAATGAATTCCCGGACCAATCCGCATTGTCTTCGCTCTAGCCGAACTGCTTTTTGAATTCCCCGAATTCTTGACGAAGTTCGCGCAACTCGCGGCGGAGTTCCGCAATTTCCGATTCGACATTGGCGACGCGGTCGCCATCGTTTGCGTTTGGCCGCGACGTAGCAATGGCAGCTTGCTCCTGGGGCTCTCCAGAAAGCAGAAGTGCGTAACGCGATTCTTTAGTTCCCGGCTGCCGCTGCAGCATCGTTACCAGCGGCTGGTCGCGTTCGATCAGGCGGCGCAGTGCTGCTTCTAC
>CAYZHX010000225.1:0-5021 GCA_964476905.1 uncultured Terriglobales bacterium
TCCTTTCAAGAACGACTACGCGTTTGGTTTGGGAGTGCAGACTCTCAATGGTCACAAGCTAATCGACCACGGAGGCGGAATTGAAGGGTTCAATACGCAAATGTCGTATTACCCTGACGACAAGTTGACCGTGATCGTTTTGAGCAACCTGAACGGCAGCGCTCCCGCCGACATGGCGCCGAAGCTGGCAGCGGCCGCTCGCGGCGAAAAAGTGGTACTCCCTTCAGAACGAAAGGAAATCGCTGTGCCCAGGGAGATCCTAGCGAAGTATGTGGGCACCTATGAACTTACGCCAGAGTTCAGCATGGTCATTACCCTCGAAGGCGATCAGTTGATGTCGCAGGCGACTCATCAGCCGAAGGTTCCTCTGTACGCCGAATCACCCACCAAATTTTTCCCGAAAGTAGTGGATGCTGAAATCGAGTTTTCCAAAGACGCTCAGGGTAACGTTAATTCTTTGACCCTCTACCAGGCTGGTCGCGAGATGAAGGGGATGAAGAAGTAATCGGTAATCTCGTCTAATTTAATCCAATCTGGCAGTTGCGGCATGCGTTTAGATGACCCGGCTCCGTCGTTTGGGAGCGAGTTGTGACTTGACTAGAGCGTCGGTCAGCCAGTCCTGGTATCTGTGCGGGGACCAGCCGCGCTCGCTCACCAGCATCCGGTAGACGTCGCCACCAGTGAGCATCCAGAAAATATCTCGCGCTGTGTGAAAGCTCAGTTCTGGCCTTCTGCTCGCTGTCGCCCCGTTGGTGCTCGCAATGTATGTGAGAAAGCCGCCCATCTTAGCGGTGATCTCGTAATCGGCAACAGTAAGAAACGGTTCCTGGGAAACAAACCGAGACAGCCTGGCTGTCCCCGTTTGCCGAAGTCCTAAATCTTTAGTTGACAACCCACTGCTTGCGTACTAATCTCCTAACGATTTAGGAGACGAGCTCGTGGGCAAACGACAGTCTGGTTCGCAGCTAACGCCGTTAGAGCTGCAGATCATGAAAGTGCTGTGGGAAACGGGAGGTGCGAATGTACAAACGGTCCAAAGTCGGCTCCCTGCACCTCCGAACCTGGCTTACACCACCGTGCAGACGATGCTGAATGTGCTCCATCGCAAGGGCAGGGTGAAACGCGTTCTCCGCGGCCGGGCTTTCGAATACCAGCCGGTGCTTACACAGGAGCGCGCGGAAACTCATGCTGTCCGCGACGTCATCGACCGCCTGTTTGGCGGTTCAGTCGAAAGCCTGTTGATGAATCTGGTAAAGACCAGACAAGTAGATGCGCGCAAGCTGAGAAAGCTGAAGTCACTACTCGATAAGCACGAACTCAAAACCAAGGAGAAATCGCATGGAAACGATTAGCGGATTGCTCCTCAACTACGTTGTAAACGGCGCGTGGATGGTGACGATCATTGCCGCTGTCGCATGGCTGGCAGCCACATGTGTGCGGCAGGCGCACGCGCGAAGCATTCACCGCCTCTGGATGGCAAGCTTAGGCCTCTCCGTGTTGTTACCAATACTTGGCACGGCTCGGCTTCAGCAGGACGCTGGCACTCCGCCGATTGCTTCAGCAGCGGCAGCCGTAGAACATACGGCATCGCCTTCAGCAAGACGATCCGGGATCATCGTTTGGATGAGCGCATCGGCTCACCAAGAATCCTTACCGTTCGCGCCACTGCTTCGAAGGACTCTTCTCTTTCTTTATTGCTGCTTCGTGCTACGCGGTATCCTTCGACTCTCGCGCTCGTGGAGGCAGACACAGGCGATTTGTCGAAACGCAACCATTATTAGTCTGCCGCCGAGTCTCCGCCGTGCTGCTGAGCAAAGCTTTCGTGCTTTCGGTCTACGCCCGCCAATCGTGGCTGTATCGAAACGACTCTCGGGTCCATCCACGGCCGGACTTCGACGTCCAATCCTCATGTTCCCGGAATGGTTTATCGCTGAAGCGCGCGAAGACGATTTCATTTCTGCGCTGTGCCACGAATTAGCCCACATCCGCCACCGCGACTTCTCCTGGAACCTGATTTCCGAGTTGCTGATGATCCCAATCTGCTTCCATCCGGCTGCAGCTTTTATTAAGCGCCGAGCCGATTGCACGCGTGAGATGGCATGCGACGAGATGGCTGCGGAGCACTCCCCGGCAAGTACGGCATACGCTCGTTCTTTGTTAAACCTCGCCAACGGACTGCTGGCCCGAAATGAAACTTCCCAGCCCAATTACGCTCTTGGTTTGTTTGACAGCGACACACTGGAGGAACGCATCATGACTTTGTTGAAACAAAAATCTCTTTCCCAAACTGCTGAACGCCTTCTTCTTCTCGCTGCTTCTGCGTTTCTGATAGTCACATGCGGCTTCACTACTGCATTCTCGCTGCAGGTTGCGCCGCCGAAGGTCGATGCAGCCGACGTTCGTCCTTTCATTGGCACGTGGGAAGCAAAATTCAACGGCAAAACGTTTCAAACCATCAAACTCGAGAACACGGCTGGAGAGCTCTCCGGCACAGCCAATCACATCGCCATCGCGCTCGACAGCGAAGGAAACCTGATCGACGCGCGAGCGCATGAGGGATCCGACGACATAACTTCTGCAAAAGTTGAAGGCAATGTCCTTCATTTCACGTGCACCGGCAAAGCTCACATGGACACGGCCACCGGTACCAGCGATGCGGAAAAGACAGGATATGAGATGAAATTAGTGGGAGAGGGTGAAGCCGAGATTCGTCCTATTGGAGAGGGCGTCGATGCGCCACAACTGAAGCCGTGGAAGCTGGAGCGCGTAAAAAAGTGATAGGGCGTCAGGCTGTTGCCGAGTCCGCGGGGGAGTCTCTGAGTGTGCTTCATGGCGAAGCTGCATCGGCGTGGCAAATGTCGTTCTTGAGTTCACAGCGAGAGCGCGGCACATCAGTGCATCCACCCCAACTTTCATTGCGCTCGTTCAGAACAGCAACGGCTTCGGGCAGAAGTTCACAGAGGCCATCGCAGCCTCGAAACGATAAGAAACACCTTCGATTGATCCGCCGCGCCAGCACTTCTTTCGGTGTGCTGGCCGGTGTAGCCGAAATGCCGACGCCTTCTCCAGACGGGAGACTCGTAATGTGATACCAGCCTATGTGAGTACGGCGATCAGCGACATTCAGGACTGGTGTTCTCTCGTAAATAGTCGGCATCTGAGCCGCAAGCCACCATCTCGCACCCAATGCCTCGTAACGCCCAACAACATACAGCCTCACAGAAATGCTGCGAATCCTTCCTTCTTCAACGGAACTGGCGATCTTTAAATCCCAGAAACGGAGTCCAATATGGTTCGAGAGATTCTGAATCCGATCCGGCCATGCACCAGGCAGCTTCCATATCAACGTCCAGAGTGGTTCTATGCGGTAAACACCGCAGAACCGATCTGAACCGTCAGTGAGAAGCGCACACTGCTCCACTGCCCGCTCGAAATCCGCATAGGAGTCGCCGATTCTAAGCGCCTCAACTCGGTCAAGTGTCCTGGACGCTTGCCACGCGGAATACACCTCCATTCCAAGTAGGAGGAGATAACAAGCCAGAATTGCCGAGCTTGCAACTGTCAGTATCCGCCCCAGCCACCGCATCCGCAGGAGTTTCACTTGGTACTCCTCTCACAATACGACCCCGGCGACAACAAGGAAGTTCCCTTGCATAGTCTGGACGGGAACACGGGAAACGCGGAAAAACGGTACAGACGAAACGTTTTCCTGAATAGGGAACCCGTCTTCCGTGACTCGGCATTCAGTGATCGGTGTAAATCAGGTACTTTTGCCGGACCCGCATGAATTGTTGCAGCTCCGGCTGGTAGTCCTCAGCAATACACCGCGGATCTTTGCCGGACTTAAGCTCCGCCAAGGTCGACTCATTCCCGAGCAGCTCGATCAACCGATCCAACTGCCAATCGGCGGGATAGAGCTTCAACAGCGCGGAGCCAAGTTCCAATCCAAGTTCCGGCGCATCGAGAACAGAGCGGTCAGTCACGATCATCTGTACCCCGCCCACGCGCTCGCCGCCTAACTTGGTGTCTTTAATCTTGGCGGGTGTAAACCAGGTTGGCACGAATCGCACACCCGGGATTTCGCGTGCATTCAGATACTGCGCGAATTCGCGTGGTTTAATCCATGGCGCGCCGAACACCTCGAACGGCGTATCCGTGCCGCGACCGACGGATACATTCGTATACTCCAAAATCCCGACACCGGTGTACAGCGCGGCCTCATTCATATTCCGCATATTCGGCGACAGGTTGATCCAAACCAGGTCGGTGGAATCGAACCAGTCGCTGCGCGTCCATCCCTTTACAGGAACCACAGTGAGCTTGGCATTGATGTGGCGCTCGCTGTTAAACATCTTTGCCAACTCGCCCATGGTCATGCCATGTCGAATCGGCTCCATCGTGTAATCGACAAAGCTGAGGTGCTTGCCATCCGAGACAGGTCCTTGCACAAGCATGCCGGTCAAAGGGTTCGGCCGATCGAGCACAACCACCTCGGTGCCGGTGATCGCTGCCGATTCGAGTGCGTAACCCAGCGTCGACTCGTACGTATAGAAACGGGAGCCGATGTCCTGGATGTCGATCACTAAGACATCCAGCTTGCGGAGCATGCTTTCGGGTGGATGCCGGCTCGCCGTCGTGTCGCCGTAGATGCTGTAGATGTGTACGCCTGTGGCGCGATCGACAGAATCGCCCACCGAATTGATGTCGAGTTCTCCGGTCGCGCCGTGTTCGGGGCTGAATATGGCCACGAGCTTGATGCCGGGCGCTTTGGCGAGAATATCGATCGTCCTGCGGCCCTCGACATCGAAACCAGTTTGGTTCGTGATAACACCGACTGCGCGTGGGGAGGACGGGTTGGAGCCGCCGATCTCGCGGAAACCGTCCTGTTCGAGGACGTCGATCCCGTTCATCACGATTCCATTGTGTGGGGCTGGTGCATGCGCAGCAATTTGTGGCCGGCAGGGACCATCTCCGGAAGCTGCGCTGTTCGATACGCCGGGCTGCGATCTGGCGGATATAAG
>CAYZHX010000226.1:0-4937 GCA_964476905.1 uncultured Terriglobales bacterium
GGAGACACGGAATCCATTCTCCTCATTTTCCCGATTCAGGCATCGTGTCGCCTGTCCCCGGTGATTCCCGGTCAGGAAAAACTGGCGCAGATCAAGCTTCTGCTCGTTATCCATTAGCTATCGCATAGCGAATGAAAGGCGCTTCCGTACCGCACGAGCAGCACTCAAGGCGCGATTTGACGCATCTTACCCAGAAGCAACTTCACCATTAACAAGGCGAGCCGAGCACATTCGAGGGTAGCCGATTCGGAGGGGAGGAGCATGAAGAGCTTTTTTACGGGAGTAGCTGTTGGTTTCGGAGTCGGTCTATTGATCGCTCCTGAGGCGGGTGCTGAGACGCGCAAGAAAGTCGTCGACAAAATCAACGTGGCCAAAGATCAGGCACAGCAAGCGGCAGAGCCGATCATTGAGTCGGTCAAGCAGTCGGCACACGAACGGATGGAACAGGTTGGAGAGCTCGTCCAGAGCGGGATGCAGCGTGCTCATGCAGAGGGCAACGGCATGCTGAACGAAGCGTCGCGGCTGCTGGAAGTCTTCAACAACGCTAGCAAGACCAAGCTGATGAGCGTCAAAGGAATCGGAGAAGCCACCGCTCGGCGCATCATCGACGGCCGTCCGTACAACAACGCCGACGGCTATGCCGGGATCTTGCCGGAAGATGTGTTGCACAATCTCAAAAAGGAACTGCTGGACGAGGAAGAGGCAGCCTGATTCAGCATGCAGGGGACTCCGGCCAGCACTCGCGAGCGGCTGCATATTGACGTCTGCCCGTGCGGCGATACGCAGAGCCTCGCTGGATATCCAAAGTACGCAAAGGATGAAGCGCATGCGCACGTTCTCGCCGAGGAAGCGGTTGCGGAACTTCTGCGACTTGCAGATCCAGGGGAATACTTCGTAGTAGTGTCCCAAAACGGGCAATCACCAGTCTCGACGCAGGTGGTAGTCGTCCCAGGCAATCCCAGCTAGGCTCCAGCCTGTCTGTCTATGGTCCGCCCGGCAGATGACGGGCACCCACTTTGTGAAAGGCCTCCAAACTAAAATTCTTTAGGCCCATAGTGGGAAAGGGTGGGGCCGCCCGCCGTTCGTTCAGTTCAATGTGTAGTTCACCTGGATGGTTGTCATCACTTCGACTGGTTGACCGTCGAGAGTGAACGGTTTGTACTCCCAAGTTTTCACGGCCGCCACCGATGCAACTGCGAGGTCAACAGACGGGGCCTTCGTTACTCGAGCAAAGAGACGTGGCCTTCTTTGTCAATGGTTGCGCGCATCATAACCACACCTTGAACACGATCGTGCTTCGCAGAGTCAGGATACCGAGGGTTTTCGCCTCTTAGCTTTTGCCCAGCAACCACTCCGCTTCCCAGACGTACGAATTGCGCGCTGTTAGCCGACGCAGTGGCGGGCTCCTCACGCTTCCACTTCCCGTAAGGAAACGCGCTGATTACCAATCCTTCCGGCTGTTCGAAATAAAATCCCACATAGGTGACGCCTCGAATTTTCTGGCCTTTTTGTTTCAGTGGGCGGAACTTCCATGTCCTCACCGCCTCTGCGGCAGCATCCGCAAGGATCGGCTCGCCGACGATCCTTTCGACACCCCAAACCTCGCCGTCCGTCAGGTAACCGACCGCCAGAACGACCTCTCCACCCAATTTGCGTGTTGCAGCGTCTGGCGGATAGTGAGGCTCGGGCTTCTTCTCGGCGGTGAAGTAGGCGTAGTCAGAGGGCACGAAGTATTGAGGAACGTTTGATTCCGGCGAAAGGGCTTGCGGCGCAGCTTGGGAAGATGCCGGTCCAGTTTGGGAAGATGATTTCGCCGGGTCGACAGCTGTTTGCGGCTGTTGCGCCGCCGGCGGCGCAGTTTGAGAAGAGGGGGAAGACTGGTCTTGCGCACGGAAAGACGCCCATTCCTGCTCCGGCAATCCCACCAGAAACATGAGCACAAATATCCATCGCACTTTGCCGGATTTCATGAGAGACAGCCCGAATATACGAACATCGACCCCGACAGCCAAACCGAAGCAAGTATATTGCGGTCGACAAGCTGGGTCTGGAAATTGGGAAGACCTAGAACGTTACGACTCTTTACGGTTCATAACAGGAAATGCGCTGTTTCTTCCTGGAAATTGGACGACTAGAACTGTCGGCCCGATGAAGAAAGGGGCAGATCAGGCTGCCCTTCGTTTCCCATGCGTATCGAGCGAGAAGAAGAGGGAATGTGACGGTCGCCCAGGGTGAGCTACCCGTCTCTAGCCGTCAGCTCCCGCAGCTTTCGCCTGCTTCTTTGATGTTCCCAAAATGGGCATCAGCCGGATCATGGAGAGTTTCAGTTTCCGTCCTGGGAAGCGATATTCAAGAATTCGCTCGCCGAACTCCCATGCTTTGTGGACGTGATCTCGGCACACCGTCACCTGACACCGCGATCCTTCGCGGGAAATGAGCTCAAGCAGGTAGGCAGCGTTCTCCGAACAGGGCGGATCGTCGCGATACTTCCAATAGGAGCAATGCTTGGACACGGGCCGCTGCCGTCCTCCGGCTTGAGAGGACACAAACAGGGATGCGCCATTGTGCGCCACAGGTTGGACAAATTACCTGAACCAGAGCTGCTGTCATCCAGGTTTCCGGCAGTGTCAGCTAGGAATTCCTGTTAAAGGAAAAACCGCATCTTTCCCCATGTTTCCGTCAACGAAAAATAGGACGGATCAGGCGAGCCTCGGACTTCATTCCCGCAGGAACTCGTCTGCAAGATGTTTCAGCAGAGCGTCCATCGCCAGCGAGCCACGCTCGCGAACGTAGCGGTGTTCCGCGTTTCGTACAGGATTGTCATTCACTCTTACCACGGCTGTGGCTCGTAGTTCTGTCTTGTAACCCGACTGCTCCCGATTCATGCGCTCGAGTTCGTCGGAAAACACACGACCTTCTTTCGATGCTTTTCGTGCTGCCCGGAGACTTTCAAAGTTGTGATCTAGGTCATAAAAGACGCGCAAGGCTTCTAAAGCTCTACATCCGGCGGCAACTTTGCCGTCTGCGCCGACTGCGAAAACATTCGGCATTGTCCAAACGCTCTGGTTCCAGCCTCTCGACCACATTAGTTTTGCGCTGCTGTACTGGCCGTCGCGCAGGCGGTGCAGCTCGGGTACGCTGACCATCGTCTCCGGGCCGGCGTCGATTGCGGCGACGTATTCGTTCCAGAGATTGGCTACACGTTGCTCAGGAATCAGCTTTGCTGGATCGGTTGACGTTTCCAATTCCATTTTGGCGAGCCGATGACGCAGATCGCGCGTTGCCCATGCCGGAGGCAGAGAGTCAGCAAACATCTCAGCAACAGAATTCACAAGCGCATCAGCATCGGATTCCGTTTTTATGCGTCCAGCCAAATCGTTCAAACGGATAGATTCCTGCTTATGCTTTTCCCCCAAAGCTGCGGCTTCGCTTCGCGCCTTTTCCGCTTCCGAAGTGTTCGGCTTTGCCTGCAGGAACCACATGAGGACTAGCAGAACGGCTGTCGTATAGACCATAGGCCAAAGCATTCTACTGCTGGGTTCACTTCGCTGTGTTTCGCCGTATGTTTTTTCGCACCGGAGCCGCCATGTTGAACGGCAGCACCTTCGGTTCCCCAAGTCGAGCTGGTGGCTTCGCGGTTACTTCGCTGTCAAAGAAGGCGGATGCAAAGAAATCCAAGCGGCACCGATGTATCATCCCAATGCCATGGACAGCGGACCCTACACAACGAACAAAGTGGAAGCGTCACGCCGGCGCTCCCGCGCATTGCGCCAAGAGGCTATCGCAATCAGGACAGAGACTCAGAAGCTCATCCATGAGGCTGTGGCGAAAATCAAGCACAGTAACATTGAGAGCGCGGAGAAAGCACCGAAAGCAGCTTGACTCGCCGCGATTGACGCACGTTGCCGAGAGCGCACTGGATTGCTCAATCCGTGTCCGCCACCCTGATCTAAGAATAATCGCGGTCTTCTTATGAATTTGATTGCGGCTCTAAACATGGCTCTGCTGCTGCATATCCAGACGGTATTCGCGAATCTCAAGCCCGGATACGATCCCAATTTGGGAATGCGATGCGACAAATGCATCCAGGCTGACAAAGCCTGACTGATTCACTTTTCGATTCGATCAAAGAACTTCCGGCGTTCCTCTTTGGTCATGGTTCGGCCATAGGTGGCGGTAAACACCTGTTCAGTTGCCAACTTGAGACTGTCCATGTCAGAGCGAATGCGCTTTGATTCTTCGAGTACCAGCTTTGCCTTTCGACGTACGGCGGCACAACGCTTGCGCAAGTCAGATTGTTGGGTGAGCGGCATTGTTTCTTGGATGCAGTTTCCCGGGCAGCCGCGCAGCATGATCGAGCATCGGCCGACCTTTCCAGCCGAGAAAAACAGCCGCGTCCGAATGCGATGGAGCGCATGATTACGCCAGCTACGCACTCTTCCGCCATCTAAGCAGGCGACGGTCTTCTGCGCAGTAGAAACGCGCAGAATGTCTATCCGCTCAGAAGAGCTTTCGCTCTACTCGCGCGAGCTAACAAACGATTTTGCAGTGCTCAGGCGTGATTCCAAGGTACTGCGTAAAAAATTCACGCTCTACGTGCGCTGTCTGCCGTTTTACGAATCCAGCACCTCAGGCTCACGGTGGAGAGGGCAAAGTACAGACAAGCAAAAGCGCAAGCGCTAAACGGATTCGCCTAAATCTCGAACCTTGCTGCGCAGGCGCGTGAGGAGGCCGTCTAACTCGGCTGAGTTCCTTGGTGTCAGCTTGTTCCAAAATTTGACTGCCGTATCATGCGCTTTGCGCGGATTCTGGGCAGAATCTGCAGAAATCCTGCCCCCAGGCGGAAAATTCCCATGCAGAATTCACTGCCGCACGGAATTCGACCAGGATGATGACTTAAGCCAGGGAGATGTGTTGTCGTCAACTACTTCCCAAAT
>CAYZHX010000227.1:0-4875 GCA_964476905.1 uncultured Terriglobales bacterium
CCGGAGTCGCAGAGCTTCCTGCGGGAACGGAGATGGTAATGCCTGGCGACAACGTCGCACTGACGATCGAGCTGATCACGCCGGTAGCTATGGAGAAGGGACTCAGGTTCGCTATCCGCGAAGGCGGCAGGACCGTGGGTGCAGGAACGATTTCGGAGATTTTGGCTTAGGGAAGTACAGAGTTCGTTTATAACCGCAGCGGCAAACAAGACCGCAGCAGATCTTTGAGAGATAAGAAATGGTAGGACAGAGAATACGCATCCGGCTGAAGGCTTATGACTACCGCGTTCTTGACCAGTCAACTGGAGAGATCGTGGAAACAGCGCGTCGCACCGGAGCGCAGGTAGCAGGACCGATCCCGCTGCCGACGATCAAGAACAAATACTGCGTGCTGCGATCGCCGCACGTCGACAAGAAATCGCGCGAAGCTTTCGAGATCCGCACGCACAAGCGGCTGCTCGACATCCTCGATCCTACGCAGCAGACCGTCGATGCATTGATGAAACTCGATCTGCCCGCAGGTGTGGACGTCGAGATCAAGGCCTTCGGCAAGTAAGAAGAACATACCTACAGTCCCATTACGGGATGATGAGGAGTTAGAAAACAAATGGTTTCAGGAATTCTAGGAAAGAAAGTCGGCATGACGCAGCTCTTCGATGATAGGGGCGAGATTCGTCCTATCACCGTGCTGCAGGCCGGGCCGTGCGTCATCACGCAGCGCAAGAACTCAGCTCGCGACGGCTACGACGCTGTGCAGATCGGACTCATCGAGTTCGTAAAAGGGAAGCGCGTCACGAAGGCAATGCAGGGACACTTCGGCAAGCATAATCTGCCTCCGGTGAAGTTCATGAAGGAAGTCGCAGTCACGACTCCCGCCGAAGCAGGTGAGAAACAAGCGAAAGGCGAGAATCCCGCAGCCGAAACCAACGGACAAGTCAAAGTTGGCGACAAGGTTCTGGTCGATATCTTCCAGGACGAAAAGTTTGTGGATGTAACCGGCACGAGCAAGGGACGCGGATTCGCAGGCGTCGTTCGCCGCCACCATTTTGGCGGTGGTCCTAAGTCGCACGGACACATGTTCCAGGTGCAGGGCTCGATCGGCGCATCGTCATTTCCATCGCGCACCTTTCCCGGACAGCGCATGTCCGGACACATGGGCGTCGATCAGTGCACGGTTCGCAATCTGCGCATCCTCGGCATCGACCTTGAAGACAACCTGTTGATGGTCGAAGGCGCAGTACCCGGACCCAAAGGCGCATACGTTGTGATCAACAAGGCCAAGCAGCCGCCGCGTGAGCGTCGTGGATTTGCGGGTGCGACCACGGTCGATCCTTTGAAAGCCGCGAAGAAGGCCGCTGCCGGAAAGGCCAAGAAATAGCCATGGCAAAAGTTGACGTTTTAGATCTGAACGGCAAAAAGGTCGGCAGTGTGGAGCTGGCAGATGAGGTCTTCGGTGTAGTCAATGAAGACCTTCTCTGGGAAGCCGTAAAGCATTATCGCGCCGGACAACGGGCGGGAACGCACGCCACCAAGAACAAGAAGCTGGTCTCCGGTTCAGGCAAGAAGCTGTGGAAGCAGAAGGGAACAGGACGCGCCCGAGTGGGTTCGATCCGCTCACCTCTCTGGCGGCACGGCGGCACTGTCCACGGACCTCAACCGCGCAGCTACGATTATCAGTTTCCCAAAAAGAAACTGTTTGGAGCGCTACGCTCGGCGCTTGCGAGCAAGCTCTCTGAAGGAAAGCTGACTGTTGTTGAGAGCCTGGAGGTTTCGTCCGCGAAGACCAAGGATATGCGCAAGGCGCTAGACACGCTTGGTGCGGATAAGACTTCGCTCCTCGTAGCAAACCTGAACGGAGATGCACGTGAGCACAATCGCAATCTGCTTCTGAGTTCGCGCAATCTCGATGGCGTCGAGTTGGTCGCGGGAAGCGAAGTGCATCCCTATCACCTGCTCCGTTATGACCACGCGATCTTCTCGCGGCCCGCGATTGAGCAGTTGCAGGAGACGCTGAGGAAGACGCTGTCCAAGCGGCAGAAGGCGGAGGTGGCTTAATGAAGTCTGCATACGAGATCATCCGCCGTCCGGTAATTACGGAAAAGGCCGAGCGCGCCAAAGAGTTCGATCCCAAGGCTGCAAAGGATAAGAGTTCGCGCAAGAAGGAAGCTACCTCGGGACAATTGGTATTCGAAGTCGCCGCGAAGGCGACTAAGACTGAAATCAAGCAGGCGGTGCAGCAGGTGTTCAAAGTGAAGGTCGAGGACGTTCGTACTGCGAACTTCCACGGCAAAGAACGCCGGCGCGGCAAATTTGCCGGACATCGTCCGGATTGGAAGAAGGCTTACGTTCGCCTGAAAGTAGGCGAGAAGATGCCCGAGTACGCTGACAACGCGTAATTAAGAGTTAACCATGCCGATTAAGACATACAGACCGCTTACTCCGTCGCTGCGTTTCAAGAGCACACTGGTCAACGACGAGATCACGACTGACCGCCCGCATAAGGCGTTGACTGAAATCAAGCTGCGCACGGGCGGACGTCGCAACTCGGGAGACTTGACGAGCTGGCACCGCGGTGGAGGTCACAAGCGCAAGGTCCGCATTATCGACTTCAAGCGCGACAAGGCAGGCATTCCCGCAACCGTTGCGTCGATCGAATACGATCCCAATCGCTCAGCCCGCATTGCGTTACTCTCATACGCCGATGGCGAGAAGCGCTACATCCTGCAGCCCGTGGGATTGCAGGTTGGGCAGAAGATCGTCAGCGGCGCGGACGCCGACATCCTCGTTGGCAACGCGCTGCCGTTGCGCAATATCCCTGCGGGTACGACGGTGCACAACATCGAGTTGAAGCCAGGCAAGGGTGCGCAAATGGTGCGCTCGGCCGGCGGCGCCGCGCAGTTGGTCGCGAAAGAAGGCGACTACGCGCTCATCAAGCTGCCTTCCGGCGAGACGCGCAAGATTCTCATCGACTGCATGGCAACAATCGGTCAGGTCGGCAACACCGATCACGAGAACATTTCGATCGGCAAGGCCGGCCGCAAGCGCTGGCTCGGACGTCGTCCGGTGAATCGCGGTGTCGCGATGAACCCGGTCGATCATCCGCATGGTGGTGGTGAAGGTAAAACCTCAGGCGGACGTCATCCGGTCACGCCGTGGGGACAGCCGACTCGCGGATACAAGACGCGCAATAACAAGCGTACAGACAAGTTCATCGTCGCTCGCAGACAGAAGTAAGCGCGAGCCGAATTGGGAATTTAGATTATGGCGAGAAGCACAAAAAAAGGTCCATTCATCGACGGTCACTTGATGGTGAAGATCGAAACGATGAATCGCTCGAACGACAAGAAGGTCGTGCGCACGTGGTCGCGGCGTTCGACGATTCATCCTGATATGGTCGGACACACGATCGCCGTCCACAACGGACGCAAGTTCATTCCGGTGTACATCTCGGAAAACATGGTCGGCCACAAGCTGGGTGAGTTCAGCCAGACGCGCAACTTCAAAGGACACTCGGTGAAGGCAGCCGCAACTGAAACTGCCGTAAAGCCCGCCCCGGCTCCACCGGCGAAATAGCGGAGAAGAAGCATGAATTTTGCAGAACACGAATATCGAGCCGAAGCGCGCTTCCAGAGAGTGTCTCCGCAGAAGGCGCGTCTGGTGCTGGACTTGATCAAGGGTCAGCAGGTAGAGCAGGCGATGAACACCCTGCTGTTTACCAAAAAAGGAATCGCGCCTGCCATCGGTAAGCTTTTGCGTTCGGCGATTGAGAACGCCAACTACGTCAGCCAGGAGAAGGGCACCGACGTCGATGTCGATCAGCTTTACGTGAAGCGCGCCATAGCAAACGACGCGCCACGCATGAAACGCATCCGTCCGGCTCCGATGGGACGTGCGTACCGCTATCAGCGTCGCATGGCACACATCGAGATTGCTGTGGCCGAGCGTCTGCGCGGTGGCGCCAATGGTGCTGCAACTGTGGTCGGTGAAGAGACGGAAGCGACCGCGAAACGGCGCGCTCCGCGCAAAGCGGCTAAGAAGAAATCCGTCTCGAAGAAAGCGACGGCAAAAGGATAGTTTATGGGTCAAAAAGTACATCCCTACGGATTCCGGCTCGGCTACACCAAACCTTGGAAGTCGCGCTGGTTCGTAGAGCGCGATTACGACAAGCTGCTGCTGGAAGATGTGAAACTCAAGGCGGAGCTCAAGGACAAGCTGAAGTCGGCGGGCGTGAGCTCGATTGAGATCGAGCGTCCGGGCAACAAGCTGCGCATCATCATCAAGACCGCGCGTCCGGGAATCATAATCGGACGCAAAGGCGCTGAGATCGACAAGCTCAAGATCGAACTGCAGAAACGCACGAGCCGCGATGTCTTCATCGACATCCAGGAAGTGCACAAGCCGGAGCTCGACGCTCAGCTTGTGTCTGAGTCGATCGCCCTGCAGCTTGAGAAGCGCGTTGGTTTTCGCCGTGCAATGCGCAAGAGCGTCGATTCGGCACTGCGCTTCGGATGCAAGGGAATCAAAGTTCGCGTCTCCGGACGCCTGAACGGAAACGAAATTGCGCGCTCAGAATGGTACCTGCAAGGACGTTTGCCCCTGCACACGCTGCGCGCTGACATCGAGTACGGATTCAGCGAAGCGCGTACCACGTACGGCGTGATCGGAGTGAAGACCTGGATCTACAAAGGCGAGATTTTGTCGCAGAAGAAGCGCGAGCCGCAGGTAGCGGCAACGGCGTTCTGAGTGAATGAAAGAGCACGATTCGATCCTGCCGAAATGGGAATCGAGGAAGGGGCCTTTAGCCCCGGGATTTTGAAACCATGTTGATGCCGAAAAAAGTTAAGTACCGCAAGCAGCAGCGCGGACGCATGGCCG
>CAYZHX010000228.1:0-4855 GCA_964476905.1 uncultured Terriglobales bacterium
CTTTCGAGGCTGCGGCCTATCTCTCCTGCTGGCCACACTATAACTCCATCTCTCATCTGAATCATTAGCCGGGCACCTGCGAGTTCCGGCAGAACGACCGCGCTCCGCCGGAGTTTGTCTTGGCTTTCACCGATGCCCGAACTGCAGAGTGGAATTGCACCCTCACGAGTTGTCATAGAGAACGTCAGGCCGTCCGTTGACGACGGACGATTCCCGGCGAAGCGTGTCATTGGGGAGTCGGTCCAAGTAACTGCCGATGTCTTCTGCGACGGGCACGATCTCATTTCCGCCCTCGTGCTCTACCGGCCGGAGTCGCACCGTGACTGGCTTGAAGTTTCGATGGAGCCACTTGGAAATGATGCCTGGCGTGCGGAGTTCAAGATCGAGCAGTTGGAAGCTCATCTTTTCACTGTCACGGCGTGGGTGGATGCGTTCAAGACTTGGCGGCGCGATTTCCGCAAGAAAGTGGATGCAGGTCAGGATGTTGCCGTCGATCTGCTGATCGGAATTGGGATGATCGAAGATGCCACGTCCCGAGCCACTGGCGAAGATCAGGCCGAGTTGCGGGAGTGGGCGGAGTACCTGAAATCCGACGTGCCGCTCCCACGACGTGTGCGGCGGCTTTTTGATGACCGCATGTTTGCTATTGCTGACCAGTATGCAGATCGTTCGCGCGCAGCCCGCTACGACGACGAGCTTCGGGTGTCAGTGGATCGCGTAAAGGCCCGATTCAGTACGTGGTATGAGATGTTCCCTCGTTCCTGCGCATCTGATGGCGAATCACACGGTACCTTTCGCGATTGCGAGCGCTGTCTCGATTATGTCGCCTCAATGGGATTCGATGTCCTGTATTTGCCGCCCATTCACCCAATCGGCATCACCAAACGCAAGGGAAAGAACAACACCACCACGGCCGAACCGGAAGATCCAGGGAGTCCGTGGGCGATCGGCGCAGACGAAGGCGGGCACAAGGGAATCAATCCTGCCCTTGGTACGCTGGACGATTTCTTGCGCCTCAAGAGCAAAGCCGAAGAGCGCGGCGTCGAACTGGCGATGGACATAGCTTTCCAGACAACACCTGACCATCCGTACGTGAAAGAGCATCCGTCGTGGTTCAAGCACCGGCCCGACGGCACCATCCAATACGCTGAGAACCCTCCCAAGCGTTACGAAGACATCTATCCCTTCGACTTCGACACAGAAGACTGGCGGAGTCTGTGGAAAGAACTGCGTAGCGTGTTCTTTTTCTGGTTGGAAAAGGGAATCCGCATCTTTCGGATCGACAACCCTCACACTAAACCATTCCCATTTTGGCAGTGGGTTATTGAGGAAGTACGTGGAAAGTATCCCGAGACGATATTTCTCAGCGAAGCGTTTACGCGGCCAAAGGTGATGTACCGGCTCGCCAAACTTGGGTTCACGCAATCGTACACGTACTTCACCTGGCGCAATACTAAGCAGGAGTTGATCGACTACGTCAGCGAGTTAACGCACACAGAAGTACGTGAGTTCTTTCGCCCGAACTTCTGGCCGAATACTCCCGACATTCTGCCCGAGTCGCTGCATCACGCGGGACGTTCGGCTTTCGCATCACGGCTGGTGTTAGCGGCTACGCTCGATTCGAACTATGGGATCTATGGTCCAGCTTATGAGTTGCTGGAGAACACGCCGGTGGCCGCCGGGAAAGAAGAGTACCTCAATTCCGAGAAGTACGAGGTGAAGCACTGGGATCGCAAGGCTCCTGAGAGCCTGAAGGACCTCATTGCACACGTGAATCGCATTCGCCGCGAAAACCCCGCGCTCCAAACTAATCGGACCTTGCGTTTCCACGATATCGAGAACCCGGAGATGATCGCGTACTCCAAAACGTCGGAAGATGGAAACAACGTAATCGTCACTGTAGTGAATCTCGACGCCTACCAGAGGCAGTCAGGCTGGCTCAACCTCAGTCTGGATGCATTAAAGGTCGATGCAAGCGAACGGTTCCTTGCGCACGACCTGCTTGGAGGAGCGCGCTTCCTGTGGCACGGTCCGCGCAACTTCATTGCCCTCGATCCTCAGGCTGCGCCGGCCCACATCTTTGCAATTCGCCGCCGCCTGAGAACTGAACGTGATTTCGATTACTACATGTAAGGATCCGGATCTGTATGTCGTTTCAGGGACGAAAGGAATTGTTGGCGAATTTTGATCGGCTTCCTTTGGTACGTGTAAGGGGCGACTGGAATGCTTTGCTCGACAGCGAGAGCAAGGCAGAATTCGAGCAACTGCTGCCCGATTTCCTGATGCAGCGCCGCTGGTTTGGCGGCAAGGGGAGAAAGATCGTTTCGGCGACCGTCGGCGAGTCCGTTGCGATTCCGCACGACAACACCCGCTCATACCTCGTGCTGATGGAGGTGAGATACGAGGAAGGTCGCTGCGATCTGTACCTGCTCGGTCTCTCGTTCGTGGCATCTGACCGCGCGGCACGGCTCCTGGCGAAACTGAACGATGCTGTGCTCCGGGTCGTGTCTGATCACTGCGAGGGGATTGTGTATGACGCTGTTCGTGACCCGGGATTCGTAATCGCCCTACTGGACTCCATCGACCGTGAAAGTACATTCACCAGCCACCAAAGGAAGGTAGCGGCCACGCGTACAGAGAAATTCCACGAGCTTCGCAATGCGATCAGTAGCGATCCGACTCCGCGCGTAATGGGAGCCGAGCAAAGCAATACCTCAATTGTGTTCGGCGAACGGCTCATCATGAAGCTGTTTCGTCGAGTTGAAAGCGGCGTGAATCCCGATTTCGAAATCGGCCGCTTCCTGTCCGAGCACGGTTTCTTCAATACGCCGCCAGTGGCCGGCGGCATCGAAATGTCGCCGTCCAATGATGAAGAAGAGCCGCTCACGCTCGGCATTCTGCAAGGATTCGTGCCTAACCAAGGCGACGCCTGGAAGTACACGCTCGAGAGTCTCGACGCCACGCTGAAGAAAGCTCTGGAGCGCAGGGAGCAGCTGTGGGATCTGCGCCCACCCGATCGGCCCCTCTTCGAACTTGCGAACGAGCGTTCACCAGCGCTGATAATCCAACTCGCAGGTAACTACCTCGACTCTATCCGGCTGCTGGGCCAGCGCACGGCTGAAATGCACGTCGCGCTCGATAGTCATGACGATAATGAACAGCCGAACTTCGCTCCCGAGCGGTTTTCGCGCGAGTATCAGCGCAGTGTCTGGCATTCCATGCGACGCATGGCCGGCGGAGTTCTCGCCATGCTCCGCCAGCATCTTGATCGACTACCGCCGCATGAACGCGAACAAGCAGAGCAGTTACTCACGCACGAGGTCGAACTGAATGGGGCGTACCACGCCATTCTCGAATCGGACTTCGACGCGGAGCGCACTCGCATTCATGGCGACTATCACTTGGGCCAGGTCTTATATACCGGGAACGATTTCGTCATCATCGATTTCGAAGGCGAGCCGATGCGCAGCATTAAGGAACGCCGCGTGAAGCAGTCGCCGTTGCGTGACGTCGCCGGCATGCTCCGCTCGTTCGACTACGCCGGAAATACCGGAGTGACGCGGGCAAATGCCTCGGGTGAAGACCGCGACTTACTGATGCGCTTCGCGGTGACGTGGGTCGCATGGGTCTCGGCGGCATTCCTGAGCTCGTATTTTGAAATTGCAAAACAAGCGCGTTTTATGCCCGCGGATCGCCAGCTTACGGCGACCTTGCTAGACGTGTTCCTGCTCGACAAAGCAGTTTATGAGCTCGGATATGAACTCAATAATCGGCCGACGTGGGTCGGCATTCCGATCAGCGGCATTCTGAGAATTCTCGAGCAGCGCGCAGAGCAAGGCCGCGCGGAGCGGCGCGTCGCCTGAACGGAAACCAGCAGACATCATGGCTACCAACCCTCAAAGTTCCGAAGCTGTCATCGCATTCAGTGAGCACGATCTTTACCTGTTCCGTGAGGGAACCAATTACCGGCTTTTCGATTACCTCGGCGCCCATCTTGTTGCTGAGGGCTACCGTTTCGCGGTGTGGGCTCCGAATGCTCGTGCAGTCTCAGTTATTGGCGACTTCAATGCCTGGGACGGCGAGGCGAATCTTCTTGAAGAGGTCCATGGCATCTGGCAAGGCGTCGTCCCGGGAATCAGGCCCGGTACCTTTTACAAGTACCGCATTATCGGTTACGACGGACGAGTGTCGGAGAAAGCAGATCCGTTCGCGTTCAGTGCGGAGCTCCCGCCAAGGACTGCTTCGGTTGTCTGCGACCTCGATTACGAATGGCACGACCGGGAATGGATGGCGTGGCGCGCGAACTATTCTCCGCAACGCCGAGCGCTCAGCATTTATGAAGTGCACCTCGGATCATGGCGCCGCAATACTGATAACGCGTTCCTAACCTATCGCGAACTCGCGCAGCCGCTCGCTGATTATGTAAAGACAATGAACTTCACACACGTGGAGTTCATGCCGCTGATGGAGCATCCGTTCTATGGATCGTGGGGATACCAAGTAACTAGCTATTTTGCACCGACGAGCCGGCTCGGATCGCCACAGGATCTGATGTTCCTCATCGACTACCTGCATCAGCAGGGAATCGGCGTCATCCTCGACTGGGTGCCATCGCACTTCTCCACCGACTCCCACGGACTTGGACGTTTTGATGGCACCGCACTGTTCGAGCACGCCGATCCCCGCCAGGGATATCATCCCGACTGGGGAAGCTACATCTTTAATTATGGTCGCGGAGAGGTACGCAGCTTCCTTCTCAGCTCGGCGATGTTTTGGCTGGACGTCTACCACGCCGACGGGCTGCGCGTTGACGCGGTCGCATCGATGCTCTACCTCGACTACTCACGACGCACCG
>CAYZHX010000229.1:0-1297 GCA_964476905.1 uncultured Terriglobales bacterium
TGAGATCGGAAGAGAGCTCGATTTTCTGCGTGTAAAGGAGCTTCCCATTGATCTTGTAAGTCATCTCGAGAGCATGGTCGCTTTCCCGGCGTATGGAGGACGTGGAGCCGGGGGCCGCGTTTGAACCAACGTTGGGATAATCTTTGCCGTCAAACTTCACGTCTCGCCTTATATCGACTGCGGGGTAGATGAAAGAAAGACCGTCTGCCTCGTACGGCCGAACCTGAAGCAGAACGACAGAGTTCACCGTTTCGCTCGTGCTTACCCATTCGCCAGTGAACCCTGATCCTTCGCCCTTTCGTTTGTACACATAGTTCACGTTGAAGGTCGACCCGTTGGCATTGAATCCTGTGAAGTGGTCTGTGAGCGCGCTGCCGTCTTCAGAAAGACTCCAGATCGCCGAGATCTGCATGCGGCCATCCTTTTTTCGAATGACCTTCCAGGTGTCGCCCTGGATTGCGACGGAAAGCGTAGTCCCGTAATTGCCCGGCTGATCTGTCCCGTCGAGCACAATGGTCTCGGGGCCGGCGCCAAAATTGAAGTTGTACTTATTGGCGCCGATGCTCTCTACCTTCATCACGTCGGTGAGTTTGCTTCTGGACGGGTTGAGCTTCCAATCTCCGACGAAGGGGTTGCTCGCCGCCCACAACGCAGAACTTACGAAGATGGTCGAAATCGCTGCGAAGCTGAGGAACTTGCGAAGTGTGACCTTCATTTTAGGGCTCCAGCAGGAGAAGAGGCGCGGGGCATTGTTTACGAGCCTTAGACGCGGAGCAACGAAATTCGTTAGAGTGCGCAGGGGATGGGATTGCACGAACGGATTGCATGATCCTGCCCGGAAAAAGTGCCAAGACGCGACAGGCGATAAGTTCCACACAAAGTCGATATGACCCAGAGACTCCTTCCTTGCCCAACCTCGCCCCCGGAACTAGAATCCGGGCTCAGACACCGGATTACGAATTGATCAGGAGGAGAAGTGAGAGCTCGAACATTGCTGTTTGTCATCGGATTGTGCCTGGTTGCGGTGGTTTGTTACGGCGCCGATCCCAGTATGGGAAGGTGGAAATTGAATGAGGCGAAGTCGAAGATTCCGCATGGGATGGCGAGGAACAAGACCGTCGTCTATGAAGCCGCTGGAGATCAGATAAAGGTCACGATCGACGGCGTCGATGGCAGCGGCAAGCCTACGCACAATGAATGGACCGGCAAGTTCGACGGCAACGATTATCCGGTAACAGGCAGCGATCAGGAGGACGCGCGGGCAGTAAAGAAGATCAATGACTACACTTACACCGTC
>CAYZHX010000229.1:1397-4791 GCA_964476905.1 uncultured Terriglobales bacterium
CGTCGTGCCTCGCCGTGCAGTAGCTCCCTTCCCGCGTAGATGCTGGACTTTACATCCAACCAGGAATTCGCGACATGACGCCGGGTCCTCACACAACGTCAATTATTCACAGGTGTAAAATCGCGAGAACGCAATTGGGCCACGACGTTTGAAAAGGAGTTCCGCTTATGACGAGTCTCGTCTTGGTCCACGTGCTGATCAGCTTTGTTGGAATCATTTCCGGGTTTGTGGTGATCTTCGGACTCATCGGTGGGAAGCGCCTCGATCGATTGACTACGGTTTTCCTGGTCTCAACCATTCTCACCAGCTTGTCCGGATTCATACTCCCGGCTCACAAAATTCTGCCTTCGCACATCATCGGTGTGATTTCGCTGGTGGTGCTCGCGGTCGCGTGCTTCGCTCGTTATCGCCGATCGCTCGTCGGAGGATGGCGTTCAACTTACGTCGTCAGCGCAACCGTGGCTCTCTACTTCAATGTTTTCGTGCTAGTGTTCCAGTCGTTTCTGAAAATACCGGCGTTGAAGGCGCTTGCGCCGACGCAGTCTGAGCCACCGTTCGCCATTGCTCAAGGCACCGTCTTAATTCTGTTTGTCGTGCTTGGCGTTCTTGCAGTGAAGGGATTCCGCGCCGCGCCGCAAGCTCTGGCTGCGGCTCGGTGACCGCTGCGGAAAAACTAGACGTGGCCCCTTCACAAGCAACTCGACATCAGAGGCCGAGGAGCCTAGGGAGTGCATTTTCAGCCTACGGCGTTTCCGGGAGATCCTTCGCGCAACAGAAGCGCTTCAGGATGACAGGCCAAGAGTGACCGACTGAAGTCGGAGGCTTCCACCTTGAACCGCACCCTTCCCTCTCACTTTGCACTCACCTTCCCAGCCATGCTAAGGTACTACTTTGCGGCATGAAGCACTTGCATCAAAACAGTGGCAGGGTTGAGGAGCTCTCAACCAAAGAACGGGAAATCTATGCGCACCTCGAGCCTTCGAGGTTGCCGCGCCATATTGCCATCATCATGGATGGGAATGGGCGATGGGCGAATCGGCGGCATTTGCCACGATTTGTCGGGCATCGTTCGGGGGTGCAGACGGTGCGCGGAGTGGTCGAGACGGCGGCTCGCATTGGGCTTCCCTTCCTCACGCTTTATGCGTTTTCAGCGGAGAACTGGAAGAAGCGTCCGGCGGCTGAGGTGGAGTTCCTCATGCAGCTTCTGCGGCAGTACCTGAAGCAGGAGGTGCCGCGGCTGAATCGGAACAATGTCCGGCTCACCTACATTGGGCGCATCTGGGAGCTGCCGGAGAATGTCCAGGAGCGGCTGAAGTGGGCGGAGGAAGCGACCGCGGACAACACCGGCATGGTGCTCACGCTGGCCCTCAATTACGGCGCGCGGACGGAGATTGTCGATGCGTTCCGCTCGATCATCGACGCGGCGCGCAACAACGGCGGCATCGATCATCTGCACATTGATGAAGAGGTGGTCGGGCGACACCTTTATGGAAGCTTGCCGGATCCTGATCTGGTGATCCGCACCAGCGGCGAGCTGCGCGTGAGCAACTTCCTGCTTTGGCAGATTGCGTATGCCGAGATCTACGTCACTTCCAAACTCTGGCCTGACTTCGAGGGCGCCGATCTGCTGCATGCGATCGCAGATTATCAGCGTCGCGAGCGGCGATACGGTGGATTGGGATCGAATGGAAACGGGCGCCATGCCCAGTCTGACGACCTGGTCGGCGCGCGCAAGTAGCTTCGCGGGCACTATTCTTCCGCGCGCGCGAATGATGTAATCAGAACCGGCGCCGGTTCTGTCTATGCAGCGAGTGATTACAGCTATCATTCTGATTCCCATTGTGGTACTCGTGGTGTTTAAGGCGCCGTTCTGGCTTTATGCGCTGGTGCTTGCTGCTCTGGCGCTGCTTTGCACACAAGAGTATTTGAAGATCGTTGAGGCGCATGGCTTGCAGCCCCTGCGAGTGCTTACTTATCTCGCTGTGCTTGCTGTGCTGGGCGACTACTATCTGTCGATTGCATTGCGTGGGCAGCATCCATCTGGTGCTACGGGATGGCAGATGACGCGCGATCCTTTCTTTCAGTACACGGTGCTGCTTGTCCTGGTCAGCCTGGCGCCGCTGATTCTGCTGGCTTGTGCGATGCACATCGAGGACTTGCGGCAGGCGCTGCCTTCGGCTGCGGCTTCTTACATGGCCGTGCCTTACATCGGGATCACTTTGGGATTCTTGCTGTTTGCGCGCGGGCTGCTCGCCGATGGCGCCTTCGCCGTATTCTTCTTGATGCTCGTGGTCTGGACAGGCGACATCTTCGCTTACTACGTCGGGCGCGCGATTGGGAAGCACAAGATGGCGCCGAGGATCAGTCCGGGAAAGTCATGGGAGGGCGCTGGGGCATCGATGATTGGCAGCATGATCGTCGGCACGCTGCTGCTGGTGTTCAACACGCCGGTTGCTCAAGCGCTGACAAATTGGAAGTTGTTGGGCCACGCCAGTGCCCTTTCGGGAATGGCTCAGCCGAAGGCGAACGTCATATGGATTGCTGTGCTGGCATCGGCGTCTATCAATGTTGCGGCGCAGATCGGCGATCTGGTTGAGTCGATGATGAAGCGTGGAGCCAATCTGAAGGACTCGGGCGCGCTGCTGCCAGGGCATGGAGGCGCGCTCGATCGCGTGGACGCGCTGCTCCTGGCCTCTCCAGTGCTGTGGTACTATTGCTCATTCGGTCTCATCCACTTCTAGTATTGTGAGTAATTTTCTCAAGCCAGCTTCCCCGCTGGGCATTTCTTCCCCTTCAGCACGACGCATCGCCATCCTTGGCTCTACTGGTTCGATCGGCATCAGCACGCTGAAGATCGTCGAAGCTTATCCGGAAAGATTCAGTGTGGTCTCGCTAGCGGCGGGAAAAAACGTCGACGCTGCGTTTGAGCAGTGCCGCCGGTGGAATCCCAAAATGGTATCGATGGCTGACGAGGAGTCGGCATCGAAGCTGCGCGCTCGACTTCAGGGTGCCGGAATTGCCACGGAGGTTCTCTCCGGACCGGAAGGTGTAGTGAAGGTCGCCACGCATCCTGACGCGAACTTTGTTGTTAGCGCCATCGTCGGAGTCGCCGGACTCGAAGCCACGTATGAAGCCGTGAAGGCGGGCAAGATGGTCGGGCTCGCGAATAAGGAATGTCTGGTCGCTGCAGGCGAGTTGATCACTGCCGAGGCGCGTCGACAAGGCAAGCCCCTGCTGCCGATCGACAGCGAGCACAACGCCGTTCACCAGTGCATGCGTGGAGGCCGTCTTGACGAGGTCACTGCCGTATGGCTTACGGCTTCGGGCGGGCCGTTCCTGAATACACCAAAGTCACAGTTCAGCAGCATAACGGTGCAGCAGGCGCTGAATCATC
>CAYZHX010000230.1:0-4763 GCA_964476905.1 uncultured Terriglobales bacterium
GAAGCAGGCAAGATCAGTAGAAAAGCCGCTTCGGTCGGTTTTGACTGGCCGCACATTTCCGGCATATTTGAAAAGCTGCAGGAAGAGGTCACGGAGCTGAAGCGGGACATCGCCGAAATCCCACAACCCATCCGGCCGGGTGGAGGTGATGCCGGATCGCGCTTGACTCCAATTCCCCCTGCATTGCACGAGCGGGTTGAGGGTGAATTGGGCGACTTGTTCTTTGTGCTGGTGAATCTCGCTCGCTTTCTTGACGTCGATCCCGAATCGGCATTGCGCCGCACAACTCGTAAATTTCGCCGCCGCTTTGAAGCAATGGAATTGGCGGCAAAATCACAAGGAACTACTCTGGAAGAAATGAACCTCGAACAGATGGAAGAGCTGTGGCAGAAATCGAAGATCGGCGAAGAGGTGAAGCAGTGAGCGAAGCTGCTTCCGCACAGACACCTCGGTCTGCAGATTCAATTGAGTTGCGTCACTGTAAAGAGATCGCCGAATTTCAGGCATGCGTAAACCTGCAGAGGGAAGTTTGGAAGTTCTCTGACGCCGATTTGATCCCTGTGCGTATGTTCGTCGTTGCCAGCAAGATCGGTGGTCAGGTGATCGGAGCTTTTGAAGGTTCAACCCTGGTTGGATTTGTGCTCTCGATTCCCGGAGCCCGGAATGGAAATGCCTATTTGCATTCGCACATGCTGGCGGTCCGCGAAGAGTTTCGCAATCTCGGTTTGGGAAAGCGCCTGAAGCTCGCGCAGCGCGAAGAGGCGATCACCCGAGGCTTCGAGCTGATGGAGTGGACCTTCGATCCATTAGAGATCAAAAATGCTTACTTGAATATCGAGAAGCTCGGGGCCATCGTCCGCCGTTACACGCTAAACCAATATGGGGCGTCTTCTTCTCCGCTCCAGGGCGGACTACCAACGGACCGTTGCGTTGCCGAATGGTGGCTTAAATCGAGGCGAGTCACCGACCTCGTGAATGAGGGAGTGCGTGCGCAGGTCGATCCGGAGAAGACAATCACTGTCCCGGCGCAAATTTACGAGTGGAAAGCCGATCCCGCCGAGCGCGACCGAGCGAGCAAGCTGCAGTTCACGAATCGACAGCAATTCTTGAACGCATTTTCCAGCGGCCTCGCAGTTCTGGGCTATAGGCGTGACGCAAAAGGGAACGGCACGTTTCTACTTGCATCTCCGAAGGAGAAGTTCGAATTTAGCGCGGTGCCGGAAAGGGAAGCGGAGCCCTCATGCAGATAGACAGCATCACCCTTCGCGAGTTGCACATGCCGCTCGTGCATTTTTTCGAGACCAGCTTTGGCCGTACGACAGAACGCCGAGTGATGCTGGTCGAGCTGCAACTCGATGGCATTACTGCCTGGGGCGAATGCGTCGCCGGTGAGCATCCGTACTACAGTGAAGAATCTATCGGCACTGCATGGTATGCGATTACCGAAGAACTTGCTCCTTCGCTGTTGAATCGCAATATCGAATCTGGGCGCGATGTTCCGGCGCTCCTAGGCCGAGTTCGCGGACATCGTATGGCGAAGGCCGCATTGGAAAACGCCGTGTGGGATGCCGAAGCACAGATCAAGAATGTTCCATTATGGAAACTACTCAATGGAACTCGAAAAGAGATTGCCTGCGGGGTGTCGCTTGGAATTCAGGACACGCCGGAGCAGCTCATGGAAAAGATAGAAAGCGAGTTGGCAGCCGGATATCAACGCATCAAGGTGAAATGCAAACCCGGTTGGGACATACAGATTTTCGAACGCATTCGTGAGCGCTGGCCGAAAGTCTTACTCAGCTGCGATGCCAACTCCGCTTATACACTCGAAGATCTCGATCACCTGAAACAATTCGATCTTTTCAATCTGCTCATGATCGAGCAGCCGTTGTGGAACGATGATTTTTATTTCCACGCCCGCCTGCAGAAAGCGCTGAAGACGCGCATCTGTCTCGATGAGGCAATTCATCACGCGCGTAGCGCTCGAGCTGCTTTTGAACTGGGCTCGTGCGGAATCATCAACGTCAAAGTCGGACGCGTCGGCGGGTTCACCGAAGCGATCGCCGTTCACGATGTTGCCCAGGCAAACAACATTCCAGTCTGGTGCGGCGGCATGCTGGAGAGCGGCATCGGTCGATCGCACAACGTTGCGCTCTCCACGTTGCCGAACTTCTCTCTGCCTGGCGATGTGTCAGCCTCGAAGCGTTACTGGAAAGAGGACATCGTTGATCCCGAAATCGTGGTTTCGCCAAAGGGAACGATCCCGATCTCAGGCGAGCCCGGCCGTGGATACGATGTAAAGACTCATCTTGTGGAGCGACTGACCGTGCGCAAGAAGATGATTCGCCAAGCTTCAGCAGTAACATCTTCTGTTCGAGCAGCTAGATAGACTTCGAACTACAGTAGCAGATCTCATTTCACGTAATCTATCGGTTCTGGAGTGGCAATCCGGAATCGAGAAACGACACTGTGGTCACGTCGCTCGTGAACAGAAATCGAATTCTGCTTTCCCCATCGGCGTTACCGTCGCGGGAAGCGTAACGCCAGGAACGCACAATACGGGCAGCCTCGCGCCCGAGCGTTGCGTCCCCGTGTAGCAGCTTTACTTCTTTGACTCGTCCTTCCGGCGAAACTATCGCGCGGAGAAGCACCTCTGTGTCGCGAACAACCGATGAGAAGTCGTCCAGCACAGGATGGCCTTCGGGCGGTCCGGCTGACGGGAGCATCTCCGGAACCGCGTCGGAGTGATGTGCCGATATGGAGCTATGTTTCGGCGAAGAATGTGGGACGGGAGGACCAATGTCCGGAGTCAATCCGGGCTCGTTTACTGAGCTGTAATTGAGAGCAGCGGACTGAAGAATGCCTCCGCCAGCCGTTGAAGCGCTCCCTTCCAACGCATTTCCCATTTCGGATTTTTCCCAAGCTGGGTCCGGAGACGGTACTAGCCCAACCTGTTCAGAAGCGGAAGAGAACGGCTTCTGCAGTCGGGCCTGCTGAGGTTCTATGATTCGAAATCGCAACGCTTCGTGCACCCTCGGCAGGAACGACTTGGCGATATGTTTCGACTTGGAACCCATGTAGGCAAGGCGAGTACTCCAGTTTGCCTGTGCGACTGAAAACGCAACGGCCACAATCAAAACCGTGGCAGCCGTAGCAATTGCGCTGATCGCAAATGATCGGCTTCCGATCGGCGCGTAAGCGGCTGATTGCGTTGCGCTCATTGGCCGACGCGGCTGCGTTTCGAATCCCTTCGTCGGTCCTGCGGAAAGTTCAATGGTTCCGATCAATTCTTCGGGATCAATACGAGACTTGTTGTCCAGCGCTTCGCAAGTGAGAATCAGTTGCAGTTGCCGCGGACTTAACACGTGCTGATGGAGATCTCCAAAATTGCGGAAAATCCAGAAGAGTCTTAGAGAAGAGAGTCGTGTTGCGCGCAGGTATCGAAGCTCCCCGTCAGGAGATTGCGTGCAAACGTACCGACACCCAAGCTGATGGATGCGCATAGGCGTACCTATAGTGACTTTTGAAAAGGGCTTCGACGGGGGGAAGTGGGCACCAACATAGTAAGTAGCTGAATCGCCGAAAGCAAGTAGATTTCAGGGTTCAGCGAGCTCTTCGAGCGATAGATAAGCGCAAAGAAGCACGATGCGCATCCCAGATCCGGGTGAACGCGGAGTTGCCGACAAGGCAGCTTACTTCACCGATCTCCGCGTAACCAGCAGGATGTTACGGGATTTAAGCCGTCGCCGCCATCTCCAACTCGGCTACACGGCGCAAGGGTTCCGAGAGGTTTTGGACCATTGCGGCGAAGCCCGCCAAAGTGAGCGACTGGGGGCCATCGGACAGCGCTCGTTCGGGGCAGGGGTGCACTTCAACGATCAGTCCGTCCGCGCCAACGGCAATTGCCGCCTTTGATGTTGCGCTTACCAAACTGCGGCGACCAGTTCCGTGCGAAGGATCGGCGATCACAGGAAGATGCGACAGCTCTTTCGCCAGAGCAATGGCTGCCAAGTCAAACGTATTCCGCAGTTCCGTTTCGAAGGTCTTAATGCCCCGTTCGCAGAGGATTACCTGCGAATTTCCGCCTGCTAGGAGATACTCAGCGGCGAGGAGCCACTCTTTTACAGTCGCCGAAGGCCCGCGCTTCAGCAGGATGGGGCGTTCGGCTTTGGCGAGGCGACGGAGCAGGGCGAAGTTCTGCATATTGCGTGCGCCGACTTGGAGTACGTCAGCGTATTCGGAGATGAGATCGACGTCTTCCGTGCTCATCACTTCCGTTACCACCGGCAGCCCAGTAACATCGCGCGCCTCGGCTAGAATCTTGAGCGCCTCGACGCCGAGCCCCTGGAAATCATAAGGAGACGTGCGCGGCTTATACGCGCCCCCACGTAGCATCCGAGCGCCGGCCTTCTTCACGGCGACAGCTGTCTCCAGCACCTGATCGCGAGTTTCGACTGAACATGGTCCGGCGATGATGACGATGTGTTCGCCGCCGACCTTCACACCGGCAACATCCACCACGCTTGACTCCTTCCGTACTTGGCGACTCACGAGCTTGAAGGGATGCGCGATCGCAATCGCATCCTCTACGCCGGGCGCGCTCCTCAGGGCTTCAAGCTGCGCGCGGTTTCCGCCGCTGCCTACTGCCGCGACGATGGTGCGCTCAGTTCCGCGGATCACGTGCGGTTGGTAACCGCAGAGCACCACGCTGTCAATAATGTGCTGAATCTCGGCTTCGGTTGCGCCTTCTACCATGTTGATGATCA
>CAYZHX010000231.1:0-4756 GCA_964476905.1 uncultured Terriglobales bacterium
TTGCGTGCAGCCGATCCTGTTCTCGCTTCGATCATTGAGCGCGTCGGACCATATGCGATGCAATACCATGAGCCGACATTTCGCGCTCTAGTCCGTTCTATCGTCTTCCAGCAACTGCATGGAAAAGCGGCGCGCGCAATATTCGATCGCTTGCAGGCGAAAGCCGGCGGGGAGATCACGCCCGATTCCATTTTGAAACTGCGGCCGCAGCAGATGCGTTCGCTCGGACTCTCCAAGCAGAAGCTCACCTACATTCGCGATCTCGCCCGTAAGACGCGCGACGGCCTGGTCGAATTTCAACGTTTTCCGCAAATGCCGGATGAAGAAGTGATATCCGAGCTCACGCAGGTAAAAGGCATCGGCGATTGGACTGCGCACATGTTCCTGATGTTTGCCCTACGCCGGCCCAACATCCTGCCTACCGGTGACTACGGCGTGCGTAGCGCCATTCGAAAGGCATACGGAATGAAAGTGATGCCAAAGCCAAGAACGATGGAACGGATTGCCAAATCGTGGCACCCGTACTGCTCCGTTGCAAGCTGGTATATGTGGCGCTCGCTTGATGTACCTGTGGAACTCTAAGTCTTGCATCCACTCGTCGGTCGACGATCACCGTCATCTATTGCGGTTTCGCGGGCGCAGCGCTGAGCTGTTCTAGTTGTTTCAGCTTTTCTCGCACACCTTCCGAATTCGGAGCGTTCGGCGCAAGTGCCAGATAGGCTTTTGCCTGTTGGGCGGCTCCGGCGAAGTCTTGCTTGCGCGCGAGAATGTCACCGAGGTACAGCGCGGCAACAGGCCTACGGTGTTCGTTGTCGAGCGAGATGAACTTGCGGATGTCGCGCTCGGCATCGTCCATGTTGCCGAGGTTGTAGCTTGCGACACCGCCGAAGAAATAAGCCTCGGGATACGCGAGCGGCGCGAGTCTATTGACCTGCTCGCTCATGCGCACAGTGTCTTTCCAATTGTGTTGCGTGGCAGCGATCATAGCCATACCAAAATAGGGTTTCGCGTATTGCGGGTCAGCGTTGATCGCCTGCTGAAAATCCTTCGACGCCTCATCGATCTGTTTGTTGCCCTGGTGGATCATGCCCAAGAGAGCCCAGGCGGCGGCGAATTTCGGATACTCCTCCACAGCCTTCGTGAGTTCTTTCTCTGCGTCTTTGAAATTATCTTTCGCAACTTCTTTTTGGGCCTTCTCGTATGCTTTGCGCGCGTTCTTCGGCGCTTGCATGCTAGTCAGGCTGATGGTCGTGCCTTCTCCGCCGCCGAGACGCTGCAGAGTAATCGTGTCCATGCGGATCTCGCCGAAGGCGCCTTCGACCTTGATCATCGCAGTACTCGACTGGAATCCTGGCAACATGGCGCGCACCTCGCACCCGATCAGGTCGCGCGGATTCACGCCGCCCATTCCGCCTTGATTGCCCATTCCGGAGCCGCCGCTCATGCCTCCCAAACCGCTGCTTACGTTGCTGCTTTCGGAAACGTCCTGCAGTTCAGAGTTTTGGCCGAGCTGGATTTGGTACCTGCCCTTGGAATCGGTGTATCCCTCTTTGTGCGCACCGCCTCCGCATACACGCTCAATCGCAACCGGCTCTGGAGGTGGCGTGCCGTCCTGCATTACCACAGCGCCGGAAATGTAGAGCACCTGGCGCTGGGTACTGGGAAAATTCGTGCCTGGAGACGGAATGCTCGGCTGCACGGTCGGAGTCGAAGGTCTGCTGCTTGGGGCACTGCTGCTGCCGGGAGTGCCGCTAGATGTGCGCTGGGCAGCTGCCGGTAAACAAAGCACGAAAACTAATATGTAGCTTTTCGAAACGATATGGGTGGAGCTTTTCATAGCTTGCTCCCTCGAAGGAATCGGAATCAATTCCAAACCTGCACGTATGTTACGCCTGTTCATGGCGGTTACAGAACGAAACTCACGACTGAACGGGACACAGCGGCGATGTCAGTCGAAGATGCCGGCCAAAACTGTCGCGTTGCTGACAGGCGGAAACAGTCGCGTTCTGGCCGGGTTAACGTGCAACCCTACTGTGAGCACGATCTGCGGAAGTGAGTCTAGGCGTGTACGCAGCGGTGGCTGACATCCACCACCAATAAGTCCGAATTGCCGATCAGGGAGGAAAAGGCGTGTTCTGGCTCTGCTATAATTTTTCTGTCTTCGCTGTTCTTTCCTCGCGCAAATTCTTCGCGCCCTTAGCTCAGTTGGATAGAGCGTCTGACTACGAATCAGAAGGTCGGGAGTTCGAATCTCTCAGGGCGCGCCATATTTTCCAATAAATCGAAGGTGCTCGACCGCAGGACAACATAGATTTTGGAACTCTCAAAAGGCAACCTGCAACATACCTTGTGCAGCGTCGGGCAAAAGCTACACTACGGCACTTTCGAGTCAGCAAAGTTTACCCGCTGGAAGGGTGTGTTGATGGGCTAAGTCCTGTGTTTTGAATCAGTGCAGGGATGGCAAGGAGGATGCTCTATCCCATGGCAGACGAAGTGGCGCGCAACTGGGACGCTCTTGAGACTTACTCGGCCAGAGGATCTCTTGAGCGTCTCGTTGCATTTAGGCAACTTTTTGGCGCGCAACCCTGCAGCTTACCAGCAATTTCAAACGAGTTCCACTTTTTCCCGCAAATCCAGTCCCGCACGCCGTAATACGCCTGCCACAACATCATCATTGAGGCGCGTGGCGTCATATTCCACGCGGATCGTTTGCTGCTCCTCGTCAAACTCGATTCTGCGAATCCCATAGACTTCGCGTGCATAGGTGAGCGCGCGCAATTCGTTCTCTCCCGGCGGCGTGCCATAGCGAAATACGACGTCGAGCTGCGTCATGCGATCGATGTTCCTCCTCGGAGTTCTTTTTACGAGAGTACCAGCATCGCGGCTCCATTGGTTGACCGATATACCCGTTGGGGGTATAAGGTATATGAAAGCGAGGCAAGATTCCCTCATGAACTATCTCCTGAAGACTGAACCCGGCACTTACTCCTTCGCTGATCTACAGCGTGACAAGACAACGATTTGGGATGGCGTCACCAATCCAGTTGCGCTCAAGAACCTGCGCGGGATGAAATCCGGAGATCGACTTGTCATCTATCACACCGGCGACGAAAAGACCGCAGTTGGCACCGCGTCAGTAGTCTCCGTCGATCCTTCTGACGCAAAGAATCCCAAAGTGCAGATCAAAGCGGGATCGGCGATCTCCAAGCCAAGATCGCTGTCTGAGATCAAGCAGCACAAATCATTTGCGGATTCGCCACTGGTCCGGCAGGGACGCCTCAGCGTCGTGCCTCTCCACGAGGCGCAATACAAGTACCTCACGGGCGAATAGTCATCATGAAACACAAACCAGAGCACGGTTACGGCTCCGCCAAGGATCCGGAGATCAAGAAGAACCTGCAGGTACGCCTGCGCCGCGTCGAAGGCCAGGTGCGCGGTCTGCAGAAGATGGTTGAAGACGAGCGCTACTGTCCCGAGATTCTCGAGCAGATGTCGGCCGTGCACGCGTCCCTGCGCTCAATCGAGCGCGTCCTGCTGGGCGGACACCTGCAGCATTGCGCCACCCAGGCTCTGCGCTCCGGCGATGAAAAGAAAGCGCAGCGCACCTATGAAGAATTGACGGAGTTGTTCTACAAGCACTCGCGCTAGGGCAACGTCGTCTCTGGGCAAAAACAAATGGCAAATACCGATCAAGCCAAGGCGATTATCGATCCCGTTTGCGGAATGACAGTTGATCCGAAACGCGCGGCAGCGACCCGCGAGCATGCGGGCAAGCAGTACTTTTTCTGCTGCACTCATTGCGCACAGAAGTTCGAAGCAAACCCGCAGCAATACCTCACGCCAAAGCCGAAGGCAACAGGCCTCGTTCAGCTCGGACCAAGTCCGGCTAAGCCCAGCCCTGCGCCGCAACCGGCTGTTTCCCGCTCTACAAAATATTTCTGCCCGATGGATCCGGAGGTCACGTCGGACAAGCCGGGCTCGTGTCTCAGATGCGGAATGGCCTTGGAACCCGAGCTTCATCCGGTCGCAACGACAGAGTACTTTTGCCCAATGCACCCGGAGGTTGTTTCGGATAAACCCGGCTCCTGCCCAAAATGCGGAATGGCGCTCGAGCCTCGCATTACTTCGGCCTCAGCTTCGGTCGAAGATGACAGCGAGCTTCGCAGCATGCGTTTGCGCTTCTGGATTGGCGTTGCGCTTACCGTGCCGTTGCTGATTATCAGCATGGGAGGCATGCTCAGCTCAGGATGGCTGCACGATTTCGACATGTCGAAGGCTTCTGCGTGGCTGCAGCTTGCCCTGGCAACGCCGGTCGTCCTCTGGGGAGGCGCTCCCTTTTTCGAGCGCGGCTGGAACTCGCTGCGCACGCGCAATCTCAACATGTTCACTCTGATAGCAATGGGCACGGGCGTCGCGTTCCTCTACAGCCTGATCGTGACCGTCGTGCCGGCGGATCTGCTCCCACAAATCGGCCGTGGCGCCGGGCGGGCGGACGTTTATTTCGAAATCAGCGCCGCGATTACCGTGCTCGTGCTGCTGGGCCAGGTCATGGAACTGCGCGCGCGCAAGCAGGCCAGCAGCGCCATCCGTGCACTGCTCGATCTCACTCCCAAAATGGCACGGCGCGTTGCTCGTGACGGCAGCGAAGCCGATGTTCCGCTTGAACAGGTTGTCGTCGGCGATCATCTGCGCGTGCGCCCGGGAGAGAAGGTTCCGGTCGATGGACGCGTAGAAGACGGCAGGAGCAGCGTTGATG
>CAYZHX010000232.1:0-4737 GCA_964476905.1 uncultured Terriglobales bacterium
TCCAAGGGCAAGATCCTGTTCCTGAGATTTTCGCGTTCTGAAATCAATCCGAGCGACATATCGAGAAACTGCCTCACGTACCCGCCGACAGCGCTCTATTGGTACTGAACGCTCCTACGTACATGGCCGGCATCCCTCTTGCCTGACCTTGTGCGCTATAGTGCAGTTTGTCGGCCATCTCCAGCAATCGATTAAGTACTGATTTCAAAAGACTTTCTGTGCGAAATTAAGAGTCTCCACCGCCCCTGTAATTGCAAAGTGCTGCACACAAAGGGTAACCCAAGTGATTACCTTGCCTCCCTATCGTTCCTCGGGACTTGCTGATGTTTTGGCCTCAGTACATGCAATGACGGGCGAAGTGGAAGCCTTTACCATCCGTTAGCGTATCCGAGGGAAAAGACTTTATCTCAAAACTGAAACGATTTGCACTGACTCAGGCGCGAGTGTTTGTCAGGTGAGATCATCGCTCAGAGCCCAAGCAACGTTGAGAGACAACGACATTAGGTTCTCATAATCATCGGCTTACAGCACCATCCGGATACTTTTCCACAATCGAAAACCACAACGTCCAGAGTTGGTCTCGAATATGCAAATAAATGCATCGGAAGTCTGTCGCGCTCATGATTCGCGTGCGCCAGATTCGGAGAGTGACTGTTTGAGCGCAACCGCATATGCCAATGGACATTCAGGCCTCTTGGCCGGATTCCCGCCAGAGCGAGTAGTTTTCGGCAACACCGAACGCATGCAATCACTGCAGCGGAAGCTACACATCGTTGCACAGGCAAATGTTCCCGTGCTGATCACAGGAGAAAACGGGACCGGCAAAGAGATCATGGCACGTATGATCCATCTGCACTCCGGCATCAGCGACGGGCCCTTCGTTAAGGTCAACTGCCCTGCAATCCCGGGTACGCTGCTTGAAAGTGAGCTCTTCGGCTACGAGCGTGGCGCGTTCACTGGCGCGTATGCAGCGAAACCCGGCCGCGTCGAGATGGCGAACCGCGGCACCCTCTTCCTCGATGAAATCGGGGAGATGGATTTAGGCATTCAGGCCAAGCTGCTCCAACTCCTGCAGGATGGACAATTCAGCAGGATCGGCGGACAGGAAGATCGTAAAGTCGACGTTAGAGTAATCTGCGCGACCAATCGCAGCCTTGAATCCGAAGTAGCATCCGGCCGTTTCCGCCAGGATCTCTTCTATCGCATCAACGTCGTTCAAATCGAAGTCCCGGCACTCCGGCATCGAGCACAGGACATTCCCACACTCGTCCATTACTTCCTGCAGCTTTATTGCGACAAGTTCTCGGTTCGGCCAAAGCCGATCTCATCGTCGCTGCTTGAAATGCTCCAGAACTACTCCTGGCCGGGCAACATTCGCCAGCTTGAGAACCTGATGAAGCGCTACGTCATCTTGGGTAATGACGAAGCTGTTACCTCGGAGCTAGTAGTCCGCAATGGCGATTGCTTCGATCCGGTAATTCCCGCGGATGGCAAAATCTCGCTGAAGAAGGCCACGCGCGACGCTGTGCGGGAACTCGAGCGCCGCATCATTCTGAAGGTCCTCCACGCCCATAACTGGAATCGCAAACGAGCCGCGCGGGCGATGAGCATCAGCTATCGCGCCCTGCTGTACAAAATTCAGGAGACAGGAATCAGCCCAGCCCGCAGCGTTCCGATGGAACTGCTGGAAGGAGAACCGGCCGATGCGGTTGTGAATTAGTTAAGCGCAAAGCGAGGGACTTCGAAAAAATCGTCTCGGTGGAGAAGTAAGAAAACGAAGACTTCCTCACCGCAGGAGATTGACCGCACCTAGCTACCCACAAACCTGCCGAACTGCTTCCACAGCCTGCTCGCAGTCATCGCGACTAACGTCGAAATGCGTAACCAGCCGCACAAACGACTGGTTCACCGCGCTGCCGATCACGTTCTTCTTGCGCAGGCGCCGCAGAAACTCCGTTGAGTCCATCTTCAGACCGGTAACGCCGAAAATCACAATGTTAGTTCGTATTTTATCCGGTGCGATCTGTATCCCGGGAACTTGAGCTAATGCCGTCGCCAGGAACCTGGCATTCATGTGGTCCTCGCTGAGACGATCAGGCATTTGCTCCAAGGCAATTAGTCCGGCAGCTGCCAGCACACCTGCCTGCCTCATGCCCCCGCCGAGAGCTTTACGGACCGAACGTGCTTGATCGATGAATCTCCGGCTGCCAACGAGCATCGACCCAACCGGTGCACCCAGGCCTTTGGAAAGGCAAAACATCACTGAATCAGCCTTTCCCGCAACTTCCGCAACTGGACGTCCCAACGCCACAGCTGCGTTGAAGATGCGCGCACCATCCAGGTGAACAGGGATTGAACGTTCGTGGGCCTGTTCGCAAATTTCGTCTGTCACTTCAGGAGGAGCGACCGTGCCGCCCGCCATGTTGTGCGTATTTTCAAGCTCGATGAGGCCAGTCTGTGCTCGCGCGTAGCTGTCCGAAGGGATCTTGTTCTTGATCTCGCCCCAAGTAAGAATCCCGTCTTCGCCGCGCAATGTACGAATCAGGCAGCCGGAGAATAGTGCAGGCATGGCCATTTCCCAATCGAGGATGTGCGCGCGCTCTTCACAGACAATCTCCTGCCCCGGACGCGTGTGAACCTTGATCGCGATCTGATTGCCCATCGTTCCAGTCGGAACAAATAAAGCGGCTTCGCGCCCGAAGATCCGCGCGGCAGCGGCTTCCAGGCGATTCACCGTCGGATCCTCGCCGTAAACGTCATCTCCGACGTCAGCCTCAGCCATCGCTCTCCGCATCGCTGGCGTTGGACGTGTCACGGTATCGCTGCGCAAGTCAATCACCCGCGGCGCTACTGATACAGGCTCATCTTGCTCAAGAAATTCCAGTGCCGGTTTGCTCATAACTCGTCAGGCTACCTTGTCAGGGATGAACCGTCCAAAGACTTCGTTCGACAGCAGACGGCCGCGGGGAGTGAGTCTCAGTGTGTCCTCGCTCGTATCGAGAAGACCAAGCGCCGTTAGTTCGTTTATTTCTCCTCGAAGCCCATTAACCGCTCTACTGCCCACTTCGGATAAGGAAATACCCCGGTTAAGCCTGAGGCCAAGGAACAACGTTTCCTCGATCGCCTCTTCCCTGCTCACTCGCGTAACACTCAAGTCACCTTTGCCGGCGATATAGGACGTCAGATCGTCGCCACTGCCAAAGCGTATCGCTTCGATTTTCGCGGGGCTTGGCCGGGCATAAAGCATCGAGTGCGCGTCAAGACCGAAACCGAGATAAGGCTTGCGCGTCCAGTACTTCAAGTTGTGACGAGATTCGGAGTCGACACGTGCGAAATTTGAGATCTCATACTGCTCAAGGCCGGCATGACTCAGAGCCTGAATGGCTTCCAAATAAAGATCCGCGGCAAGATCCGAATCAGGCACTGCATGAGCGTGATAACGAGAGCCCCCCGCGATCAGTTCGCGTCCTAAGCGAGAGTCTTCATCGATTTCGAGAATATAAATGCTGGCGTGCGGCACATCTGCTATCGCCAGGCGTTCCAGAGAACAACGCCAACTCTCTACGCTTTGGTGAGGCAGCCCGGCAATAAGATCGACATTGATGTTCCCAATCCCGAACTCGCGCAGACGTTCAATGTCCATCAACGCTGTTGTCGCGCTATGCAATCGACCGACAGAACGAATCTCCTGATCGACAAACGACTGCACACCAAGACTCACACGGTTGACGCGCGATGTAGTAAGTGCTCCGAGAATCTCAGGAGTCAGCGTCCCGGGGGCTGCCTCAACCGTGATCTCCGCGTCTTCCGGAACCTCGAACTCGCCGTGAACAATTGCGAAAATTTCCCGGAGATGCTCAGGCGCAAGCGTGGTAGGTGTTCCACCCCCAAGATAGATCGAGTCGACCCGCGGTTCGAAGAAGCAACCCAGCTGATTGGCTACAGATGCCGCCTCTGTGACTTCGCGTCGCAGTCGAGCGATGTACGAACCCATTAGCTCCCGCGAGAAAACACCCGATGCGAAATTGCAGAAGCTGCACTTGGAGCGGCAAAACGGCACGGAAATGTAGATTCCCAACGGCATCGGCGAAAGACGATTCAATTATAGGAGTTTGAAATGAGTGTTTCGATGGATTCCCGAAGCTAGGCCTTCGTTGCTAAATGCGCAGCGCGAACGTCCGCGGATGTGAAAATAGAAACGAACTCCACGTCGCCCGCAGCTTTCTCCACTGCCGGACGTCCGCCCGCCTCTTCTCGTTCCACTAAGCAAGCTACACCCGCGACCTGGAACCCAAATTCGCGCGCAGCTTCAATGGCCTGAATGGTTGAGGATCCGGTGGTGCAGACATCGTCCACGATGACGATACGTGCACCCTTTTCTCGGAATCCCTCGATGCGCTGTCCTGTGCCATGTGCCTTCTCTTGTTTGCGCACCAAGAAACCGTGAATCAGAAATTCGCTCACGTCCGACTCTGTGGACCGAGCCGGAGCACATGTTTGGACCAATTGCGCGGTGAGCAGTGCAACGGCGACCACGATCGGATCAGCACCCATCGTGAGCCCACCGATCGCGCGAGGGCTCCATTTCTTTTGCTGGATCAGATCCAGAAACACGCGCCCGGTCAGACGCGCACCCTCAGCGTCGAGCGTTGTGGTGCGGCAATCGATGTAGTAGTCGCTGGTGCCACCGGAGGATAGCTTGAATTCTCCGAGGCGGAAGGATTGGCGAGCGAGCAT
>CAYZHX010000233.1:0-4710 GCA_964476905.1 uncultured Terriglobales bacterium
CCTTGAGGATGTCGTTTTGAATCGTTCCTGAAATCTTCTTCCAGTCCGCGCCTTGCTTCTCTGCGACCACGAGATACATCGCCCACAGGACAGAGGCAGGCGAGTTGATGGTCATCGAGACCGTCGTCTTCTCGAGATCGATGCCGTTGAAGAGAATCTCCATGTCTTCGAGCGAATCGATGGCGACGCCGCATTTGCCGACCTCGCCTTCGCTCTCCGCAGCATCGGAGTCGAAACCCATCAACGTGGGTAGGTCGAATGCAACCGAAAGCCCGCCGCCGCCGTGAGAGAGCAGATACTTGTAACGTTGATTCGTCTCTTCCGGCGATGCAAAGCCGGAGAACTGGCGCATCGTCCACAGCTTGCCGCGATAACCAGATGCGTGAATGCCTCGCGTGTATGGCACTTCACCCGGATGTCCAAGGTACTTCTCAGTGCTCCAGTCTGCAGGAAGATCCGCTTGCGTGTAGAGCCTGCGAACCGGCATTCCCGAAATGGTCGTGAAGCGGGCATTGCCGTGCTCGTCGAGATTCACGCCTGACGCGGTGCCGATGGGCCGCTCCGGAGACTTCTCGAGTGCCGGAGCCAGCGTTTTCTCAGCCCATTCGACCTCGGACGGAGATGGATGCCGATCTTCAAAGACGTCCTGAACAGGCGATTCGGCGACGAGTTTCTTTTTATCGGCAGTCATAATGCGGCTTTCGGCCGTCGGCCAGAGGCTTTCGGCCAGACCGTCAATGATCCTTAATGATAGAGATGCAGCGAATGGATTGCCAGAAATCGTCCTTTCGAACCCAACTTGTTAGCGCGCGTACACCAGCCGTCCGTCGACAAAGGTGTAGCGCACGCGTCCGCAGAAGTTCTTGCCCATGAAGGGCGAGTTCTTTGATTTGGATTTTGAGACTTCTGCGGTGAAGACCCACTCTTCTTCGGGATCGAAGATCACGAGATCGGCTATTCCGCCTACGACGACGCGACCTGCATCCTGCCAGCCCACAACCTCTGCCGGCTTTGACGACAGCCATTGAACAGCCATTCGAACATCGCCGCCTGCAACCATGAGTGCAATCGGCAGCGCGGTTTCGAGACCGGTGATGCCGAAGGGAGCGCGATCGAACTCCTGGGCCTTCTCGTGAGCCGCGTGCGGGGCATGGTCCGTGGCGATGCAGTCGATGGTGCCGTCGCGCAGGGCGTCCCACATCGCCTCGCGGTCAGCTTCGCTGCGCAGTGGCGGATTCATCTTGCAGTTGGTGTCGTAATCGCCGACTTCCTCATCGGTGAGCAGCAGATGATGCGGCGTGACCTCGCACGTTACGTGGACTCCTTTTTCTTTTGCTGTCCGCACATACTCGACTGCTTCCTTTGTCGATAGGTGTGCGATGTGCACGTGCGCACCTATTTCTGCGGCCAAGTTGATATCACGTCCTACGATGCAAGCCTCTGAATGGGCGTTAATGCCGCGGAGACCAAGTCGAAAGGATGTCGGACCAGCGTGCATTACGCCGCCGTGAGTCATACGCGTATCTTCCGCGTGCTGGATGACGGGAATCGCCAGCTTATGCGCGGCTTTGAGAGCGTCGCGCATCATGTCGTCTCCCAAAATGGGACGCCCATCATCGGTCACCGCCACAGCACCGGCTTCGATCAGGTCCGGATAGTCCGTGAGCTTCTCGCCATTGCTGCCAACCGTTGCTGCAGCAATCGGACGAACCTTTACGCACGCGCGCCGGTCCGGTGCCTGCATCCATCGCGTTATCTCGGGTGTGTCGTTCACCGGCAGCGTGTTCGGCATTGGACAGACAGTCGTAAAGCCACCTGCCGCTGCGGCAGCCGTGCCGGTGGCGATCGTCTCTTTGTGGCCCTGTCCGGGCTCGCGGAGGTGCACATGGAGATCGATAAATCCGGGAGCGAGGATGAGGTCCTTCGCATCAATAATCGAGTGATCCGCGCGGGGAATTCTGCCCGGAGCCTCAATTCCGCGAATGCGGCCTTCTTCTACCAGGATGTCCCGAACTGCCGGCTTGGAGCCCGAACCATCGATTAATGTCCCGCCGACAATCAGAATGGAATCGGGAGGATGCGCGCGCGGCTTCACCGGCCACCTCCAAGCGCGCGCAGCAGAATCGCCCGGCGTACGGCGACGCCATTTCGCACCTGTTCGAGGACGAGCGAACGAGTGTTATCGGCGACTTCGCTGGTGAGTTCCATGCCGCGCACCATTGGACCCGGATGCATTACGAGCGCATCGCGAGGAGCGAGCGCCAAACGCTCTGGCGTGAGCTGAAAGTCGCGAACGTAGTCATCGACGGAAAGCTGTAACCCCGCCAGCCTCTCCTTCTGCACACGCAGCATCATGATGACATCCGCTTCAGGCAGCGCCGCATCGAAATCCCGCTTGACCTGCACGCCTGGCGCGATCGTTTCTGCGACATCGGGCAGCAGCGCAGGAGGGCCGCAAAATGTCACGTGCGCTCCCAGCCTCGAAAGCAGTAGCGCGTTCGAGCGCGCAACGCGGCTGTGGTAAATGTCACCGACAAGCAAGAGACGCAAGTCTTTCAATGACCGGCGATGCTGGATGATGGTGTAGCAATCGAGCAGCGCTTGCGAAGGATGCTCATGCATGCCGTCTCCGGCATTGACGATGGGAATCTGCAATTCTCGAGCGAGCAAGTGCGGCGCGCCCGAAGAAGGGTGCCGGATGACAATGCATTCAGCGCCCATAGCCGCAAGTGTCAAGCCAGTATCGATCAGCGACTCACCCTTTTCGATGCTCGAAGCCGCCTGGCTCACCAAAGTGGTCGAAGCCCCAAGCGATTTGGCCGCGAGTTCGAACGAGCAGCGCGTGCGCGTGCTCGCTTCGTAAAACAGAAGTGCGACGTGGCGTCTGCTCAGCGGTGCTGTCTTGGGGCTGACATTCGCGAAGCGAGCGGCATTCTTTAACAAGAGCTGAATATCGGAGTCGCTCAGCGATTCAATATCCAGCAGCGAACGCGAGGAATGAGAGAAACTTCCCTTGCGAAGGGAAGCGGAACGAATACTGCTGCGAAAACCTGCGGACCGGGAGCGGGGCGTCGCCCCTCGATTCATGCCGAAACCTTCTCCACCAGCAGCACCTGCTCGCTGGGATCGATCTCTTGCAGCTTCACTTCAATGATCTCATTCTGCGTAGTTTGCACGTTGCGTCCGACGAATGCGGCTTCTATGGGAAGCTCGCGGTGTCCGCGGTCGATAAGCACCAGCAGTTGCACGCGACGCGGGCGGCCGTGATCGAAGAGCGCATCGAGTGCGGCGCGAATGGTACGACCCGTGTAGAGGACGTCATCCACCAGGATTACGTTCTTGTCGTTGACATCGAAGCCGATTTCCATCGGATTCACGACCGGCTTCGGCCCAGTGGTTGAGAGATCATCGCGATAGAGGTTGATGTCGAGCGTGCCCACCTCGACGGGAGCCTTCTCGATTTTCTTCACTAGTTCGGCCAAGCGCTTCGCCAGCGGCACGCCGCGGCGCTTAATGCCCACGAATCCGAGTCGTTCGACGCCGTTATTCTTTTCAACAATCTCATGGGCGAGGCGGACCAACGTGCGCTCGATCTCTGAGGCCGACATGAGGCGCGTTTTTTCGCGCAGCACAACCTGTGGCTTAGGGCTTTGACTAGTCATGAACGAAGGTGAGTCGGGGTGGACTGAAAATGATACGAGGGAATCCCCGAAGGAGGCAAGCCGAAGCGCCGAAGCTTAGCTAGACGAGGTGCTCCAGCAAGGGACGTCCGGAACTTCTACATCCCACGCAGAAGGAATCTCGCCGTGACCCTTACAAGTCGGGCATGTCGAGCCGTCCGTGCAAACGCCTCGACCCAGACAGTTGGGGCATTTCTTTGCTTTAAAGACTCTCGTCATTGCATACAGTGGGATGCGCGAAACAGGCCGGCAACTCTGGATTTCTAAAATTGCACCGATCTTAGAACAGCCCAGCCTGCCTTCGGGGAGGGACGATGCCGAAGTGATCATAAGCGAGTTGGGTAGCTACTCGTCCGCGAGGAGTGCGATCGAGGAATCCGATCTGGATTAGAAAAGGCTCGTAGATGTCTTCGATCGCATCGGCATCTTCGGCGAGCGCGGCGGCAAGCGTGTTTAGGCCGACGGGTCCGCCCTGGTACTTCTCCACAATTGCCAGCAGCAGGCGGCGATCCATCTCATCAAAGCCGTGCTTATCGACTTCGAGCATTTCCAGAGCGGCTTGAGCGGTTGCACGATCGATCTGGCCCGAGCCGCGAACCTGCGCGTAGTCGCGGCAGCGGCGCAGAAGGCGGTTGGCAATACGTGGGGTTCCGCGCGCCCGACTGGCTATTTCCAGCGCTCCAGCATCGTCAATGGAAACGTCGAGAATCTCCGCCGAACGACTAACAATGATCTTCAGCTCTTCGTTCGAATAAAACTCCAGACGCAGGACGATCCCAAACCGGGAACGCAATGGCGCGGATAGCAATCCCGCGCGCGTAGTGGCGGCCACGAATGTAAATGGCTTTACATCGAGCGTATGCGTGCGTGCCGACGGTCCCTGACCGACCATGATGTCCAGCTTGTAATCCTCAAGAGCCGAATAGAGGATTTCTTCCAGCGCGGGCTGGAGCCGATGAACCTCGTCGAAGAAGAGAACCTGTTTGTCGCGGACGTTAGTCAGAATCGCGGTTAAATCGCCTTTGATCTG
>CAYZHX010000234.1:0-2136 GCA_964476905.1 uncultured Terriglobales bacterium
GTTGTATGCTGCGCTGAATGAGATCAAGAGCGAGGAAGACAAGATCATCACCATCGAAGATCCGGTCGAGTACCAGATCCGCGGCATCACGCAGATTCCCGTAAATGAGAAGAAAGGGCTAACGTTCGCACGCGGCTTGCGATCGATTCTGCGTCACGATCCTGACAAGATTCTTGTCGGCGAAATTCGTGATACAGAGACGGCGCAGATCGCCATTCAGTCGGCGCTTACCGGTCACCTGGTTTTTACTACAGTCCACGCCAACAACGTGGTCGATGTGATTGGACGCTTCCTGAACATGGGCGTGGAAGCTTACAACTTTGTGTCGGCGCTGAATTGCATCCTGGCGCAGCGTCTCGTGCGCGTGATTTGTAATTCCTGTAAAAAACCAATTCATTACTCGCAGGAACAACTCGAGGCCAGCGGTATGGACACTCCAGAATGGCGCAATTTCACCTTCTACGAAGGAGAAGGCTGCATTGAGTGCGCTGGAACCGGCTATAAGGGCCGCACGGCAATTCACGAACTGCTCGATCTCACCGATCGCATCCGCGAACTCATTCTGGAGAAGAAGCCGACGTCGGAGGTGCGGAAAGCGGCACGCGAAGAGGGCATGCGCTTTTTGAGGGAATCGGCATTGGCCAAAGTTCGATCGGGAACTACAACACTGAAGGAAATCAACAAAGTTACGTTCATCGAGACGTCGAGATAAGTATGGCGCGTAATCGCATTCCTAAACCGAGACTCGCGTGCGAGATTACCGCGCAAGGGGTAATGGCCGCGCGCGCTAAATCCGACGGCAGCCGCCTCGATGTACACACCTGGCGAAAGCTGGAGCGAGATCTTGTCAGGCCTTCTCTGACTCCGGGAAACATTGCCGACCCAGGTACTTTGACGCACACGATCGAAAGCGCCTTGTCGGCAGTTGGGGGGCGCAAGCGCGACATAGTTGCAGTGTTGCCCGATGCCGCGATTCGCGTGCTGCTGCTCGATTTCGATTCTCTTCCGGAGAAGGCGGCAGAAGCGGAGCCTATCGTGCGCTTCCGTTTGCGGAAATCGGTTCCTTTCGATGCCGATCACGCATCCTTGTCCTTTCAGAGTTATCGCAAAGACGCAGCAGTAAGGGTGCTGGCGGCGGTTTGTCCGCGAGAAGTATTGAATGAATATGAGTCCGCGATTCGCGGAGCCGGTTACGAACCCGGCGTTGTGCTGCCCTCCACACTGGCGGCTCTGAGTGCGATTGAGGCGCAACGTCCAACATTGCTCGTGAAGGTGGATGCAAACTACATCTCGATAGTGATTGCGCAGGGGAATGAAATCATCTTCTATCGCACGCTCGATATCCTGCCGAGCCGCAGTGGAACTGACATTGCCAATGAGGTGTATCCCTCGATTGTCTTCTTTGAGGACAACTATTCCGCGAAAATCGAACATATTTTCCTGATTTCGTCTTCCCCCAATGAGGAACTAGCGGAGGCCTTGCACGAGCAGACGGGCATACGGCCGGAAAACCTCGATTCCGCGATTGACGTAGGCGAGAGTCTTTCTGGAGACGGAATTCCCACATCGGCACTCGCCGGAATCGCTGGAGTTCTTACCCGCTCATGAGGATCGCAGTTAATCTGGCTTCCCGTCCCTACGAGGACGAGGGACAGTTCTATCGCCAATGGGGAACTGGGCTCGCGCTGGCGGCCCTATTTACCGCTTTCATGGTCTTTATTTCAGTCCGTCACTACCAGGATTCACAGCGCGAATGGGAGAGCGCTCGGCAAACTCAGGCGAGGCTGGCAGAGCTCAAGAAGGAATCGGCGCAGGCACAGCAGGTTCTCGCGCGTCCAGAGAACAGAGGTACACGCGATCAATCGCAATTCCTGAATAATGCGATTTTGCGAAAATCGTTTTCCTGGACGAAGCTGATGGAGGACATGGAAAAGGTCATGCCCGCCGGCCTACGCGTAACGTCCATTGCTCCCGCAATGGATCAGCGAAATCGCTTTACGCTGAAGTTCGAAGTAGAAGGCGAGAACCGTGATACTGCCATTGAACTCCTGAGGAACATGGAAAGATCGCCGCACTTCCGCTCTCCCCAAATAGTTTCCGAGACGCATGGCAAAGCCGGAGAAGGCGGAGCCGGAG
>CAYZHX010000234.1:2236-4643 GCA_964476905.1 uncultured Terriglobales bacterium
AGCCGGAGAAGGCGGAGCCGGAGTGAAGTCGGACATCATCACGTCGTACTTGCCGCACGAAGCGATCGAGGCAGGAGACTGAATGGCAGATCTTTCGCGCTCGAGAAAACGGATCATCACTACGCTTGCAGTGCTCGCGTGTATCAACGTCGCCGCGGGGATTTATCTGCTGCTCCCGCTGCGGGGAGCGGCAGCCCAGCCCGCTCAGGTACAGCAACAGGCTGAAGAAGAATATCGTCAGCTCACCCGCACGACAGTCCCCCTGCGAGGGATCGATCAGAAACTGGACCAAGCGCGGACGGACGGTGCTCATTTCTTGCAGACCAGGTTGCCTAGCCGCTACTCCGACGTGGTTGCCGAGTTGGGAAAGCTGGCCAGCGCGAATCACATACGCATTACGAGCGTGAATTACAAGACCGACCCCGGGCAGCTCAGCAATATTGAGAACCTGGAGATCCACGCTGGGCTTGCCGGACCCTACGTCAACATCGTGAAATTCATGAATGCCGTCGAACGCAATAAGATGTTCTTCATCATCGATAGTGTCGGATTGACGGGAGAAAAGTCCGGTAAAGGACCAAGCAACGGGGAAGTGCGGCTCGACATGAAGCTCGACACCTACTTGCGTATTTGATCCCGATGAAAGTTGGAGCAGAAAACAAGAAAGAGCTCTACGCCATGCTTGCGCTCATGGCAATTGCAGTGGTGTTTCTAGTGCGCATGGTTTTCTCCTACTCTTCACCGACTCCTGGTCCCCCCGCTCCCAATGCAGTACCAGCGCAGTCGGAAGTGGCAAATCAGCGTGGCAGCACGAGAGCAAAATCTTCGGCCCCGCTTGATCCGACACTGAGAACTGATCTGCTTAAGAACAGTGAAGGTGCGGAATACAGAGGGAGCGGCCGCAATATCTTTGAAGCCCAGGCTACACCTCCGCCGATTGTTCAGCCCACTCATCCGGCCGTACAGCCTCAAGCACCCATCGGGCCGCAGCTTCCACCGCCTCCGCCGCCAATCCCGCTCAAATTTTTTGGATTTGCCAATAAGCCCGGCGAGCAGAAGAGTGTCTTTCTGGCGAATGGCGACGCCGTATTCATCGGCCGCGAGGGGGACATTGTGAATCGCAGGTACAAGATTCTCCGCATTCAGAGCAATCAGGTGGAGATCGAAGATGTGCTCAACAACAACCGGCAGACCATCCCCCTTACCCAAGGCTGAACGATGCGCAGTGTTCATTCAATGCGGCGAGCCAACCGGCAAAACGGTTATGTCCTGCTGGCCATTCTGTTCGCGCTCACACTGCTGATTATCGCTCTTGGTGCGGCAGCGCCGCGAGCAGCAAAAGCCATTCAGCGACAGAACGAAGCTGAGCTGATCCGCCGCGGCGAGCAGTATGCGCTCGCGATCCGTCGCTTCTATAAGAAGTTCGGACGGTATCCATCTGATCTCGATCAGCTCGAAAATACAAATAACATTCGCTTTTTGCGTCGCAAGTACGTCGATCCCATTACGGGAAAGGATGACTGGCAACCGATCCAGTTTGGCCAGGCAAGGCCTCCGACAGGATTTTTTGGGGAAAAGATTACGACCACTGGAGGCATGAGTCCGTCGGGACCAGGTCTAGCGCCATCGACAATTGGTACCGGCATCGGCCCAACCGCAGAGAATTCGACCTCGGCGTCACCGACCCCAGCTGGGACCGGGCAAACCACCTCGGGACAAAGCACGTCCGCAGGCACGCCGGGCTCCCCGACGGGAGGCCCATCGAGCCCGACTGGTACCGCGGGAAATCCGCTTTCGACGGACCAGCTCACGGGCAAGACCTTCGGCGGAGGAGCAATCGTCGGCGTCTCGATACCGTCGAAAAAGGAATCGTTAAAGGAGTTCCAGCAGAAAGATCACTACAACGACTGGCAGTTCGTCTATGACCCCACCATGGATCCCACGTTGCGAGGAGGTATAGGCACAGGAGCAGCGACGGGAGTGCCGGGAGGCATCGCGGCACCGGGCATGAATCAACCAGGAATGAACCAACCATTTGGTCAGCCGGGCAGCAACCCGATGTCTCCGACAACAACGCCGAGTTCAAATCCGAATCCCGGCACGGGTTCGACAAGTCCAAACTCGCCCCGCTGAGAACGCACCCTAAAACAAAAGCCCCGCTCGCGCGAGGCTTTTTGACGTTTTCAGAGGAGAGGGATTACACGTTGAACGATGAACCGCACCCGCAGGTGCTCTTCACGTTGGGATTGTCGAACTTAAAGCCCGCTGCTTCCAGAGTCTCGAGATAATCAACCGTGCAGCCGTTCAGGTACATGAGGGAGGTGGCGTCGACAAAGACCTTCAAGTCGTCGAAGTTAAGCACCTTGTCCATCATTCCCGGGGCATTCTCAAAGTTCATAGAATAGCT
>CAYZHX010000235.1:0-4642 GCA_964476905.1 uncultured Terriglobales bacterium
CTGAATCCACCGCTACCGGAAGAAACCTTGCTTGCTGTCTGCGCCTGATCGAAATCCAAATGATTGGTGTTGAAGGTCTGCTGGAAGCCATTGCTGTTGAAATCGGCTCCCATACTGAACGAGTGCCTCCCATGTGTTTTGGTGAATGTGCCCTTGTATTGCCAGATATTCGTTACAATCGCCGGGCTGCTGCCTTCTTGAAAATTCGGAAAGCCACCATTATTGAAATTGACGGCGTTGAAGTAACACTTGCGCGGGCCTTGCACAAACGAGCATTCAAAGCTCTGGTCGTAACCTCCAGCCTGGATTAACTGCTGCGACAAGTTCTCAGGCAGTAAAGTCGGATTCGTAGAGAATCCATAGTTTCGTCCAAACTGTAGTGCAAGCACAGCGGAAGGGCTAAACGTGTGATTCCAATTTACGACTACTTGGTGCGCCCAGTAGTCGTTCAGGTTGGACTGGCCGAAGATACCAGGAACCGATCGCGGGGATTCGATGTGACTGAAGCGTCCAAAGAACGCGTCCCTTTGTCCAAGTTCCTCATCGACACGAATGTTATAGCTGTTTGGATCCTGAATATTCAGCAAAGTTTTTGCGTAATTGGCAGAAGGATCGCCTGTGACATTCGGCGTAAGACCTCCATAGAGCAGTTGCGAGACCTTCTGCATGTTCGCGTCGATTAGTTCTGAAGGGAGAATGCTGCACTGCGTCATTCCCGCAGGTGGAGTTGTGGTTCCCAGAGGCGCTTGTAGCTTGGTGCCGGAAATCAGAGGCGCCGGAGCGCCGTTCATGCACAAAAATGGAGTGCGGGTTCCCGAAGAAGTCGTGCTATACGGGTTGTAGAGTTGAACTCCCTGCGCACTGAAATCGCCGGCGATTTGTGACGCTGTAGGAATGAGCGAACGGTTAGCGTTGCCCTCGTGGCGGCGCACGCCTTCATAGCTTCCGTAGAAGAACGTACGATTGCGGCCGTTGTAATGCGGAAGGAGCACCGGCCCGCCGATATTTGCGCCAAATGCATTCTGATGAAGCGCATTAATTCCCGAGATAGGATTCTTTGCGTCAAAGGCGCTGTTGCGCAGAAACTCCCAAGCTTCACCGTGGAAGTTGTTGGTGCCTGATTTCGTCACTACATTGACGACGCCACCCAGCACTCCGCCAAACTGTGCCTGGTCGTTGTGCGAGTCAACTTTGAATTCCTGGATGTCGTCGACGATCGGAGGCACAGAGTAGGTGCTGCTGAAGCTTTCCTGGTCGTTGAGTCCGTCCACGAGGAAAAGATTGCTGCGGTTCGTCTGGCCGTTGATCGATGGAAACGAAAACGAACCAATTGTGTTTCCAGCGAACTGCTGGTTTCCACCGTTTTGCGCGGTGTTTACCGTGCTCACACCTGGCGTGAGGTTTAGCAACTGAGTGAAGTTTCTGCCGTTCAGCGGCAAATCGTTTACCGATTTGCGGTCGATCACTGCTCCCAACTCGGAAGTGGACGTCTGCAATCCAGCTTCTGCTGCTTCCACCGTCACGCTCTCGACGTTCGAACCCACGTGAAGGTTGAAGTCCAGCGTCGAGGTCTGATTGACCTGCAGCTCGAATTCCGGCTGCGTCGCCGTCGTGAAACCGTCTTTGCGCACTGTGATCGTGTAGCGGCCTGGGTTAATGTTTACCAGCACGTAATTTCCTGCAGTGTTCGTCGTAGTGCTGTGCTCGACGTTGGTGGCAAGGTTCTTCAGGGTGACGGTCGCGCCGGGGATGAGCGCGCCCGACGGATCAGTGACTGTTCCGTTTATGGAAGCAGTTGAGACCTGCGCCGGAGCGTGCGTCACAAAACATGCCACCAAAATGGTGAGAACAAAGAACGCGATCCAATCTCGGCGAGAGCTCGCGAGGCAGCGTGTCATAACAGTTCCCTCCTGGGAATCGAGTGACAGTCAGGGGCCCGGGCTACTGGCGCGCGCCGCTTGCAGTGCGGATAAACGCGCGGTTGGTCGCAGAACATACCTAACAATGATTGTCGAATTCAAGATAAAAAATTAATAATTCAACATCTGAAATATTCGAAGCGACTCGGAGGCTTGGCAGGAACGGAGGGAGTGAGAGGGAATGACGATCTACGCTTGCACAGCCTGGCGCCAATTCAGCTCCTGAATAGCCTGGTAAAGGCTAACCGAATGCCGGGGGTGCGGATCGACGGAATCAGACGTCAGAGATTACTTCCCAGCGCACTGGGTAAGCGCCGTACGGAAATTGTCGTCCTGCGGGAACAGAGCGCTGGCGCGCGCTGCAACCTTGCAAGCTTCCAAAGACTCTTTCAGAAACGAAAAAGCCGCGAGAGAAAGCCGGTAAAGATTCTGATCGTACGGAATCACGGCGATCCCCTGCTGCAGCACTGCGAGTGCGCGCTTCTCCTGATGAACTGCCAGCAGCATTTTTGCAAGCTGCTCAAAATCAGAAGGCTCAGTGCTTCCGAGCTTGCGCGCTCGATCCAGATACTCAATTGCAGTCATCACACCCTGCAGATTTTTCTGCTGCAGCGCCAGATCGGCAAGCGCCTCGAGCACCAATAGGTTGTTCGGCTCGGTAGCTTCCAGTTGCTTTCCCATTTTCCAATAGCGTTCGCGGTATTCGGGGTGCGAAAGCATCACTTGTCGATAGGCCTTCAGCAGAGTGAGCGGAGAAGGTTGCTGCCGTGCGCTAGGTGCCCTTGTGAGGTCGACCAGATCCGGCAAATCGGGCGTAGTCATATGGAATGCCGAATCGGGAAATGGCTCGTTCGGCGTAGTAACGATTCGGTGATTGGTCAAGACGGCATGCGAAATTACTTTTACATCCCGTTTTGGCATGTGACAACCGGCGCAATCATCCGGTGGATTCTGCGCCTTACGTTGTGCGAAAGGCAGTTTGCAGCTTTGCTCGTCGTGACAAGTGAGGCATCTCTCCCGAAAATAGGTTGGAGCCTCAGCGCTGGTCGGCTGCGCGTGAGGATCGTGACAAGTAATGCAATTCAGCTTGCCTTCGCTGGCGCGATAGCACTTGCTGAGCCGCATCGAGAGGACGTGTTCGAGCAAGTCGTCGCGCGGCGGAGACTGTGGCCCGAATGGGACCATATAGACGCTGAGCGTTTCGTTGAGAGGTGCTCCCGGACGGAAATCCCCATAGTCCTTGCCTTCGCGCAAGACTCGCGCGTCGCCGGTCTGGTGGCAGCGCAGGCAGATGTTATCTGCAAGCCATCCGCTTAGCTTTGCCGGATTGACGATTGTGTCGGTGCTGGCTGCTGCGATATGTGCTTCCCCAGGACCGTGACAGTTCTCGCAGCCCACAGCTAACTCCCGAAAAGCAGGATTACGAAACTTTCCGTGGCCGTTCACGATCGGTTGCGGACGTCCGCTGTGGCAGGCAATGCATGCGGGCAGAATCGGTCGCGTGAACCCAAAATCGCCGTACTGGTATCCCGGCGAGAGCGCCCACTGGTGGACATTGGAATAAAACGACAACGGAGCCTCAAACAGATAATCACCCTGGCGCACGAGTGCGCCCATCGCGTTTTGACCTGCGCCAATGATCCAGTCGAGCTTCCGCGTGTCGCGAAACACTTGCTCGCCTCCCGCTGTCAACTCATATTCGCTCTGATAGAGGCCGCCATCCTGGACGAACAACTCAAAATGGCGATTCAGTCGCTGATCGAAAAACGAAGCGGACGTCGGAACGCTAGCGAGAGATCCAGGAGTCGCTGTAATCATCGACCTTCCCATATCGGTACGCGAATACTTCTCGTAGATATCGGGATGGCAGAGCGCGCACTCTTGCGAGCCGACGTATCCGGCAGTGATTCCTTTATATGGCTGAGTCGCTTTCGCTGTACCTTTGTTTACCCTGGTCTGCGGCCAAGCAGTGAGGCAAGCAACAGCAATGGAGAAAGCAACAGCGGCGAGAATCGCAGAATGAGTTCGGCCAATGAAGTTATGAGACACGCGAAGTATGGGCGATGTTATATCGCAATAAACGAGGACAGCGCCATTCGAGACAAGAAGTGTAAATTCAATCTCAGACCCCGCAGTAGTGCGAAGAAAGACGGGGCAAATGTCGACGACTAAACAGCCGTCACGAGCGTGAAGTCGCATTCATGCGTGTCAGGCTACAACTGCCGATCTGGTGCGGATTAGCGCTCGCGCTGTCGTTCACAGCTAACGGATGTCTAAACTCTTCTCGCTCATTCAAACATCCAGACCTGGATTATTCGGTCTTCGCAGGCGTCGGCTGGCACACGTTTCGCCAAAGCTACTCAACGTTTGTCAAAGCGCTGACCCTTTGGGCCGGGCAGGTCAATGCTCGTAATCTTCTTTAAGGTTTGTCCGAACAACGAAGCTGAGCACACGAGGAGCACTACGAAATGACGAGCAACATCCAAAGCCCTCTCCGCTCAGGAACGAGAGCACCGCGATCGAACGTCAAAATGTAAAACGTGTCTGCAACTCCAGGCGCCGATTATTCGCGCTCTCGGTGAAGATTCCGCCGCCGACTCCGCTAAATGGCTGGTTCGCTCTGCCAAACAGTGGCGACGTGATATCTCCGGTAATAGCACCGGGGTTGTTGTGATTTAGCAGATTGCGGATGTTCATTGAGATCGTCAGGCTGTAGCGTCCGC
>CAYZHX010000236.1:0-4573 GCA_964476905.1 uncultured Terriglobales bacterium
GCCTACAATAATTAGACCACTTTCGACAAGAGCCAGTGTGGTTACCGAAGTGTCGAGGGGCGTTACTGTGCAAGGAATTGCGCACAAAACGGCACTCAGCGTTCGGCACTCGGCGTTCGGCCAGTACCCAGCTTGGTAAGAAGAGCGGAGAATTGTTCTGGGCACACTCCGACCCCCTACAGGACGCGATCCGGTTTTGCGGAATGCGGAGTGCCGAATGCCGAATGCCGCCTTACTCATATCTCAATGCCTCCGCGGGCAGAATCCTTGCTGCTGACCAAGCTGGATATACGGTCGCCAGCAAAGAAACAGCAATAGCGGTACCTGCGACGATCACGCCATGGACCGCCTTCGGGGCGAATGGGACGTAATCGATGGAATAGACCTCGGCAGAGAGGTGTATCCAGTGATAGTGTCCGCCAAGATACGACAGCACGTACCCCACCAGTAGGCCGATGGCAGTTCCAACAATTCCGATAAGCAGTCCTTGATATGTGAAGATTCGCCTGATTTGGGACTTGCGCGTGCCCATCGACATCAGGACGGCGATATCCTTTGTCTTTTCCATAACCATCATGGTTAGGGAAATAAGAATGTTCAGGGCGGCGACGAAGACGATCAGACTGATGGTGATGAACGTCACAACGCCTTCCGTTTTCAAAGCTCGAAATAGAGAGCGGTTCTGCTCTTGCCAATTCGTGGTCATGAATCCTGGCCCGGCGACATTCTCTATTTCAGTACCGATCTGAGGGGCTTTGTAGATGTCGTCTACCTTCACTTCAATGACCGAAATTACATCCCCCAACCCAAACAAGGCTTGTGCATCTTCAAGTCGGATCAATCCCCACGCACTGTCGTAGTCGTAGAAGCCGGACTTAAATAGCCCAGCAACTTTGAATCGCTTGTACTTGGGAACAAGTCCATAGGGAGTGAGTTCACCTTGAGGGCTGGTGACCTGCACAACTGATCCCACACTCGCGCCCAGGTTATCGGCGAGGTCCTCGCCCAGAATGATAGGCGGGTACGCCCCCCTTTCCTCATCCGAGGACGGCCGAGACGTGGTTTCTCCGGCCACAAAAGCATCACTTGAATGCAGCGGTTCGGCGCTTCCGACTTTTACGGAGCCGAGCATTTCGCTAACGCGCGACTCATATCGCGGAATTACTCCCTTTAATTCCAAGCCCTGTGCGCGCGCTCCCCGAGCAACTAGCACCTGCTCGTAAAGGGCCGGGGCAGCTGCGATTACATGAGGCTGGTGTTGAATCTTCTCCAGCAGCGGACGCCAGTTGCGAATGCCATCTGCTTGCGCGCGTTCCAAGCCAATGTGCGCTGTCGATCCCAGCAGACGGGCCTGCAAGTCCTGACGGAAGCCCGTATTAATGGCGAGAGCAATGATTAATGAGGCGACCCCGGCGGCAACGCCGATAATCGAGATGATGGTTACGAGTCCAATTACCGCCTGACGGCGCTTGGCCCGTAGATATCGCGCCGCGATGAAGAGCTCGAAGGTCACTCCCAAAGCAGAATACTAAAATGCGAGCACGTGCGTCTTACGCGACGTTTTCTTCCGCATCCTTCGCCATTACAAAAAAGACGTGGCCTTCCTTCACGCACTGATATACGAGCAAACCACCTACCTGCTGCGGGATCTCACGCTTGATCACGTGAACGCGGTAGTCCATCGGCAACGGACGGAGCGGGCCTTGTCCGCAAATGGGACACTTACCGCGAAGTGGGAGGGGTTCCATGGGCGCCTCACGGACCGTTCATTCAAGGGTAGTCGTAAGCTCGTTGAACTAAATGGGACAAGTTGCGCCTTGGATTCAGTGCAGGCAACAAAAATCCGGTGAAAAGCTCATCCGCAACGCCAGTCAAAACGCTCGCATCTCACGACTCGGGTGATTCATGAACAAGTCGGAACCGATTGCAGCGAAAGTGGTGCGAGTCCCAACCGGAATTGCCAATAGTTACATCGTCGGAACCCCCGAGCGATGGGTTCTTATTGACGCCGGAACCCAGGGAAATACGAAGAACATCTTGCAAGCAGTGGAAGAGCACATCGGATCTGATGTTTCCCCCACAGCGATCTTTCTCACTCACGGACACTTTGATCATGCGGGATCAGCGCGCGAGCTGGCCGAGCGCTGGGAGGTTCCGATCTACGCTCATCGACTTGAGATCTCCTTCCTGAATGGAAGCAGCAAATATCCTCCACCGGATCCGACCGTCGGCGGATTCATGTCGCAGATGATTCGCTTCCTGCCAAACAAGAAAATGGATGTTGGCCAGAACCTGCGCGAACTCGATCTCGGCCGATTGCCGGGATTACCGGAATGGGAAATCATCGAGACTCCCGGACACTCGCCCGGGCATGTCTCTTACTTCCGCAGCGAGGACTCCGTGCTCATTGCCGGCGACGCCTTCTGTACCGTCGATCAGAACTCTATGGTTGATACGCTCCAGCAGCGGCAGAAGGTTTCGATCCCGCCGCCGTACTACACGTGCGATTGGCAGGCAGCGGAACGCTCAGTGAAAAAGCTAGCCGAACTGCAGCCCAAAGTGCTCGCAGCAGGGCATGGCATTCCTATGCGCGGAGCTTCAGCGACCACTCAGTTACAAGCGATCGCCAACAATTTCCCAATTCCGAAAGACGGCCGCTATGTTTACGAAGCCGCCCGTACGAATGAGAGTGGAATCGTCTATCTGCCGCCGCCCGTTGCTGATCCAGTAAAGATGGGAGCGTGGATGGCTGCGGGAGCGGGCGTTGGAGTTGCAGCGGGCGCGATTCTGCGCAAGCGGTGGCGGGGAACTTCAGGAGACCGAAAACTCCGAGGAGCGGCTTAGCTTCTGTCGATGACTACGCCAGAACCGCACCCCCGTTAACGCTCACTACGCTTCCGGTCATAAACCCAGCGTATTCGGTACAAAGAAAGAGAATCGGAGCAGCGATCTCTTCCGGCTTTCCGACGCGTCCGAGCGGAATGGCAGCGAATACGCGGTCGCGAGTCTTCGAATCCTGCAAGGTAGGCGCGGACATATCGGTTTCGACCCAACCCGGGGCGACGCAGTTCACATAAATTCCATCGCGCGCCAATTCCGTGCTTAGGCCGCGCACCATGCTGATCACCGCGCCTTTGCTGGCGGCGTAATCGCAATGAAAAGCTTCTCCGCGCTGACCCGCAGTCGAGCTGACGAGCACGATGCGGCCGGCGACTCCGCTGCTTCGGCCTTGGCGCTTCATGTGCGCGACGCCATGTTTGATCAACCCAAAGACACTGTCGAGATTGATCGAGATCGTCCGTTGCCAGTGCTCGTCACTCATTTGATCGACCGGCAAATCATCAGCCGGCCAGATACCGTGATTAACAACCATGCAGTCAAGCCTGCCGAAATTCTTCACGGCAGAATCGATTAGCTGTTTCGCGTCTTCTGCCGACGACAACTCTTGCTGCACGGCAGAGCAGGCCTGCGCTCCGCACTCGGCGACGATTCGCTCAGCAGCGTCACGCGCCTTTTGATAATTGAAGACGACCCTCGCCCCCGCAGCGCAGAACATCTTTACCGTCGCAGCGCCGATTCCGCGCGAGCCTCCAGTGATCAGCGCAGCCTTGCCGGCTAGCGAGAGTTGGATTCCATTCTGGGAATGAATTGCCATCAGAGGAGAGCGATCACTTCGATCTCGACCAGTGAATCTTTTGGCAGCCGTGCGACTTCAACAGTTGAACGAGCCGGCGAGATCTTGCCGTCACCTGAGAGATAGCGCGCATACACCTCGTTCATTTTCGTGAAGTCGCTCATATCTTTCAGAAAGACCGTCGATTTCACGACTTTGTCGAGACCGGTGCCAGCCGCTGCGAGCACAGCGGAGATGTTCTTCAACACCTGTTCAGTCTGCTCAACGATGCCGCCTTTGATCATGTTTCCGCTTGGATCGAGAGCAACCTGTCCGGAGGCAAAGAGAAAACCTCCGCATTTCACCGCTTGCGAATAGGGACCAATCGCCTGCGGCGCACCTTGCGTGCGTACCTGTTCTTTCATGATAAGAAGATTAGCATTCGGCGGGAGCCACGGTTCGGTCGCTGGTTTTCGAGTGGAAGTTCTCTACTTTTTTCCGCAACCCCGATTGCCCATTGGAAAAACTAAGCTAATTTTTGCGTCTTTCCGTACCAGCTGTTGCCGTTGCGCCGCGCGGCGTGCGCCGACGTTCCGCGCGTTTCCCAGCGCCATCGAGAGCGAAATCCATACTGCCGACAACGTGAAGGCGGAGGAAGTTCGTCGAACCGCTGGCAGTGCGTGTGCCCGCGACGATACCGATGACGTCACCGTTGTGGACGACTCCTCGCTGCCATAGCAGACGCTCTGCACCTCGGACCATGTCTTCTGTCGCCGGGGTGTGATCGCACTGGATTGGCGTAACTCCCCACAGCAAATTCACGCGGCTGCAGACGGTGGGAACGTAGGAGAAGGCGTAGATATCAGTTTTGGGACGGTATTTCGAAATCAAACGCGCGGTCGTTCCCGTTTCGGTATAGACGGAGATGGCGCGCATATCGAGCTCCTGGGCAGCATGAGC
>CAYZHX010000237.1:0-4531 GCA_964476905.1 uncultured Terriglobales bacterium
CCTGTTCGTGTCCCACCGCCGTTTGAGGGAGTTGAAGCGGCTGCCTGTCGCGCCGTTGGGTCGCGGCTACGCGATCGACTCGGGCGCGTTCACCGAGTTGAAGGACTTCGGCCATTTCCGGACCTCGCCACAGGAGTACATCGACGCGCTCATCCGCTACGACACCGAGATAGGCGATCTGGCGTGGGCGGCGCCGCAGGACTGGATGTGTGAGCCCGCCGTCATCCAGGGCGGCAGGTTCGGCCGAGAGTACTTCGTCGGCACCCACCTGTCGGTGGAGGAGCATCAGCGGCGCACGGTCGCCAACTTCGTCGAGCTCGAGAAGCTTTGGCCGCGGCACGGACACGGCGACTGCCCGGTGATGCCGGTGATCCAAGGCTGGACGCTCGCCGACTATCTGCGGTGCGTGCAGATGTACGAGGACGCCGGCGTCCGGCTCGCTGAGAACTACCCGACTGTCGGCGTCGGGTCGGTGTGCCGCCGCCAGGGCACCGCGGAGATCGCCGAGATCTTCCGGGCCCTCGCCGAGATGGACCTGCCGCTGCACGGCTTCGGCGTGAAGATGGAAGGCCTCGCCCGGTACGGGCGCTGGCTGTCCTCGGCGGACTCGATGGCGTGGTCGTACCACTACCGGCGTCTGCCGCCTGTTGACGGCTGCATGGGCAAGCGCGGCCTCGGGGTGAAGAACTGCGCGAACTGCCTGCACGCAGCCTTGTCGTGGCGCGACCACGTCCTCGAGGTCATCGCAGGAGCCAAGGACGCCGCAGAGCAGCTTGAGATCGACCTGTGGAGCGAGGCCGCGTGACCTCCCCGTACCGGCAGGACGGCACCTGCCACACCCACCCATCCCAACCCGAAAGGAACCCCCAATGAGTAACCCCAATGTGCACGCACAACAAACAAGCGCCTGATCTTGACATCCTCCGACCGCCCGAAGGCGATGGATTCCAGCAGGTCGCTAGGCGACGAGCTGAGGTTCGCGGTTCACAGGCTCCAACTGGGAGCCTCCCCGCGCAGTCACCGCATGCCCTGCGGCGATGTCTCTTATATTGCGTGCCGCGTTCACGTCGGCGTTGACCTCGACCTTGCAGGCGACGCAGCGGAAGAGTGCTTGGCTCTCGCGACTCTCCGCTGCGCGGCGCCCGCAGGCGTTGCAGGTCTGCGACGTGAAACGCGGATTGACTTTGACGACCCGGCCGGGAGCCTTTTGCTCCAGACGGGTGACGAGCATTCCCCAGCCGTTAGCGAGGATGCCCCGGTTGAGGCCGGCCTTCTGACGGACGTTCTTGCCGGGCGCTTCAAGGGTGCCCTTCGCAGACCGGACCATGTTGCCGATTTTCAAGTCTTCGACGGCGATGATGTCGAAGCGTCGGGCCAGCATCGTGGACGTCTTCTCGACAAAGTCTTTCCGTCGATCCACCTCCCGGGCCTTCAACTTCGCAATCGCGGTCTTGAGATCCCCGCGCCGGTTCGACCCGCGCTTAGCCTTGGCCAGTTTCCGCTGCAACCGCAGCAGCCGCTCCCGCTCCCGCCCGGAAAGCTTCGGAATGGTGAGCAGTTCGCCCGTGGACAGCGCCGCCGAGGCGGCAACGCCTCGGTCCACGCCTACGTTTCCACCAAGCTGCGGCGCGGGAATCGGCTGCGGGATCGCGGCGAACGCGACATGCCAGCGGCCAGCGGAATCGCGAGTGACCCGGTAGGACTTCACACCCTCAGGCACCGCGCGGGACCAGCGGAACCGTACCCAGCCGGCCTTCGGGATCCAGAGTTCGCCCACTCTGCGAGATACCCGACGGACGTGGTCGGCCTTGACGGCGACGATCCGGAAGCCGTCGTCGCGTCCGGCTTTTCGCCACGTAGGTCTTCGGTGGGTTCCATTGAAGAAGTTGCTCATGGCCTGCGCGTGGTCCCGCAGCGCCTGCTGCTGCACGATCACCGACCCGCCGCGCAGCCAGTCGAACTCTGCCCTCGCCTCGGTGAGTTGCCGACACTGTTCGGCGAATCCCGGCGCACTCTTCCGCCCCAGCCTCCAGTGCGAACCCTGCTCGATCGCGAGATTCCACACGAACCGCGCATGCGCGCAGTGCTCCACAAGAACCGTCTCCTGCTTGATGACGGGCTGGAGGCGGTAGCGGGACATCCGAACATTCTAGCGAAAGCAGCACTCCCCATCCCATCGAAAGGAACATCATGACTGACACAAGCCGACGCCTGATCGTGATCGTCCTAGACCGGTCCGGCTCGATGATGTCGGTGAAGTCCGACACCGAAGGCGGCCTTCGTGCCTTCCTCGCCGAGCAGGTGGACGTGCCGGGGGAGACGCTCGTCACCCTCCGCCAGTTCGACACCGTCCACGACACGGTGTTCGAGAACGTCCTGCTCGCCGACGTCCCGCCGTTCGAGCTCAAGCCGCGCGGCGGTACGGCACTTCTGGACGCGGTCGGCTCCACGATCGCGACGGTCGCAGAGCAGATCGACGACATGGCCGAGGCGGACCGTCCCAGCGAAGTCGTCATGGTGATCCTCACCGACGGGCACGAGAACTCCTCGAAGGAGTACCGGCTCGACCAGATCAAGAAGCTGATCACCCAGCGGCAGGACGAGGACGGATGGGTCTTCGTGTTCCTCGGCGCGAACCAAGACGCGTTCGCGGCGGCCGGAGGCATGGGAATCCGCGCGGACACGGTCCTGTCGTACGACTCGGCGAACACCTCCGACTCGATGACGTCGGCCGGAAGGGCGGTCGCTCGCGGCACCATGACGGGCGACTACACGTTCACGGGCGAGGAGCGGACGCGGGCGGGTGGCCAGGATGCCTAAGTCTCATCTCGATGACCTCGCCCCGTACCCGCGCACCGTGCAGGAGGTGACCGCCGACAGCCTCGCGAAGGCGTTGGCGGTACGCGCCCACTACCGGCAGTCGAAGCTGAACGACCCGCGCTCTGAGTTGTTGAAGGGGCGCCTGTTTGCGATGACGGCCGGCACGATCGTCTCGGAGTACGGCCTGATCGAACTGCTGGCCGCGCTCGCCAAGCACGCAGGCGTCGAGGTCGCCGACGAGATGGCCCGGTCACTGTGGTCGGACTGGGAGGACGGCCAAGCCGTCGCCGTCGGCCTCTGGCAGTACGTGAAGGCGTACGGCCTCGACCCTGATGAGGTGTCCCGGCTCGCTGCCGAGCAGCGGGCAGAGCAAGCGGTGACGTCATGACGGTGCTCACCGAGATCAGCGCGATCCGCTGCCAGAGGTGCCGGGCAACCTACCGGAAGCCGGAAGGCGCGCAGCTCATGTCGGATGCAGCGGCGGCCCGCGCTGTCGGCTGGACGGTGTGGGAAGGCCAGACGATCGGCGGTCGCGAGGATCGGCGCGTCTTCTGCGTGGTCTGCGCCGGACGTGTCGAGATCACCGATCAGGCCCTTGCGGAGGCGACGACGTGGGACGCGAAGTGCAACACCTGCGACTCCACTGCGACCGAGGAGTGGGCGGAAGACCTGCCTCTGTCGGAGGAGGACGCGAAGAGGTGGAAGTCCGACCACCAGTGCGAGCCGTGGGTCGAACTGGTCAAGCCGAAGGTGGTGCCTCATGGCTGACTCTCCCTGCTTCGAACTCGTCTACCCATCGGGCGAAGTCGTCCACTACACACCCAACGAAGCCCTCTACGTGGGCGACGGCATCCCGCATTTCGCCACAGAGACCCTTGCGCTCCGGCGTGCCCACAAGTACGTCTCCGGCGCGCTGGGCATCCCTTCGCCGCGCCAACTTCCGCAACCGTGCGTGTACCTCTCCTGCTCCGGCTGCGAGTGGACGTGGGACGAGGAGGAGGGTCACTTCTGCTGTTTCACCGACCGGGCTGAGGCGCTGAAGTTCGCGAAGGAACTCGGCTGGCAGGTGGACGGCGACGAGGCGCTGTGCAACGACTGCAAGGCGCAGACGGCGGTACCTCGTGGCTGAGGACTACGAGGAGACCTACGCCGACTTCTGGAAGTCGATCGTCGAGTTTCCTGACGGCTCGCTGAACCGCGACCAGGTGATGCGGGAACTGCACGACTACCGGATCTTGCTGAAGGAAGTGCCGCGCGCTTACGACGAGGTGACCGGCGGCCGGTTCTCCAAGCCGAACACCGACCACGGCTGGGTTGTCGCTGCTGTCGACGAACGCATCGCCGACGCTGTCCGCGAGGTGGCTAAGGAGATCTCGGACCAGATCCTCGAAGAGGGCTCCGGCGGCGAGTGCTCACGGGTGTACGACCTCTGCGCCAAGATCGCCCGCGAGGTCGGCGGCGTACCGGAGGAGGTCCCCGGTGACTGATCCGGTAGCTGAGCGGCTCACCGCGATCCGCGCCCGCCACGACGAGTACCTGAGGCTCAAGGCCACCGATGACGGCTCTAACGCCTCCTTCTGGGCTGTGCTCGCTCAGGCTGGCCACTTCGCCGTCCAGGACGTCCCGGACCTGCTGGACGCTCTCGAAGCGGTCCTGAAGCTGGCGGACAGGCTCGACGAGGACGCGGACTCGCTGCGCAGAGGCGTACCCG
>CAYZHX010000238.1:0-4508 GCA_964476905.1 uncultured Terriglobales bacterium
GAACGGAAGAAGCGGCTGCATTCCTGCCAACTTGCCAAAAGCTGCTGCGCCCACACGCTGCCGGTTAGCAGGGCGTGGACGCGTACCAGCATCTCCACCTGGTGTAGCTGTTCAGGCGAAGGAACAGTCAGGTCGACCGAATCCTGATTTACGCGCGTCTCGGTGAGGTTTGCAGGATCGAAGACGTAAGCCTTGCCGCCTGTCATTCCTGCAGCGAAGTTACAGCCGATGTCGCCTAGAACGACGACGCATCCGCCGGTCATGTATTCGCAGCCGTGATCGCCGACACCCTCGACGACAGCTACGGCGCCGGAATTTCGCACGGCGAAGCGCTCGCCTGCGCGTCCGGCGGCGAAGAGACGTCCGGACGTGGCGCCATAGAGGGCGACATTTCCCAAAATGACATTTTCGTTGGAGCTGTCGATAGCCTTGCCACGCGGACGCAGAATCAACGCGCCTCCACAGAGCCCTTTGCCGACGTAGTCGTTAGCTTCGCCTTCGAGCGTCAGCTCCATGCCGTCGACGCAGAACGCGCCGAACGACTGACCTGCCGAGCCACGGAATGCAAGACGAACTTCGCTGTTCTGCAGCCCGCGAACGCCCAGCTTGCGGACGAGTTCGCCTGCGATGCTCGCACCGGTGGAACGGTCCTGATTGCGGATGCTGAACTCGCGATCAAAATGCTGGCCCTGGCGAACGAAATCTACGATCTCACTCGCGAGTTCCAGCCCGAAGGCATTGTGATCCGAAGGACGATCATTGCGTGGAGTCATGCAGCGCGGCAGATCACCATCACTTCGATGTAGAAGCTGTGAGAGATCGAGTGCGCCGTCAGTCGAGATTTGGCGAAGCAGTTCGGTTCGTCCCACGGCTTCGCTGATGGAGCGCAACCCCAGTTCGGCCAGCAGAGTGCGGATGTCTTCGGCCACGCGCAGGAAGTACGAAACAACGTGCTCCGGCTTGCCGCGGAACTTCGCCCTCAGCTCAGGCCGCTGCGTTGCGATACCCGCAGGGCAAGTGTCGAGATGGCATTGGCGCGCCATGTCGCAGCCTAACGAGACCAATGCTGCAGTGCCAAAAGCAAATTGTTCGGCACCGAGTAGGGCAGCGACAACTACATCGCGGCCGGTGCGCAAGCCGCCATCGACGCGCACGCGAATACGGCTACGAAGTCCGTTGCGCATGAGCGTCTGCTGCGTTTCAGCGAGCCCCAGCTCCCACGGTGCTCCAGCATGCTTAATGCTGCTCAGCGGAGAAGCGCCAGTACCGCCTGCGTGTCCTGAAACCACGACGTAATCGGCATATGCCTTCGCGACGCCAGAAGCGACGGTGCCGATTCCCGCTTCGGAAACTAGCTTTACGCCGACGCGCGCGGTGGGATTGACCTGCTTGAGGTCGTGAATGAGCTGCGCCAGATCCTCGATGCTGTAGATGTCGTGATGCGGGGGAGGGCTGATCAGCGACATTCCCACTTGAGCGTGGCGCAGACGCGCAATCAACTCGGTCACCTTGGCTGCCGGGAGCTGTCCACCTTCTCCTGGTTTCGAGCCTTGCGCGATCTTGATTTCAATTTCCTCGGCGTTGACGAGGTACTCGGTCGTGACACCGAAGCGTCCGGAAGCTACCTGCTTAACTTTGTTATTGGCTTCCCGGCGGCCGTGATAGACGTCGGGATCTTCGCCGCCTTCGCCAGTATTCGACTTGCCTCCGAGCAGGTTCATCGCTTCCGACAGCGTGCGATGAGCCTCGGGGCTGATGGAGCCGAGCGACATCGCGCTGCTCACGAACCGGCGAGCGATTTCAGCTGCAGGCTCGACTTCGTCAAGTGATACGAATTCCGAGACAGGAACGAACTCGAGCAGATCGCGAAGGTTGTGTGGCTTCAGCGTGTCGGCATGGCGAGTGAACTCGCTCCATGCGCTCTCGGTGAGAGAGGCATCGGCTTTGCGAGCGACACCCACGGCGTTCTGCATGGCGCGCACAACCGGCGGAGCCCACCCATGCTGATCGGCACGATCGGCTTTGCGATAGCGAATGTATCCGTAGTCCTGGATCAGCTCTTTGGCGTCCGCGGCGAGGGACTGCACACGACGCGCGAGTTCCTGCTGAATAGTTTCGAATCCTACTTTGCCGCGAAGATTCGGCGTGCCAGCAAAGCAGCGATTGATGAGCTCCTCGTCGAAGCCGATGGTTTGGAAGAACTGACCGCCGCGATAGCTGGCAACATCGGAGATGCCCAGCTTCGACATGATCTTCTTCAGGCCGTTGTTGAAGCCCTCGAGCAGTTTGTGCGGAGCTTCGCAGGTGCGCAGGGCAAGCCAGGGGCAGACGGCGCCGGCGCCATAGCCGATGAGGACAGCGGCATGGTGAACGTCCCAACAATCCCCGCATTCGGCGATCAGGTCGCAATGCGTGCGCAGGCCGATGTTGATCAGGTGATGATGCACAGCGCCGACAACCATCGCCATCGAAATCGGCGGTGCGCTCGCGCTTGCCGTCGTATCAGATAGCACCAGCAGTTGTGCGCCGCTTTTTGCGGCAGCTTCGGCCAGGCGACAAATCTCTTCGATCGCGCCAGCGAGTGAGCTGGATTCCGGACAGACGCACTCTAGTTCGGCGATCTGCAGCACGGACTGGGAACGAATACCTTCAAGCTCCTCTTCGCTGACCACCGGCGAGCTCAGTTCGAGAAGCGTTACGGGAGCGCTCGAATCATCTGCGCACAGCCTCGGTCTGCGGCCGAGCACGGTGCGTAGCGACATCATCAGGTCTTCGCGAAGGGGATCGATCGGGGGATTCGTTACCTGCGCAAACCGCTGACGGAAGTACGTATAGAGCGAACGTGGTACGCGAGCGAGTGCCGATATTGGAGTATCGTCGCCCATCGACCAGACGGCTTCCTTGCCGTCGCGCGCCATCGGAGCGAGCACGAGCTTCAGATCTTCACGCGTGTAGCCGAATAACGCATGCGTCTGCTCGGTAGGAACTTCATGAGTTCGGGTCGGAGCTTTCTCGACTGCGATCACGTGTGAGCGAGTCTCAGGAGTCGCGCGCAGCAGGTGTTGCTTCAACCGTTCGACGTCTAGAACCTCATGGCGTTCCAGATCGACCGCGAGCATCTGTCCTGGACCGAGGCGGCCCTTGACTTCGACACGGTCGTCATCGAGATCGAAGAGTCCCACTTCGGAACCGGCGATTACGAGGCCGTCGCTAGTGATGTTGTAGCGCATCGGACGCAGTCCGTTACGATCGAGGGCAGCGCCGACGTACCGGCCGTCGGCGAAGGCCATTGCCGCCGGGCCATCCCACGGTTCCATGAGAGCAGCATGTTCGCGATAGAAGCACGCGAGATCCTGAAATGCTGGATGCGCTTGCCATGCAGGGACGACCAGCATCGCCATGCTGTGCAGCAGATCGCGTCCGCTGCGGAGGAGCGCCTCAGCAGCTTCGTCGAAATGGCAGGAGTCCGATGCGCCTTGACGCAGAAGAGGCAGAAACTCGGAAGGAAGCTCGGTCTCGCGCGCTGTCATCCAGGTGCGGTTGGCGTCGATAGTGTTGATCTCGCCATTGTGCGCGATCAGTCGGAATGGTTGCGCCAGCCACCAGGAAGGATGCGTATTCGTAGCGTACCGCTGGTGGAAGAGAACAAACGAGCTTTCAAATTCCGGATTCTGAAGATCAAGGTAAAACTCGCGCAGATGTCCGCCGGCGCAGAGCGCCTTGTAAACAATAGTGCGTGAGGAGAGTGACGCAACGTAGCTCTTCAGGTCCGCGCGTTCAAATTGTTTTCGGGCACGATGAAGGCGAGACTCAAACTCGTTTTGATTGACTGCGGGCTGTCCAGCAATCAGAGCCTGGCGAATCACAGGCATGGAGGCCAGCGCGGTGTGTCCGAGCGCTTCCGGATTCACCGGCACTTCGCGCCAACACAGGAACTTTAACTCTTGGGCTTCAATCGCAGCACGGAGTTGATCGGCAGCCGCGGGTAGCTCTTCGGAATCGAAGAACACCATTCCCACCGCAAGGGGACTATCGGCAGAAATCTGCAGGCCGGCTTCGGTTAGGGAACGCTGAAGTAAGCTCCGAGGAATGGAAGTGGTTACCCCGGCGCCATCTCCGCTGCGGCCATCGGCCGCCACTGCACCGCGATGCGCGAGGCGTGCAAGCGCCTCCAGCCCCATCTCGACGATCTCGCGTGAGGGCGCGCCGGAGACGCGGGCGACAAAGCCTACGCCGCAGGAGTCGTGCTCAAATCGGGGATCATACAAGCCTTGCTGCATTCATCCGCCTGAATAGAAGATCGGCGCCTCACGACACTGCGCCCGATACCAACTAGATGTACAGGCAGAGGCGGGTATTCATCCAATTCATTCTTCCGATGCAGATCATTAGAAAACTGAATCACCTCTCCAGATAACGAAACTGCTTATACTGTTGACATTTCTATAAGGTGTATTTATAGTTTTCGGCATTGAAGCAGGAGGCGATTTCCGGTGAACGCAGCCCCA
>CAYZHX010000239.1:0-4388 GCA_964476905.1 uncultured Terriglobales bacterium
AGCGCTCGACGCGCCCGGCGGTGTCCACCAGCTTCTGCTTGCCGGTGAAGAACGGGTGGCAGTTCGAGCAGATTTCCAGGTGGATATCGCCCTTATGGGTGGATCGGGTAGTAAAGCTGTTCCCGCATGCGCACATGACGCGTATCTCGTTGTAAGCGGGGTGGATCTTCTCTTTCACTGAAAGCCTTCCTTTGGATCACCGGGGCACACGGAGCCTCTCCGCGAGTTTTCCGGGAACTCTTAGTTTACGAGAATTTGCCGCGATTCGGCAAACCTTCGATCTGGCAAGTCCACTGTGTTCACAACGTCCATAAAGTCCACAACAAATCAAAAGGGCGACCTTTTCGGTCGCCCTTCGGTGGTGCGGTATTTCAGGATTAGAGCGGTTGGACGCTCTCTGCCTGCCAACCCTTGGGTCCCTTCACGACGGTGAACTGCACCGGCTGACCTTCTTTCAGGCTGCGGAATCCGTTTGCCTGAATTGCCGAAAAGTGCACGAACACATCTTCGCCGTTCTGGCGGCTGATGAATCCGTAGCCCTTAGCGTCGTTGAACCACTTCACTGTACCTTGTTCCATATGTTGCTCTCTAATCCTTTTAATCTTGTGAATTACGCTGAGATGTCAATCGGAGGATACTTCAGGCAGGACCAGCTTTAAGGCGAGGACTGCTCACAACCGTGCATCTAACGCGGGCTTAGTATACCAGAGAACCTTTTGTTTGCCTCAGAAATTCTGCTTAATACCGTCCTTGGCGGTTCGCCCTAGTCCATTCTCCGGCAGCCGCTAACCTATTAAAAAACTTCGGGCATTCACGCTGCTGACAAGAGGAAATCTGTGTCAGCAGCACGGTGTCAAAACAGGCGGGATTCCCTGGCTACTCCAGCTGTTTTTTGAGCTGATCGAGCAAAGTGAGCGCTTCCACGGGAGTGAGACGGTTTACGTCGAGCTCCTTTAGCCGATCGACGATCTGCTGGGAGAGCGGAGTAAAGATCGCCAGTTGCACGGACCCTGTGTGCTCTGTCCGGCCGTGATGATCGAGTTTTTGAACTGATTCGCGCTCCTGGCCTTCGTGCAATGCCAGAACCTCGCGTGCACGACGAATGACTTCCGGCGGCAATCCTGCCAGCCTCGCAACTTCAATCCCATAGCTCTTGTCGGCTGCGCCTGCTTCGACTTTGCGCAGGAAAACGATACCTGCAGGCGTCTCTTTGATGGAGACGCGGCAGTTCTTCACTCCGGGAAGATCCTCCGCGAGCGCCGTAAGTTCATGATAATGAGTCGCAAACAAGCTCTTCGCGCGAGTGACGGAGTGCAGGTATTCGAGCGTTGCCCAAGCGAGCGCGAGGCCATCGTATGTAGCCGTTCCGCGTCCCATCTCATCGAGCAGCACTAGCGAACGCTGCGTTGCGGTGTTGAGAATTGCCGCCGTTTCGGTCATCTCGACCATGAAGGTCGACCGTCCTCGCGCGAGATTATCGCTGGCACCGATGCGGGTGAATATTCGATCGATGATGCCAATGCGTGCGGCACGGGCGGGCACGAACGATCCCATCTGCGCCATGATCACGATCAGCGCCGTTTGACGCAGATACGTCGACTTGCCTCCCATATTGGGACCCGTGAGGAGTACGACCAGCTCCGACGCCGGATCCAGCAACAAATCATTTGGCACGAAGCGCTCGGCGCCGCTCATTACCTGCTGCTCGACCACCGGATGCCGTGCCTCCACCAGCTCGATTACGCCTGAGTCATCCACAGCAGGCCGAGTGTACCCGCGCTCAGCGGCGCTGTGGGCCAGGGCAAGCAGGACATCGACCTCGGCAACTGCCAACGAAGTCTGCCGAATGCGCTTCGCTTCGGCTGCAATCGACACACGCAGCTCGGTAAATAGACGGCGCTCGATGTCAACGATCTTCTCTTCGGCCTCGAGCACCTTCGATTCGTACTGTTTCAATTCGGGAGTGGTAAAACGCTCCGCGTTCACCAGCGTCTGCTTGCGCTCGAAGTCCGGTGGAACCAGATGGAGGTTCGGCTTGGTGATCTCGATGTAGTAGCCGAAGACAGAATTGAATTTAACTTTGAGCGAGTTGATGCCGGTTCTGTGGCGCTCGCGTTCTTCGATTTGCGCGATGTATTGCTTGCTGTTGCGGCTGAGGTCGCGCAATTCATCAAGTTCGCGGTCAATTCCAGCCCGAATGACTCCACCATCGCTAAAGGACAGCGGAGGCTCTGACACGATGGTCTTGTCGATGCGCTCACAAACATCCTGCAGTGGATCGATCAGCAGATTGAGCTGCTGAAGACGCTCCGCTGTGAGCGCCTCGAGTCCAATCTTGATGTGGGGCAGATTGGCGAACGAGCCCGCCAGCGCAAGCAGATCACGCGGATGCGCCGTCTCCAGGGTCACCCGGCTTAGCAGTCGCTCCAGATCGAGCACGCGTTCCAGTTTTCGCCTCAACTCTTCGCGGTCAATCGTCCGTGCGACAGCAACTTCAAGGGCGTCCTGTCTCTGCTTGATTTCCCCAAGATCAATGGACGGACGCAGCAGCCATGAGCGCAGAAGTCGCTTGCCCATGGGCGTGAGCGTCGCATCGAGCGTACGAAAGAGCGTCACTTCCGCTCCGGTACCGAAGAAAAGCGGCTCGACCAGCTCCAAATTGCGAACTGTCACCGCATCCAAAACCAGGCAGTCGTGCCGGTCATAAAAGCCGATGCGGTCGACATGATCGAGCGTCCCACGCTGCGTGCTGCGGACGTAATGGAGAATGGCTCCCGCGGCGCTAGCTGCCGCCTGGCGCGTCGCTAGGCCAAAGCCCTCAAGCGACAACACTCCAAACTGGTTTTCCAGAAGAGGAATCGCGTAGTCAGGCGAGAACGCCCAATCTTCGACCGGAGTCTCGGTGAAGCGCGCACCGGCCCCCGAAGACGGCTCAGCTCCCGCGGCAGCAAACAGAGGCAAAGCGGCCGGAAACAGTACCTCTCGGGGACGCATGTGGCCGAGTTCCTCGAGCAAGCGTGAACGATCCTGCGAGGCGAACTCCGTCGCACGAAATTCGCCCGTCGAGAGATCGAGCGCAGCGAGTCCGGCTCGATCGCCAATCTGTGCGATCGCCGCGAGGAAGTTGTTTTCCTCCGAGGCAAGGCTCGCGTCGGCAGCAGTGCCAGGTGTGAGAACACGCGTCACTTCACGGCGGACGAGTTTCTTCGCGAGCTTCGGATCCTCCATCTGCTCGCAAATGGCGACGCGAAAGCCTTTGCGCAGCAGCTTCGCCAGATATCCCTCGGCAGCGTGGTAGGGCACGCCGCACATCGGCACTGCAACATCCTTTTCCTTATTTCGCGACGTCAGCGTGATCTGCAATTCGCGGGAAGCGATGACGGCATCGTCGAAGAACAGTTCGTAGAAGTCGCCCAGTCGGAAGAAGACCAGAGCGTTGGGGTGCTGCTTCTTGATCGCGGCGTACTGCCGCATCAGAGGCGTGGAGGTTTCGTTCATTAGGCTTCGTTACCGCAGGAGGTTCCGCTCGATTGAGATGTCAATCGGCAGAGACTATCGCGTCGAGCATCAAGCAGCTTTGGGAGGAGCATGGCGATGATTATCCGCCAAGCCCAGCGGAGTGTCAGCAGAGGATGGCTGTTGAAAACCAGTACGTGTCCACAACTTTAGCGCCCAAAACGCCTCAACTCGGCTGCGAACTTAAGCACTTGTAAGCGGAGGGATTGCAGATCCTGGAAGAGTGCGTCGACCTGTGCTGTTTCCTGGGACTTCAAAAGGGCTAACGACTTTGCTCTTTCCTCAACGTTTTACATTCCCATGACATTTCTGTGACAAACCGGACACGGCGGTTCGCTATCTTGCGGGGTAAATACTCAAGTTGTGAGGGAATCGATGCAAGGCTTCAAAGGACAGGCATTTGCGATGAGCATGGGTGCTTCCGCCGTGAGCGCCGGCAGCACTCACAAGGGCAGCGGCGTGAATCCTGCAGTTTTGGATAGTAGGCCTGCAGTTCCAGCGCCAAATGGTCCTTCAGTTGTTCAGCGCCGCGACGCTGCTGACGGCAGCGCCCGCCAGCACCTGCGCGTGATCTCTCGTGGCCGAATCATCGTCATTCCGATCGCTGAAATCGAGTGCTTCACGGCAGCGGCGAACTATGTGGAAATTCATGCTGCAGGTGTGACCTACACCATGAGATCGACTATGAACGAACTGCAACAGAAGCTAAGCCCAAAAACGTTCGCCCGGATTCACCGCTCGACAATCGTGAACCTCATGCATGTGAAGGACTGCAAGTCGCTGCGCCGCGGAGACAGCTTAATTAAGCTCCTCAGCGGTCGAGAACTGGTGGCCACGCGCAATCACAAGGATTTTTATCGCGCGCTCCAAGA
>CAYZHX010000240.1:0-1272 GCA_964476905.1 uncultured Terriglobales bacterium
CGACATCCATCCGCGTGCTCGCTGCCGAAGAAGCCTCTGCGGATTTTCATGCGCGCCATTCTGCCAAAGCCAAGAGTTATGAATATCGCATCTACCGCGGTGACATCTGTCCGCCATTTGTCGCCCGGTACGTCGAACACCATCCGTATCAGCTCAACGAAGAGTCAATGCGTCGCGCTGCGGAACTTGTGATCGGTGAGCACGATTTCACCAGCTTTGCCGCGGTCGATCCCGAACGCGGCAAGGACGAGGAGGAGCCGGACAATGTGCGCACGGTTTTTTCTTCCTCATGGCAGCGCGAAGGCGAGTTCCTCACCTATCGCGTGCGCGGTGATGGATTCCTGCACCACATGGTCCGCAATCTTGTGGGAACCTTTCTGCTCGTTGGCAAGGGCAGCGTCGCAGTTGAAGCGATCCCGAAGATCCTCGCAGCAAAGAATCGCTCGGAGGCCGGACCCACAGCCGCCGCAGGAGGATTGTTCCTGGTGAGCGTGGAATATTAACGGAACCGCCGGCGGTGCCTCAGTGCCTCACTTCGCTCATGATGCTCAACAGATTGCCTTCGCTGTCGCGGAAGAACGTCATCCACAGATCGTGATCAGGCAGGCGGGCGATCAGGTGCGGCGAATCCACAAACTGCACGCCGCGCGATTTCATCTGCTCATGCGCTTGGTTGATCTCCGGCACTTTGAAATAAATGATGGAAGTGCCGGCTTCCGCTTTTTCAGGTTTGTCGAGCATGAGGCGAACGCCACCGCAATCGAAAAACGACAGATTTCCGGCAGAAAACAAATGTTTCATCCCCAGTTTTTCGCGATAAAAGTCTGTCGCGCGCGCAACATCTTTCACCAGAATTGCGATCTGACCGATGCTGTTGAGTGCAACCTGGGTCCCAGCCGACATAGCTACCTCCTTGACTCTGTGCTACTATCGAATAGTTAGCAATGCTAACTATTGCCCGGCAAACCTGTCAATGACAAAAAAATCGACGCCTTTTGAAGTAGCCGACGCCTTACATTCAGCCGCCATTCACCTGCTACGCCGCCTTCGCGTGCAGGATCTGGCCAGCGGCATAGGTCCGGCGAAGCTTTCGGCATTGTCAGTCCTGGTCTTTGCCAGACGTCCGCTCGGCCTTGCCGAACTTGCCGCTGCTGAGCAGGTGAAAAATCCTACGATGAGCCGATTGGTTGCCGGGATGGAGCGCGATGGCCTGGTAAGCATCACAGCATCAAAGGAAGATGCTCGTGCGATGGAAATCAGGCCTACGAAGAA
>CAYZHX010000240.1:1372-4327 GCA_964476905.1 uncultured Terriglobales bacterium
TAGACGGGCGCATTAAATAAGGAACTCGTAAGAATCTCAAGGAACTGCGTGGGATCGACTCCTGACTTGCGTGCCAACGCAAACGCCTCCGCCAAAGATTCGATCACCGCGCTAATGAGGAAATTGCCGGCAAGCTTCACGACATTCGCTGCTGGAGCATCGTCGCCAAGCACGAACGTCTTCTGCCCCATAACGTGGAACAGCGGTTCGCATTTCCCGATCTGGTCCTGCGAACCGGCAGCAACGATAAACAGCTTGGCGGCCGCCGCGGCTTCCGGCCGTCCAAAAACCGGAGCGGCAATATAGTCCTGACGCCGCTCGCGGTGGGCGCTTGCGAGCCGCCGGGACAGCGCAACGCTGATCGTGCTGCAGGAGATGTGGACCTTTCCGGGAGCAAGCGAATGCAAGATCCCGTTTTGGTCGAAGACCATAGACTCGAGCGCCGAATCATCGGCGAGCATGGTGATCACAACATCGCAGCCCGCGGCTGCTTGGCCAGGACTCTCCGCGATGCGGGCACCGCTTGCTGCAAGCTGCTCCGCGCGGGAGCCTGTGCGGTTGTAGACAATCAATTCATGGCCGGACTCGAGCAGCTTTCCGGCCATCGCTGCACCCATAGCGCCAAGCCCAACAAACCCAACTCTCATTGAGTCACTTCCACGGCTGCGGCTGAGCGTTCGTGCTCATTAAGACCAGGATCAGCTTGGGTATTGCTCTGCAGCAGTGAATCCAGCGACTTGAGCCAAAGCATCTGTCGCGCGAAGACGCGGCCGAAGTTGAGTGACACCGAATGGGCGATCTGTTCCATCTCGGGAGCCGAGCGCTTACCTTCAAGCTCCTTGGCAATCGAGGTCACCGGTCGATCGGAAATGCCGCAGGGCACAATCAACCTGAAGTAGTCCAGATCCGTTGTGACATTCAGCGCGAAACCATGACTGGTAATTCCGCGAGAGATGTGGACGCCGATAGCGGCAATTTTCCTTTGATCGTTGCTGACGGAAGTAGACGAACATCGCGCTTCGCTTTGGGATAGGTCCCGCTCGTCTGCTTGAGCCGCACCTTGCGTCCAAACCCCAGTTAATCCACAGATGCGTTCGGAGGGAATGCCCACATCGCCGCACGTCCGAATCAACGCTTCCTCCATACGGCGAACAAATTCGACCGCTCCGAGACGTGGGGAAAATCCGCGAAGATCGAAAATCGGATATCCGACGAGCTGCCCTGGGCCATGGAAGGTCACATCGCCGCCGCGGTTGCTCTCGAACAGCTCCACTCGGCGTTGCTTCAGCAGTTCGTTGGATGCGAGCAAGTTTTTTTGGCTCGCATTGCGTCCGAATGTGATGACCGGCGGATGTTCAAGCAGGAGCAGGACGTCAGGGATGCGTTCTTGCTTGCGCAAGTCGACGAGCGACTGCTGGAGGCTCAGCGCCGTTCTGTAGTCCACGGTGCCGAGATGAAGCACAGCGATCATGATTCTGCTTTCCGAATAGAAGCCCCGATTCAAAGCAGGACTTCCACCAAGATCAACATACTCTACTTGGCGCCAGAGGCCGCTCTAGCAATGTCTTTCCGGTATTGCATGCCTTCAAAGCGGACCTTCTCAACCGCTTCATAGGCGCGCGCCGTTGCTGCCGCCAGAGTTGATCCATGCGCCGTAATGCCGAGCACGCGTCCTCCGGCAGTCACCACCTGATCCCCTGAATGCGCTGTGCCGGCATGAAAGACTTTTGCGTTCGGGACTTTGTCGGCTTGGTCGAGTCCGTAAATCACCTTTCCGGTGGTAAACGAACCCGGATATCCTCCCGAGGCCATCACGATGCACACCGCCGGATCCCGCGACCACTGCAGCATCTCCGCAGACAGCGAGCCTTTGGCGACAGCTTCACATGCGGTGACCAGGTCGCTTTCGAGACGAAAGAGCACGGCTTGCGTCTCAGGATCACCGAAGCGGCAGTTGAATTCGAGCACCATGGGACCGCGCGCGGTCATCATCAGCCCTATATAAAGGACACCTTTGTAAACGACGCCTTCGGCGCGCAGTCCGTTCACCACTGGACCGGCGATGTGGTGAATGATCCACTCGCGCATAGTGGCATCAAGTAGCGCGTCGCTGGAATAGGCGCCCATGCCGCCAGTGTTTGGACCGGTGTCGCCGTCGCCGACGCGCTTGTGATCGCGCGAGGGAACCAACGGCACGATGGTTTGGCCGTCTGTCAGCACGAGGAAGGAGAGCTCTTCTCCTTGCAGACATTCTTCGATCACCACCTGCGCACCGGCGTCGCCAACCAGTTTGCGGGCAAGCATCTCGCCCGCGACGCGCGACGCTTCGTCTTTGGTCTTCGCGATGATGACGCCTTTACCGGCGGCAAGTCCGTCGGCTTTGACTACGACGGGTGTTCCAAAAAGGGAAAGAGCCTGCTGTACTTCGGCAGGATTGCGGCAGATGGCGTAGTGCGCGCTCGGTATCTTCACGCGCTGCATGAATTCTTTCGCGAAGGCTTTGCTCGCCTCCAGGTGCGCAGCTCTTTGCGATGGGCCGAAGATGGGGAGACCGCGGCGCTCGAACTCGTCCACCACGCCTAGCGTGAGCGGAAGCTCGGGACCGACAACAGTCAGATCGGGTTCAAGTCGATGTGCGAGTTGAACCAGGTCGTCAATGTTGTGCAGGTCCGCAGGAATGCAGGAGGCATCGTGAGCGATGCCGGCATTTCCTGGCGCGCAGAAAATTTCAGTCACACGCGGTGACTGCCGTAGCTTCCACACCAAGGCATGTTCGCGGCCACCACCGCCCAGAACCAGAATCCGCATTTTGCTCCGAAGTGAAAACGCGAGGGAACCTGCAAGGGTAGGAGGTCGGAAACCGTGGTGTCAACGGGGAGTGAGTCGTTTGTCATTCCGAACGCCTGATGTTGGCGGAGGAATCCCTACATACGCCAAGAATCTCGGGTTGAGATC
>CAYZHX010000241.1:0-4319 GCA_964476905.1 uncultured Terriglobales bacterium
CGCGCAGCGCCAGGCAACGAAAGACGCCGGCAAGATCGCCGGTCTCGACGTAAAGCGAATCGTTAACGAGCCCACGGCGGCAGCACTCGCCTATGGTCTCGACAAGAAGAAAGACGAGACCATTGCCGTTTACGACTTTGGCGGCGGCACCTTCGACATTTCCATTTTGGAAGTCGGCGAAGGCGTTATCGAGGTGAAGTCCACTAACGGCGACACCCACCTCGGTGGCGACAACATCGACCAGCGCATCGTCGAATGGCTCGTAGATGAATTTAAGAAGGACGAAGGACTCGACCTGCGCTCGAAGGGCAACGAGATGGCTCTGCAGCGCCTCCGCGATGCAGCAGAGAAAGCAAAGATCGAACTTTCCACGGCGATGGAGAGCGAGATTAATCTGCCGTTCATTACGGCGGATGCTTCTGGTCCGAAGCACCTGGTGAAGAAGCTCACTCGTTCCAAGCTGGAACAACTAATCGAGGACATCATCCAGCGCTCCGTAGGTCCGTGCAGACAGGCTATGAAGGACGCGGGCGTTGACGCGAGCAAGATCGACGAAGTTGTTCTGGTTGGCGGACAGACGCGCATGCCGCGCATCCAGCAGCTTGTGAAAGAGCTCTTCGGCAAGGAAGGCCATAAAGGCGTCAATCCCGATGAAGTAGTTGCAGTTGGCGCTGCGGTGCAGGCTGGCGTGCTCGGCGGCGAGGTAAAGGACCTGCTGCTGCTCGACGTGACTCCCCTCACGCTCTCGATCGAAACGTTGGGCGGCGTATCGACACCGATGATTCCGCGCAACACAACGATTCCGACCAAAAAGACGGAAACGTTCTCTACTGCGGCCGACAGTCAGACCTCAGTCGAGGTGCACGTGCTGCAGGGTGAACGTCCAATGGCGGCGCAGAATCGTACGTTGGGCAAATTTCATCTAACGGGAATCCCGCCCGCTCCTCGTGGAGTGCCCCAGATCGAAGTCACGTTTGACATCGACGCGAACGGCATCCTTAATGTCACCGCCAAAGATGTGGCGACAGGAAAAGATCAGAAGATAACCATTACGTCTTCTTCCGGTCTAAGCAAAGAGGAAGTCGAGCGCATGGCCAAGGACGCCGAGGCGCATGCCGCCGAAGACAAGTCCAAGCGCGAGGAAGTGGAAGCGCGCAATCAGCTCGACTCGATGGTCTATCAGATCGAGAAGATGCTGAAGGAGCACGGAGACAAGATCTCCGGCAGCGAGCGTTCCGATGTGGAATCGGCATTGGCTGATGCCAAGAAGGCGCTCGAGGGCACTGACCCAAGCTCGATGAACTCCGCACGCGAGCGTTTGACGCAGGCTTCGCACAAGCTGGCTGAAGCGATGTACAAAACCGCTCAGCCCAGCGGCGGAGCACAAGCAGGACCCGGCGCGGGAGTGGCAGGCGACGCTTCGTCCGGACAAGAGCAGAAGAAGGACGAAGGTGTCATCGATGCCGAGTACGTTGACATGGACAAGAAATAGCACGATGGACTGAGTGAACAGGAATGGATTTTGTGGACACGAATGACAGTGTCCACAAAGTTCCCCAATCCACAACGCTTGATCAAAATCAGGGTTTATAGAGGTAGAAGGGAACCAGGAGCGCAGAGCTCCGTATTAAACGACATGAAACAATATTTGGTGGTGAAAATCGCGAAGCGATTGGGAGCGCTGGCAATGGAAGCGATCCCGGTTGCCGGACTATTTCCGCTCGAAGCCGCCGAACAGTTCGTACGCACTGCGGTGGCCGATGAGCCGGGAACGTTATTCTTAATACAGCAGGTTGGAAACGCATAAACACTTATGGAGACGCAGTAAAGCCGCGCGTCTGGACGGAGCTCGGATGAGCCGAAAACAAAGCGTTGCACGAAAAACGATCCCGCTGTGCGGGATCGTTCTCGTTTTGGGAATGCTTGGATGTGGGAGGATTTCGTTTTACACGGCAGTAGCAAATCCGGAGCAGGGGGCAGGAGAGGCGAGCGCTGCTGAAAAGCAGGAATTGATTACGTTGGTCCAGGATTTCCTGAAGAATGTTCCCAACAACGAGCGTGCAACTTTCGACCGCTTCTTTGCTGATGACATCATTTACACGCGTGGTACAGGACAGGTGATCACAAAGAAGGACATCCTTGCCGATACCGGCAACTCCACAGCGCCGCGCGCAAACGCAACATATGACGGAGAAGATTTTCAGGTTCACAAGTACGGAGACTTCGCCGTCGTGAACTTTCGGCTGGTGATGCACGCGACGGAGAACAACAAAGCCGTGACGCGCACATTTCGCAATACAGGAACATTCGAAAGACGCAAAGGCGCATGGCAGGCGATCGCCTGGCAAGCTACACCAATTGAGGAAAAAAAATAATTCCTCAAAATGTTCGCATCAGTACCGTTCGCGGTAGCGAATGGGTTGAGAGTTACCGGATGCGTATTACCCATCCGCTACCGCGGACCGGACTGACTTCGCAATAACAATGGCAACGCAGACCAAAGATTATTACGCGACGCTCGGCGTCAAAAAGACCGCCTCGGAAGACGAGATCCGCAAGGCTTTCCGCAAGCTTGCGCGCAAATATCATCCTGATGTCAATCCCGGAGACAAAAAGGCGGAAGAGAAGTTCAAAGAGATCTCTGAAGCCAACGACGTTCTCAGCGACCCTAAGAAGCGAAAGATCTACGACCAGGTCGGCTTTTATTCCGACAACATCGATCCCGCTACGGCCGAGGCCTATGCGCGCGCAGGCGGCGCAGGAGGCTTTCCCGGCGCAGCCTACACACGAAACTCTGGGGGTGCGCAAGGAGTCCCATTCGATTTCGGCGGCTTTGATTTTTCCGATTTCGCCAGCGGCGCTGGACGAGCGCAGTCCGGAGGTGGAGGCGGTTTCCGCGACATCTTTTCCAGCATGTTCTCCGGCGCGGGCGCACGCCCGGAGCCCCAAGGTCCCGAACCCGGAACCGATCTCGAATATCAAGTCACTGTCGGATTCTGGCAGGCAGTTCGTGGGACCGTGATGCGGCTGAATATCACCCGCCAAGACGTTTGCCCGATGTGCAAAGGCACCGCAACAGTTGGTTCAGGAAAGACCTGTCCGGATTGCAAAGGTACTGGCCAAGTTACGCAGACCAGCGGGCGCATGAAGTTCAACATGGCCTGCCCGCGTTGTCACGGAACCGGACAGATCATGAATGAATGTCCTAACTGCCACGGGCAAGGCCTGATCAGCGTGACCGAGCCGCTCGAGGTGCGCATCAAGCCAGGCACGCGTGACGGCCAACGCATCCGGATCCCAGGCAAAGGCAATGCCGGACGTGGCGGCGGCCCGCCAGGCGATTTGTTCATCATCATTCGCATCGAGCAGCATCCGGTTTTTCATCGCGATGGCGATGACATCCACGTAAGCGTCCCTATCTCGATGAGTGAAGCCTCGTTGGGCGCAAAGATCGAAGTCCCGACAATCGACGGTCGCGCGCAGCTCAAAATTCCGCCCGGCACGCAAAGCGGACAGAAGCTGCGCATGAGAGAAAAAGGTGTGCCGTCGGCAACGAAAGAAGGCGTGCGTGGCGACGAGATCGTAGAAGTGAAGATTGCAGTTCCGCAGCTACGCGATGAGCGTTCGCGCGAACTCATGCGAGAATTGGCGAAGCTAAATACAGAAGATCCTCGGGCAGAGCTTTGGACGAAAGCTAATCATTGAAGTCGCTACGCGTGCGATGACGGAGTATGCCAACTAAACGACGCAAACAAGGCGCCTACATGATCTCGGCTGTAGCCGAGATGTACGGCATTCATCCGCAGACCCTCCGGCTCTATGAACGCGAAGGACTACTCAAACCTTCGCGTACCGAAGGCAATACGCGTCTTTACACCGATGGAGATCTCGAGCGGCTCGAATTCATCCTTAGTCTGGCGCGTGATCTAGGCGTGAACATTTCCGGCATCGCGATCATCCTCAATATGCGCGAGCGCATGGAAGAAATGCAGCGGCAGATGCAGGAGTTTGTGAAGTTCGTGCAGAGCGAAGTCTTCTCGCGCGCACAAGCCGCGCACTCCGATCCAAGTAAGGGCGCGATCATCCCTCTTCATCGCCCCGTCCCCATGCCCGACGTCAGAGAGCGGAAACGCTAGGCGATTGCAATCCTTGCTCCTCAGGCTTCCTAAGCCCCATTTGCGCAAAAATGCTCTAGACTGAAAATGCACCATCAATATGCGGATTCTCACTCGCTACGTTCTCTGGGAGGTCTTCTCCCATGGCTTGATCGGCGCGGCGCTGTTCACGTTCGTGATCTTCATGCGCGACGTGAGCCGCAT
>CAYZHX010000242.1:0-4286 GCA_964476905.1 uncultured Terriglobales bacterium
ACTTGCCGCCACCGATCATCGCGTAAACCGGAACGTTATAAACTTTGCCGGCGATATCCCATAGCGCCATCTCGATCGCCGATACTCCTCCGCCTTGCCGCGCATGGCCGCCGAATGGCTTGATCTTGCGGAAGAGTTTGTCGAGCTGGAGGGGGTTCTCTCCGACAATGCGGCTCTTCAAAAAAAGCGCGTAAGTCGCGCTTGCGCCATCGCGCACTTCGCCCAACCCGTACACACCCTGATTGGTGTCGATGCGAATAATGGAGCAGGGACTTGGACCGGGCTTAGCGATCGTAGCCACGCGCAGGTCAGTGATCTTGAGCGTCGATGGCGCAGAGTTGTTATTGACGGATTTCGGATACGCCTCAAGGGGCTCGCTCAGTAAGCTGCTCCCAGTAATAAGAGCAGATGCCTTCATCAGCTCGCGGCGATTGAAAACTCGGTAGGTGCTCACGATGCTTCATCCTCAAATGAAGAATTTGCGAAGGCCGTCTATCTATCACAGCCGGCCGAACTTTTTGACCGCTTCCTGGATGGATTTCAGCTTCTCGATGTACGCGTACATGGAATGTTCTGTGTAGTCCAACTCTTTCGCGGCGGAGAGCACCTCCGCGCTCCGGGCGCGGGGAACCACAACCACGCCGTCGGCATCGGCCACCACAATATCGCCTGCCATGACCGGAACTCCGTCACAAACGACCGGAATATTGGCTCCAGCAAAACGATAATGGCCAACCGACGTGGAGGGCACCGCACCGAGGGAGAATACCGGGAACCCGATCTTCGTTAAATACGCGACATCGCGAACGCCGCCATCAATCACGGCTCCAGAAAAATTGCGGGCCTGCATCGCCGTACCCATCAAACCGCCCATGCCGGCGATGTCTGCTCCGTCCTCTATGGCCATCACATATACCGAATTGGGACCGCCTTGATCGATCGCCGCCAACATTCCCTCGAGCGCACCAGGATCGTGATTTTCTTCTTTCTTCAGTTTTACCGTGAGAGCGACACCGACGAACTTCGCGGGAAAGATCGGGCGCATGCGGTGTGACAGATAGGTTCGTCGCCCAGTGAGCTTTTCTATGGCGTCGGAAACTGATGCCACTTCCACATGCCGATATCCATCAAGGAGCGCGGCTTCAGAATCTACGGGGAGAGTCTGTCTGGGGGTTCGCGCAAAGGCGAGCCAGCTCACCGCGAGAGAAAAGCCGAAAACAGCCAGCCAGATGATTGCACGCGGACGCATAGTTCTCCTTTTGTTGAAACTCCTCTCAGACATTTGTGCGGCTCCGAAATTCGAAATGTCTACGCCGATCGGGCAATACCGAATGCAGCACGATTTTGCGCACTGCCGAATGAGGTCAGAATTGTAAGCTCCGCAAAAGAAATTTGCGATTGACAGGCGGCTGGCGATTTGAGAGCTTTGCGCCGCAGCATTGTGTCGGAGGGCACAATTGGAATGAGCTTGCGTATCATGCGGTCGCAGATCGCGCGTGTGGCTGTTGTTTCGATTCTCGTCCTTGCGTCCACTGCTATGGCGCAGGTCTTCAGCTTTTCCAAGCAGGACCTTATCGCCTATACGGCTCAAAACCCATTTGAGCGCTTTCCCGATGGTCGTCCTAAGATTCCGGAGAATCTGATCGAGAGAGCTCGTGGCCTGTCGTCAGAGGAAGTCTGGGCCGTGTTGCAGCAAAAAGGTTTCAATAACCAATATGCGGATGGATTTCAAGTTCTGCATCCGAACAAAACTATGGTGGGCCGCGCTTTCACTGTGCAGTTCATGCCGCTGCGTTCCGACGTTGACAACGTTGCAAAGACAAATGCAAAACAGCGCGGCCTTGCACGACTAACAAATCAGACGGCGATTGATATGTTGCAGCCGGGAGACGTGTTGGTTGTTGATCTCTTTGGAAAGAAGGTCGGCGGCACTATTGTGGGGGACAATCTCTTTTATTACGTCATGCAGGCGACCCATTGCGGAGGTCTGGTAGTGGATGGCAGCGTGCGCGATCTGAACGGGATCTCCGAAATAGACATGCCCGCCTATTTCCGCTCCGTTGATCCCACTCCAATTGGCGACGTAATGCTGACCGGCATTAACGTGCCGATTCGCATTGGCAACGCTACCGTAATGCCCGGCGACTTGGTTGTCGGCGACCGCGAAGGCGTCTACTTTATTCCACCGCAATTCGTCCAGGAGACCCTGGACAAGGCCGATATCACTCATATCCACGACGAATGGACCAAAGCAAAATTTGCTGAAGGAAAGTACAAGTCCAGCGAGATCTATGGCTCCCCCACCGATCCGAAACTTCGAGAAGAGTACGAAGAGTACTTGAAAAAGCGGCTAGAGGAACTTCATAAGCAGCGAGGTTCGAACTAGTGGGTGGTGAGCGCGGATCAAATTTTCGTTTTTACCAGCCCCCGCGGGGTTCCTGCGTCGCCCTGGGCTACCCCTAGTCGTGCAGGAAAACAGGCACTACGCGATTGCCACCTTTGACTGCGATTTCTGGCGTCGGCGAAACCACCAGATCAGGGGGCCGGTGATCGCCAGAACGGGAAGCCCGATGCTGATCAGCGCCATGAGAATTCGTGTGGGAAGGCCGAAGATGTCGCCGGTGTGGAGTTCGCGGTTCCACATGCGCGCGTACTTCATCGCTGCGGTCATCTGGCGCGAGCTTTCTACACGGACCACTTGTCCGGTGGCGGCGTCGATCAGCACTCGGCTGCGCCCGACGGGAGTGTGGTCTTCAGGGAACTTCAGCACCACGAACGCCGGACCTTTGCCGTTGCGCGGCATCTGCAAGACCGTCGGCTTGGCTTCGGGCAGCATGGTCCTTCCCAAATTGAGAATCTCGTCGGCGTTTAATGGCCGTCCGACCGCAGCCGGCAGGTTTGCGGCGACGAATTCGGGCGAGATGCGCTGCGCCAACCCGTTCACCTTCCGTTCCCAATGGATGCAGATCGCGGTCCACGCAAAGAGGAAGAGGAAAACCGAGGAGAGAATCCCGAGCGTATTGTGCAGTTCAAAGGTGAAGCGAAGCGGGGGCCCACGGCGGATGCGAAACATCTTCGACCGCCACCACAGCACGATTCCCGAAATGGAAAGCAAAAGCAGGAAAATCGCCGTCCAGCCGACGATCACATCGCTGACCTCACCGCCTGCCAGCCGCTGATGGAAGCTGTGTACCCGGCGCATGAACTGATTTGCGTCGTCGAGGCTGCCGAGAATCTCACCCGTGTAGGGATTCACGAAGAGCTGCCGGCCTGTGCCTTTGGCGTCAGTGAGTGCAACCAGCAGCGAGAGATCGGGACGCGGCGGAAGTCCGAACGCGTCGATTTTCCCGCCGGGATAGTGCGCGAAGAGCTTCTGGCTAATCGTGTCGAGCGTCAGAGGCTGCGATTTCGCTTCGACGTAGGCAAATTTGGCGTTGAGAGCGTGGTCGATCTCGTTTTCGAAGGCAAGCAGTGCCCCGGTGACACCTAATAGAAGAAGGAAGACCGCCGCGATGAGTCCGGTCCAGAGATGAAGATATAAGAACGCTTTTCTCAATTCGAAGGTCCCAGGCAAGAGATCTCACGGATACGGATGGTCCAACCACGGAAAGAACGTTGTGGCCGAGCCACAAATGGAAGGCAAGATTAACGCAAATGCCTGATGTCTCCAACACTGCAGTCACAGATCATAAATAGGGATTCCTTCTCTATGCCTATTCTCCTCAGGTGAAGAATCGGGGACAGAGAATCTGGGAGAGTACGGAACCTTCCCCGCTGTGACTGAAATCTCCTGATTACCGCAGTAACTCGCTAATGCCGCCGCTCCACCCCTAAGATGACCCAGCGAAACCTTATACGATCATGTGGAAGCGACTCTCTGATGCTGACATCTCGAAGGCCATCGAAGAAGAAGCGCAACGGCGGCGCAGTTGGCGCTCGCCGGTTCTGACTGCTCTGTTGATGGCTGCCGCCCTCGCGACGCTCTGGTCGTTCGGATTTCGCGGCGGCTCCATCTCAAGCGGCGTAGTACTCGTGGAACCGGCTACACGGTTGACGGATCCTTCGACCCTTGGCTTTTTCACAATTATTTTCGCTTTGGTTCTTTATCAATCTCGCCACAAAATGATTCGCGAAGGTCAGTGGTTATTTGGGGGGCCTCCGACTGTCCTCTGCGACCGCTGCCAGAAAGCCGACGCCGCAGGTGCTTCCTCAGGGTGCGAATGCGGTGGCAGTTGGGAACCGATCCACTATTGGGAATGGATCGATCGGACCAATTAAGAGCAGCC
>CAYZHX010000243.1:0-4272 GCA_964476905.1 uncultured Terriglobales bacterium
CAGGTATGGCCGCTTTCGAGGCGGCTCGTTTCAACCGCTCACGCACCTCTCCGCGTCGAATTGTCTGCCTTGAGCGGCCATTTCTATTCTATCAGCGAGAATACCCGGATCAGCTGACGACGCGTTTGGCTCGAAAAAACTGGCGGAGGATCTGCGAACATTGGTCTCCCAGCACGCCTGCTTTGACTTCCATTTGATGGTTGAGCCGCGTATGGTTCAGAACGTTCATCACTGAAGCAACAGCGCCGGCTTTGGGATCGGGCGCGCCGTAGACCAGCCGCTTCAAACGCGCGTGCACCATCGCGCCTGCACACATCGCGCATGGCTCGATAATTACGTAAATCTCACAAGCTTCGAGGCGGTAGTTTTCGAGCTTGGCTCCTGCCGCTCTTAACGCGACAATCTCCGCGTGAGCCGTGGGATCATCATCGCGCAGGTTTCGGTTTTGCCCCGTTGCGATGAGTTCCCCTGCCTTCACTATCACGCACCCGACGGGCACCTCGCCCGCGATCTGTGCCTCAGTGGCCTCGGCCAGAGCGCGTTCCATCCATATCTCGTCCTCAGACATGTGGAGAATTGTAGGTCACAACAGATTCAGATCGAGGTGGCCATGTGCCGGGCTCGCTCGTCCGATGAAACCTTTAAGAGGACAATGGCTCAGCAGGAATTCAGCCGCGCTAGGCTTGTGTCTCCCTCCGACCCGAAGTTTTTAGAATTCGTGGCTGGTGGCTGTATGTTCGAAGTCGTGGTCCGGATTAATGACCATTCCGTGCTTCTGGATGAGGTATTCGTCGGCTAAGACGGCGACGAGGGCGGCGGTAGGCACGGCTACGAGTGCTCCAAGAATTCCGGCCAATGCTCCGCCAATCATCAATGCACAAATGACTCCCAAAGGCGGCAGATCTACAGTGGTTTTCATGATGCGCGGAGTGAGTAAGGCATTTTCGAGCTGGTAATAAATGGCGTAGAAGATCAGGACTCCAAGCAGCTTGTGCCAGGAATCGAACGAGGCTACGAGACTGGCAAGCGCGAGTGAACTGAGTGCCCCCACTACGGGAACGATATTGGCCAGTGCAGCGTAGGCTGCAAGAACATAAAAGTAACGCACGTGCATCGTCCAAAACGCTGCAAGACTGCACACGCCGATACTGATCATCAGAATTCCCTGGCCAAGCAGCCAATGGCGGAGGCGATCTTCGGCGCGGAGGAGCGTGCGGGAGAGTCGCTCGCGCTGATCGATCGGCAGGAGAGAAATCGACCAGATAAACACCCGCTCTCCGTCGATGATGAAATATGACGTGAGCACGATTCCGGTGAACAGGCCGAAGATGCTGCCGGCCAGTCCGGTAAAGAATCCGAAAGCACCGCCTGATGCTTCGGCAATGTAGTCGTCGAACTTCGTCATATCCACGGCTTCCAGGAAAGGCACAGAATGCGCTTTGTTCGTGAGTTCGATCAGGCGTTTCGGCCACTCCGACGCCATCGATCGAGCATCGTGAAAAATCGGAGGCAGCGCGAAGATGAGAAACAACGTAAGGAGCGTGGCCAATCCAATAATGAGTATCAGCAGCGCAATTCCATGGTTCGGACGCCACCGCCGGATGTGAATCCGCGCTATGAGTTGGATCACAGGGGAGAGCACTACTGCAAACAGGGCACTGACATAAATAATCAGCAGTACATGCCGCACGACGTATGCCGCATAAAGCCCACCCAGCACTGCCAGAGTGAAAAGTATGTCGGCACGGCGACGCGGGGCGGGAGTGAGAACGGCGGGCATAAATAACTATCGGGGAATTCGGCTATCCGGCCATCGCGGGAAGTGAACCCGCGGGCGCAAAAGGCGCACCGAAGTATCCCAAGCGATTGGACTATGGTTCATTGAGAATCATTTTTCATCGGATGACCGCGCCATCATTTCACCCGATCACCCGATTCCCCTCAGTCTCGCACAACTTCAAGACCAGACGTTGAAGCTACGATACGGACCATCTTCTCCTGGTCGTCGAGAAATACGGTCCAGTCGCTTTCTTCGGTGCTAAGGTGGAACGCGCTGCATTCGACCTGCTTCCCTTTGAGCGAGATCTTTTCTCGATCTTTGAAGTCGATCGTGACTTTCTCAGCCAAGTGCTGCGCTGGAACCAGGACTCCAAACTGCTGCGGTGCCGTGTTGCACCGTAGGCCTTCAGGTTTGGACGTGCAGCCCGCCGCTAAGTATCTCCATATCAGGATTTCGCGATGTAGGAAGAAATTGTCTTCAAGGATAGGCGTGGAGTGGGGCATCAGGTGCGGCACGCTAAAAGTCTTCTGGTTGGGCCCCCCATTGATCGTCTCGCTCAGGAACTCGTCTTTCGGGACGACCGTGACTTGTTCCCTCCTAGGCTGAAGCTGCTCCCAGCCGTAGTGGATGATGTCGCCCTGTGGAGTCAGCTCCATTTCAGAACGCTGCGTAGCTCCGTCCTGAGTTTTGAGTTCCGACTTAGCGGTACTGCTTTCGGGACGCTGTTCGATCTTGAAGGTCTCAGTGGCTACACGAGCACCATTTAGATAAACGCCAAAGCTGCCGGAATCGACGACTTGGCCGCTTGGGGCCTTGGCGGCCACCGCGCATGAGGCAACAAATAGGATAACGATAGCGGCAAAGCGAAGTTTCATTCGACCTCCTGGTCTCTCGGATTCAAATGCCATGTCGCTGCAATCTCTTGGGCCACCTCGAGCGGCGTCTTGCCGTCGGTCCTCACAGCCAGATCGGCAGTGTGGTAATACGGCAAACGCTCCTCGTAGAGCAGTGTTACCCGATCGCGATCTTGCAGCAGGGGACGCGAGCCAGGAGCGGAAGCGCAACGATGCAGCGCCTCTTCGAGGCCAACGTCCAGATGCACCACGGAGGCGGAATTGTCGCGGAGAATCTGCCGGATCGTTTCCTGCACGAAGGCGCCGCCACCCAGAGCGATGACGGCCGGCTCGTCTTCGAGCGTTTGCAGCAGCTCGCGGAGTGATTGCGCTTCCAGCTTGCGGTAGGCCGCTTCTCCCTGCTCCGCAAACAGCGTCGGAACGGTGCGTCCGGTGCGGCCCTCGATGAGCGCGTCGAGATCGTAAAAAGGCCAGTTCAGGACCTTTGCAAGTTCTCTCCCGACCGTCGTCTTGCCCGCTCCCATGAAGCCGACAAGAATGACCAGCTCCGATTCGCCTGCCATATCAGAGGCTCCGTCCGCTGCAGCCGACGCGCCCCTCGCAATCTTCCGCAATGCGCAGAATCACACGCTCACTGCTTCTTGTCGCGGATTTTAACACCGATGATGACTGTCTAATATGCCCGCTGGGAGTATCTGCGAAGGTGCACCTTCGTAATCGTGAAGTTGGGACAAGGAACTGCAGAATAGAGCCAGAGTAGTAATCCTCTTCCGACAAATAAGAAGAACATAATTGAGGCGTTGTGTCGCGCGATCAAGTGCTTTTTCTCTTCGGAGTGCTGGTAGTTGCTGGCGCAATACTCTTCGTGCGCAAGGAATATCAGCTGTCTTCGGCGCCACAATCCGCCGCGGCACAAGAGCCGCAAGGTAGCGTCGTTGGGCCGGAACCGGTGCCCGTCTCCGACGCAGCCGTGCTCTTCGATCAGCCCGCGACCGAACAGGTAATTAAGAATCAATCTTCGGAAGAGGCCGACATCGTCGCACACGCCAAGAACTCCCCGGTCTCCATGCTGGATTCATCTCTTCCGCATCAATCTGCTGGTTATTGGATCGCGCATGCAGCCGGACCGTCGGCTGGCCTGCGCTGGGAGGTGAACAACTGTCCCGGCGCTCGCAAGCAGCGAGACTCGCGCCCTGTGTGCGTGGAGGCGATGATTAAGTTTTTCGACGGCACAAAATTCAATGCCCAGCTGCTCGTCGGTGAGCAGCCGTTGAATCCTGCCGGTCCGGTGCGCTACGGTCAGCCATCGCTGCTTTGGGCCGCGTACAAGAAACTTCGTGGGGCTCTTGTACCAGCACCGTTAAGTCTCCTACCGCGAATCGCCCAACAGGCGGACTGAACCAAACACCAAACTGCTCACTGCATTGCTCAGCTGTTTTTCTGATAACGCGCAATTAAACAGGAGCAGTGAAAATCGGGTACAAAAAAAACCTCGAATTATGCCCAAAACTCGCAATTTTGCGCTCCGAGCAGGGAATGCAACAGGAATTCAAGCGAATTCGGTCCTACTAGGTTGAATGAGATTGACATCCCGGACCCTGTCCGGTAGGGTATTTCACAAATGAATCCTCTCTGCAT
>CAYZHX010000244.1:0-4229 GCA_964476905.1 uncultured Terriglobales bacterium
CGCTTCCACTCCATCCCGTGCTCGTCCACGAGCAGTCGCATCATTTCGGGTACAGCTAACGCCGGATGCGTGTCGTTCATCTGGATGGCGATCTTTTCCGGAATCTGTTCCAAGTCGGAATTGTCGGCCAGGAATCCACGGAAGATATCGCGCAGAGCGCAGGCGACAAGGAAATACTCCTGCAGCAGTCGCAGCTCCTTGCCGGACTTCACCTGATCCGACGGGTAGAGCACGCGAGAGATGTTCTCGCCTGCGATCTTCTGCTCGACGGCGCGAATGTAATCGCCGCGATTGAATATCTGGATGTCGAAATCCTCTGAAGCCTGAGCCGCAAAGAGACGCAGATAGTTGACTGTCCGACCTCCATAGCCGGCAACAGGCAAGTCGCTGGGAACGCCGAGCACCAGCTTCTGATCCGTCCATTTCGCGTCGCGCGCATGAACATCACAGCGGCCATAGATGGGAACTTCCACGGAGAGACCAGGGTGTGGAATCAGTAGCGGCGTTCCGTACTTCTTCCATCGATCGGGCTTCTCGCGCTGATAGCCGTCCTGAATCTCCTGGGTGAACATGCCGAACTCGTAGTCGATTCCATAGCCGAATCCGGGCATGCCCAGAGAGGCCATTGATTCAAGAAAGCATGCAGCCAGACGACCAAGGCCGCCGTTTCCCAGCCCAGCATCAACTTCGGTTTCAAGAACCTCGTCGAGATCAACGCCGTGCTCACCCAGCGCCTCGCGGCAGAGCTGCGTCAGCTGGAGATTGCAAAGGTTGTCGCTAACAGCACGTCCCATCAGGAATTCCATCGACAAGTAATACAGCCGCTTCGCTCCTGTGGTTCGATAGCGCTCTTCGGTCTCAAGCATGCCGTCGATCAGGCGGTCGCGAATGGCCAGCGCCAGAGGACGGAGAACGGCCTTGGGAGTAAGGTCCACGCGCGACTGCGCCAGGGTGTAACGGATATGTTTGAGAATCGCCTGCCAGAGCTCGTCAGCCGAAGAAAAACCGGGATGCAGCGCCGGCCGTACGGTCGTCGTTGAAGACATCAATGAATCCTAAGTATTCCGACCAATGAATGTAAACCGAGCGAAAAGCCGAGGGCAAACGTAAGGACACTGAGTTGAGCGGAGACACCGGCAGTAAAAGGTAGCTCTGAGATGGCCTAATGGCCAGCTCGAAGTTGCCGAAGCAGTTTTGGAAGATCAATGACGCGGCGGGCCCATCGGTGGACGCCGGCGGTTTCTACTACGCGGCGCCCGCTTCCAGCCGGCGTGCGCGGCCATTCCGCAGCTCGCGGCGGGCGCTCTCATTCTCCGCCAAAACGTCTAGAGTCTCGGCGAGCTTGTTCTGCGTTTCATCAGCGCGATTGAGGATAGTTTCAAGCCTCTGCAGAACGGCTTCTGCCCGGGTCAGCAGCACCTGTACCTGAGCCGATTGGCGGTCCGAGGCAGCTTCGGCAATCACGCTGGAAGCGAAGCGGACCGGACGGCTGTCCAGCCATTGATCGAGTTCCGACGAAAACGCAAGCACCGCACTATGGTCCTTACCCGCTGGCCGATGCACTGGAAGTCCGAGTTGTGCTTCCCATCGCTGCACCGTGCGCACTCCCCGACCAAGATAGTTCGCAATTTCTTTCCAGGAATTCAGAATTCGACGCTCAGCCATTATCAACCTGTCCTTGAGCCTTATGGATGAATAACAAAAACCAATAAATTGGAGTTAGTTGCTCCACAACAACGACTCTTTACAGCTTCTACGTCGAGCGTCACTGCGTCAACGCGCGCCGCGGATTGCTGTAACGATCTAGTTATTACTATGGATGCAAGTCGCTGATTTTAAAAGGCATTCAATGGTATTTCTGGCGTAAGTTGTCGTAGGTGCGCCGCGGTCGTCCCATCTCTTTCACTTTTCGGAGCTGTGAAATTTTCGACTTCTCCAGCCTTCGTGCCCCGCGCCAGGTTTCTCGCACTGTCCTCTTCCTTGCGCTTACTCTTCCGTCACCCTCGATTACCAACAGGTTTTCTGAAGGCAATGGTTTTGCGAGAAAGCACCAGCAGTTCCTCCCTCTGAGTTTGGCTAGGGTAGACTGCAATGCCGACAAACTCGTATATAACTAACATTATGAGTCGAGTAAAGTCGCCAATCTTGGCCGTTTGTGGATTCCTACTATTTGCCTCACTACCGCTCCGCGGACAATTCGTCGAAAAGTGGCAAGCTCGCGTTTCGCAAACGCAGGCAGACCAACCTCACTGGATCACGCCCCTGGTAACCGTCACGCCGCGTCTCGAGCAAGAATTTCGCTTCGATGTTCTGCGTCAGCTCACGCCAACCGGCGAGCTGGTGAATCTCGGCGCAGGCAAGGGGCTGGAATTGATTCCGAGCCGCAACATCGAGATCATCATCGCCGCGCCCCCGGCGTATCTGATTCACAACAACGCCGCCATCAAGGACGGGTTTGGAGACCAGAGCTTTCTGCTGAAATACCGTCTGGCGAGTGGGAACGAGGAGCACGGTAAGTACATCCTTACCTTCTTTCTCGGAGGCAGCATTCCGACCGGCTCATACCGAAATGGGTCTGTCGCGGCGGTAGTCACGCCGACCATCGCGGCCGGCAAGGGCTTCGGCCTCTTCAGCGTGCAGTCAACCTTGGGAGTTGGCCTGCCGGTCGACAGTCTGAATCGGCTCGGACATCCTGTTGCCTGGAACACCGCATTTCAGTACCACGTTCGCCGATTTCTCTGGCCACAGCTTGAAGTGAACTCGACGTTCAACGAAGGCGGCACGAACGATGGGAAGAAGCAGACATTCCTCACTCCCGGACTGGTTGTCGGCCGTATTCCACTGCACAACCGTTTAGGGTTCACATTCGGCACCGGAATGCAGATCGCTGCAACGCATTTCCACACGTTCGATCACAATCTGATCTTCACGGCCCGGCTGCCTTTCTAATCAATCATCGGCCGCCTCAAAATAATTTCCGAATGTCTAGACAAATTTGCTTCGCTCATGAGTCTTGCGGGCGAGAACAGAATGTTCTTCCGCCGACTGTGCAACTGTGGAGAAGTGCGATCAGCTTCCTACGCAGTTGTCGAAGCGGCACTCACCGCATAAGATTGCGTACTCACAATTCAGGAGAAAGCCATCTTCAATCCTATGAAGCCCTCAGAGCCGCCGCAAAAAAGAGGCGAGTTCTGGCGCGGTGTGCCGCTATCGTCGCGGATCGCGATGCTCGCCGGCGTCTTCTCGTTGTTTGCGACCATGGGATTCGTGCAGCTCCTGATGGTCCCGACCAGGCAAACGGTTCTTTCCACCATCGCGATCGTTTGCATCTACGGCGGTTTCGCCGTGGGATATGCATTGCTATCGATATTAAGGAAATTTCGCTGGCTGCCCTTATGGGGTCTGCTTCATGGCTTCGCGATTTTGATGAGCGGCAAGATCTATCATCCGCCGTTGCAAAACCGAGCTGATCTGCAAAAGCAGATGACGGTGCTCGGCCTCTTTGCAATCGCGACCATCGCAGTCGGATACACGCTGTTTATTTTCTTCATTCGCCGTGAGGGCAATCGTTATTTCCGCATCCAGGCCGAGATCGATCTTGCACGCGAGATCCATCGCTCGCTGGTTCCTAGCTTCGAGCGCACAATCGATGGGTTTGAAGTCTTTGGAGCTTCAGTTGCGAGCGGGGAAGTTGGCGGCGATCTGGTTGATATCGTGGAGCATCCGGCCGGATGGATGAGTTACATCGCCGATATTTCCGGCCATGGCGTCTCCTCCGGCGTGCTGATGGCCATGTTCAAGACATCGGTGCGAAGCCGCCTCACCGACGGAGGCTCTCCAGGGGAGCTGCTCGCGGAGGTGCACCGCACGCTCTTTCCGCTCAAGATGCCGAACATGTTTGTGACCGCAGGAGTGCTCCAGTTCTGCGCGAGCAAAGGCGTGAACTTCTCGCTGGCAGGACATCCTCCGCTACTACGCTACAGCCGAGTGCAACGCTCGATTGTCGAATACGATTCGCAGAACATGCCGCTCGGGATTCTGCCGGAACAGAGCTTTGCCGCCGCCAGGTTGCAGTGTGATCCCGGCGACGTCCTCCTCCTGCTCACCGATGGTTTCAGCGAAGTCTTCAACGGCCACGGCGCCGAATTGGGAATCGATCCTTTGAAGCAGGAATTCCAAAAAGCCGCCGATCGACCTCTCCCGGAAATCTTCGATCGCCTGCGCAAGCT
>CAYZHX010000245.1:0-4164 GCA_964476905.1 uncultured Terriglobales bacterium
CCACTGATCTACCCAGTCATTCACTGTCTTGTACCAAAGGCGGCTGTTCTGTGGTTTCAACACCCAGTGCCCTTCATCCGGGAAGTAGAGCATCTTTGATGGAACCTTTAGTAGCTGCAGCGTGGTGAAGAGCTGCAAGCCTTCAGAAAGGTCGAGGCGGTAATCGAGTTGCCCATGCACGACCAGGGTGGGGGTCTTGAATTTCGTGGCAAACAGATTGGGTGACCACTTCTTATATGTGTCCGGATTCGTCCAGGGCGTGCCTTTAAACTCCCACAGGTTGAACCAAAGCTCTTCGGTAGTTCCAAAAGCGGAAACAGTGTTGAACATTCCGTCGTGCGAAACCAGGCACTTGAAACGATCGGTATGGCCAAGGATCCAGTTGATCATGTAAGCGCCGTACGAGGCGCCCAGCGCGCATTCACGATCTTTGTCGATGAACGGATAGGTCTTCTCGACGTAATCGAGGCCGTGCATGAGATCGACATAAGCCTTGCCGCCCCAGTCTCCGTTGATTTCGTCGATGAACTTCTGTCCATAGCCGGTCGAGCCACGCGGGTTAATCATCACCACAACATATCCATTCGCAGCGAATAGCTCGGAATTCCAGCGGTACGACCAGTCGTCTCCCCAGGCGCCTTGAGGGCCGCCGTGGATCAGGAACTTCGTGGGATATTTCACTGCCGGATTGAAACCAGGAGGCCTAAGCAGGAAGCCCTGAACTTTCGTCTTATTTGCTCCCGTGAACACGAAGGATTCGAGCGGACTCATGTCGATGGCGGAAAGCACCTGGTCATTGAGGTGGCTAAGCTGCTGGGCTTCGGCAATTCCTGAAGTGGGAATCGAAGCTTTATAGATCTCATTCGGGGCCGCGATCGACATGCGGCTTAGAAACACGGTGTGGCCGTCGGGCGAGACGGCGGGCTCATCGTTGAAGCCGGCGATTATCTTCTGCGGGTCGCCGCCGCTCACGGCTACATGCCACAGCGGAGCCGTCCCATGATCTTCGCTGACAAAGTAGATTCCCGAGGAATCTGGAGCCCATGTGAAGGCTTCGACCCAGCGGTCGAAGTTCTTGGTGAGATCGGTTGTAGCGGCGCTCTTGCGATCGAACAGGAACAGGCGGAAGCGATCGCTCTCATAACCGGCACGCGCCTGGGAACGGTAGGCGATGTAGCGACCATCGGGGGAGTAAAGCGGCGTGGAGTCGCTGCCCGGACTGCTGGAGATTTTCTTCGGCGTTCCTCCCGTAATGGGAACTATGAAAACCTCGTTGTTCGTGCTTGTCGCCTCCACCTCGTCGATGTTGCTGGTAAAGGCGACTTCCTGGCCGTCGGGAGAGATCGCGTAGAGGTCCTGTCCGCCAAGAGTAAATGGAGGCACGTCGTGATCACCGGGAGTGATGTCAACCGGCGTGCCGCCCTGGGCAGGAAGCACAAATAGATGGCTGCGCTTGAAACGCGTGTAGCTCGACCAATGGCGATAGAAGAGGCGGGTAAAAATCTTTGCCTTTACCTGCGACTTCGCCAGCGCTTCCTCGCGGGCTTTGTTGCAGGCATCGTCTTTGCACTCGGGATGGACCTCAGAGACGAAAACAATGTTCTTACCGTCTGGAGCCCAGATCGCGCCGTCTGCTTCCGTCGAGAGCGATGTGAGCTGTCGCGCTTCGCCGGTGAGAGTACCGGATTGGGAATCAAATCCCGATGCCCAGATCTGCGAGCCGCCGACTGCTGCCGACGTATAAAGAATGCTCTTGCCGTCTGGGGAAAAGCGTCCGCGGTTCTCTCCGGCCTGTCCACCTGTGAGTTGTCGCGATTCACCTCCTGCAGCAGGCACGATCCATAGATGCGGCTTACGCGTGTTCTCTTCGAGATTTACGTGCACGGCGGAGAAGATGACCCAGCGCCCATCAGGCGACACCTGCGGATCATCGATGCGCTTCAGCGCCATCATGTCTTCGAAGGTGAGCGGATGCTTTTGAACGGGACTCGATTGTGTCGCAGGTTGAGCCAGCAGCAGGTTGGAAAGTGCACAACACAGCAGGAATGTGCGGAACATAAGGTCTCCGGAAAGCAGGGTACAGGAAACACGGAACAGGTTACAGGAACAAGCTCCTTCTAGCCCCTTGGGCGTTGCTGGAGCCGAAAATTCGTTGACTGCCTTTTTCCTTCGCGCTCTCCGTGGCTCCGTGGTGAAACCGCATTGAATGTGTTATCAATGCGAATCCGCAGATATGGCACTGCTGAACGTAGAGCACCTCGATGTCAGTTTTGGCCAGACTCGCGCTGTGCGCGATCTGAGCTTTTCCATCCAATCAGGCGAAGCGCTTGGGTTGGTCGGTGAATCCGGCAGCGGAAAGTCCGTGACGTCGCTGGCCGTCATGCGGCTGCTCGTTCCGCAGGCGCGTATCAGCGGCAGCATTCGCTTTGCGGAAGAAGAACTGTTGCGCGCTCCAGAAGAGAAGATGCGCGAGCTGCGCGGAAAAGCCATGGCGATGATCTTCCAGGAGCCGATGACGGCGCTGAATCCGCTGATGCGCGTCGGGGACCAGGTCGCCGAGGCAGTTCTCGCTCATGAGCGCGTCAGCCGCAAAGATGCTTTTGACCGAGCCGTGGCAGCACTTAACGACGTTGCTATTCCCGATCCTTCGAGCCGCGCGCGCGATTATCCGCACCAGCTTTCTGGAGGACAGAGACAACGCGTGATGATTGCCATGGCCGTAGTGAATCGTCCGCAACTGCTGATTGCTGACGAGCCTACGACGGCGCTCGACGTCACCGTGCAGGCGCAGATTCTCGAGCTACTGCGGCAGTTGCGTGAGAAATATTCGCTTTCGATGCTCTTCATCTCGCACGATCTCGGCGTGGTGTCGCAGGTCTCTGATCGAGTGGCCGTGATGTATCGCGGACAGATGGTGGAGAGCGGCAGCGCGCGCCAGGTCTTCACGGCTCCCGCGCATGAATACACGCGAGGCTTGCTGCACGCAATCCCGACACTACGCAGTCGGCGAGACCGAGCGCTAGCGATGGTCGAAGCACGACAATATGCCGATCTGCCGCTGAAAGAGGTTGAAGCCGGTCATTGGGCTCGCGTTTGATAAAACCGCTTACAGTCACGCCGAGCGGAACTCACTCCAGCAGGGCGACATTAAACGCCAGCATACGTCGCGCGTTTTAGAAAACTCCCCGCCCCAGCTTTTCCTAAGAACTTATCTTTTTCCACCAAGACTCGGCCGCGCGACATCACCACCTCGGGCATGCCTTTCACCTTCGTTCCTTCGAACATCGAATAATCGACGCGCATGTGATGAGTTTTGGCGCTAATAGTGTGCTCCCGATTTGGGTCGAAGATCACAAGGTCGGCATCGCTGCCGACGGCGATCGTTCCTTTTCGTGGATAAAGTCCGAAAAGCTTCGCAGGCGTGGTTGAAACCAGTTCGACGAAGCGATTCACGCTGAAGCGTCCTTTGCCAACTCCACCTGAATAAATCAGGCTCAGGCGGTGCTCAATGCCAGGGCCTCCGTTGGGAATTTTGGTGAAGTCGTCCTTACCGAGTTCCTTCTGCTCTTTGAAGCAGAAGGGGCAGTGATCGGTCGAGACCACCTGCAGATGATCATTCTTGAGCCCGTTCCACAGCTTCTCCTGGTGCCACTTCTCGCGAAGCGGCGGAGTGAAGACGTACTTCGCGCCTTCAAAGCCAGGCGCGTCCATGTCTTCGAGAGAGAGATAAAGATACTGAGGACAGGTCTCGGCATACACCGGCAGGCCGCGGTCTCGCGCTTCGCGAACCTTCTCCAGCGCATCATTGCAGCTGAGGTGGACGATGTACACAGGTGAGCCCGCCATCTCAGCCAGTGCGATCGCCCGTGCCGTGGCTTCCGCTTCGGCCGTTGTTGGACGTGTAAGCGCGTGGTACTTCGGCGCGGTCTTCCCTTCGGCCAGCGCCTGCTTAACGATCACATCGATGGCTCCGCCATTCTCGGCGTGCATGCAGATCATGCCGCCGCCTTTCGACGCCTGTCGCATGGCGCGAAAGATGCTGGCATCGTCCAGCATAAAAACCCCGGGATACGCCATGAACAGCTTGAAGCTGGTCACTCCATCGCGGATGAGCTGCGACATCTCTTCGATACGTGCGTCGGGAAGGTCGGTGATGATGCAGTG
>CAYZHX010000246.1:0-4068 GCA_964476905.1 uncultured Terriglobales bacterium
GTGACACTGATGTTGTAGTAGCCGACCGCCAGTGGGTCGACGCGATAGCTGCCGTCAGAGCCGGTCTTTACCGTGCGGCTCAAGCCGGTACCTGTATTGGTGACTGTTACGTCAGCTCCAACTACCGCGGCCCCGGTTTTGTCCGTGACGGTGCCTTGGAGTGTGGAGCTGGCAGTCACCTGGCCGAACGCCATAGTCGCGGCAGTCAAAAGCAGGCCAAGCAACCATAAAGATATCTTTCTACACATACGTCTTTCTCCTACTCAGTAAGTTGCGCGGTGCAGGGTCGACATGACTAAGTTGCTTAGCGCAGACAAGCACACTTTCGACGCCTTCTACTCGCGATTTTGCGTGATTGTCTTTTAGTCCCAGCGATTAAATCTAGACTTTGAGCCAACAATTACGCTCGTGTCTGAAGATTGTTGGGACACGGCGCATCATTTGAGGGATAGTGTGATGAGCCGCTCGCTCCAGTGGGTTCGGTCATTGGCGAAAGGCACTACGTGCGAACCCGTAGAAAAATCTGGCGACGATTTCTCGTGCGCTAATTTCTCCCAAGTGGTTGATCTGATCTACTTATGTGCTGAGAGAGAAGTTACTCCTGTCGCAACGCGCTGGAGGGATCAATGAGAGTAACGCGGCGAGCAGGTAACGCGCACGCGATACTGGCAACCAACAAGAATATGAGTGACACTCCGGCAAAGGTTAGCAGATCTCGGGTGCTGGTGTTATACAGGAGCGAAGCCAGCAGCCGTCCAAGAGCCAGTGCTCCGATGATTCCTAGAACGGTACCGGCGGTTGCGAGTAAGAGACCCTGCTGCAAAAGCATTTGTACGATTGATCCTCTCGGTTGCCCTAAAGCCATACGGATTCCGAGTTCGCGAGCGCGCTGATTTACCGAGAGAGCCAACACGCCGGCGATTCCCGTTGCGCTGATTGCCAGGGCCAAGGCAGCAAAGATGCCGAGAAGGATGGTTGTGATTCGCGGCGATGCTACCGAGTCCTGCTGCAGGCGCTCAATGGAACTGACGCGATCGATTGCAATCTGCGGATCGATGGAGCGAATAGCAGAACTTAGCAGGCTTGTGAGACTGTAGGGATCTCCGGCTGTCCGAACGATCAACCAGTTCGCAAGTCCAGGAAGGTACGCCTGATCTTCCGGAGCTTTCGCCAGCCCGTACTCTCGCACGTCACCAACGATTCCGACTATCTCAAGCCACGTCTTGCCGTCATCGAAGCTGATATGTTGACCAATAGCATTTTGATTTGGCCAGCGATGACGAGCCAGGGTCTCGTTGATCACCGCAACGCGCTGGACATTATCTTCGTCTTCCTTGGGCGTAAAGGTTCTGCCTGCAATTAGCGGCTGCCGCAAAGTTTCAAAATAATGCGTGTTGACGAGCGGAGTATCGACTGTCGCCGCTTCCTCGCGTTCCGGTCGACCTTGAATCTTCATTATGTTTGCGTTGGGGCCATTGATGATTCCACCCGGATTAAATGGGAAATTGCCGGCCAGGGCTGCGGATTCAACGCCACTCGTATTAGTGACGCGAAGCAATATCTGGTTGATGAGGGCAACGGCTTTTGCATTGGTGTCATATTTCGTGAAATTCACGCTGAGGCGCATCGTCAGCAGTCGATCCGGGCGGAATCCCGGGTCGACATGTTCGAGGGCGAGAATGCTGCGCATCATCAGTCCGGCTCCGATTAGCAGAACAAAGGATACGGTCACCTGCGCTACCACCAGTCCAGCGCGCAGGCGCCGCCCGCCAACATTCGTGGAGGTCTGGTTACCTGCCTGCTTCAAAGCATCCTGCAGCTGCCCTGTGGACGAGAACGCGGGAGCCATGCCGAAGAGCAGTCCGGCCGCAACAGAAACGAGGAAAGTGAAGACGAGAACGTGCCAGTCGAGTTTCACTTCGGCAGCGCGCGTTGTGAAGCGTCCGGCAAACTTCACCAGAAGCTGAAGGACGGGCGGAGCGATTACGAGCCCGAGTGCTCCTCCGCCGAGGGCCAATAAAACCGTTTCGGTCAGCAGCTGTCGCGCTATGCGCCATCTGCTCGCTCCCAGAGCCCTGCGTAGCGCGAGTTCTCGTTCCCGTTTCAGGATGCGCGCTAGCATCAAATTTGCCACGTTCGCGCACGCAATCAACAACACGAAACCAGATGCTCCAAGCAAAACCAGCAAAGTCATGCGTGCGCGCTGGGTTAGATCCGACTGCAATGGACTCGCAGTCAATCCGTATCCATATTCCGGCTTGTAGCTTTGCGGATAAGTTGCTTCCAGCCGATGAGCGATGGTGGAAAGATCAGCCTGAGCCGTCGCCAGCGGGATTCCGGGTTTGACGCGGCCGAAGGCGGTCATCATGCGTGCGTCGCGATTTTCCCGAAATGCTTTGGATGAACGCGTGGGGCAGGCGCTCGTCGGCATGTACACATCGTTCTCAGCCGGATACTGCGGAATCGGCGGCAGCACACCGATGACGGTGTGCGGACGATTGTTCATGCGAAAGACTTTGCCGACAATGTTGGGATCACCACCCTGGTGATGCTGCCAGTAGTCGTAGCTCAGCACGAGTACGGCGTCGGCGTTGGGCGATTCGTCGCTCTCGAGAAAGCTGCGCCCGAGCAGCGGCTTTACTCCGAGAACATCGAAGAAGTTGTGCGAGACGACTCCGGTTTGCACCCGTTCGGCTGAATTATTCCCCAGCAGCAGAAACGCCATGCTGTGATACTCGACGATTCCTGAAAGCGTGTGGTTCTGCCGATAATCATCCAGTTCCTTTACCGAAAAGGGAACATTGGGAATGTTGATCTTCTTGGCATATTGATGGAGAACGATGAGGTCTTCACCGTGCGGATAAGGCAGCGGTCGCAACAGCACGCCATAGACAACGCTGAAGATTGCGGTATTCGCGCCGATTCCTAGTGCGAGCGTAAGAATTACCAGCGCAGAAAATCCCGGATTGCGCGATATCATGCGCACGCCGAATTTCAAGTCCTGAATCAGAATCTCCAGCCACGCTCCCGACCGCACGTCGCGAACGTGCTCCTTCACCTGGTCCGATCCTCCGAGTTCGATCTTCGCCGCGCGCGTCGCCTGTTCGCGATTCATGCCGCGCGCCATCTTCTCGTCGACGAGCATGGTGAGGTACGACGAGACTTCCTGATCGAGCTGTGCATCAACCTGCTCCTTGCGAAGCAGATTGCGAAACAAACTGCGAACTTTGGCGATCGACATAAATCCTCGCTGAAACGAGCTAGTCTGCGTTCAAGTACTTCTCCGGGGATTGATCGAATAACCCTTTGTGATCGTCCATGCAGAAGTAATACGTCTTGCCTTTGTAGACAGTGCTTGGAGCAGACGCTTTGTCCATGATGTCCATATCGCACACCGGGCACAGCGGATGCTCATCAGTCGACACCCGTCTCACTGCATAGGCCTGGTTCGAATTGGGATTCTTCCAGCCTTCTCCCTGGTACTCCATCTGAAAGGCGGTTTGTTCGGCCGTGTCGCGTCCGTAGTAGCGCTCGACTACGCGCAAAGCAAGATCAATCCCGGAGGAAAGTCCGCCTGCCGTCGCAAGATTGCCCTCTTCGACGAAACGAGCACCACGACGAACATGCACATCGGGAAACTCCAGCGCCAAGCTCTTGTAAGCGGAATGATGGGTCGTGGCCGACTTGCCCTTGAGTAGTCCTGCCTCGGCGAGCACGTATGCTCCCGTGCAGACCGACATCGTGATATCTGCCGTGCTCGAGTTCTTGCGAATCCAATCGAGCGCAGCCTTGCCGGCATTTCCCTGAGCGGGAATTACAATCACCTTCGGCGTCGGAGCGTCCGCAAACGTGTGATTGGGAACAATTTTCATTCCGGCACTCGCGCGGATTGGATTCGTTGTCTCGGCCACCGTGTATAGAGAAAAGGCGTCGTGCATGTGCTCCATCCCCCGGGAGGGCAGGCTCACATCCTGAAATACTTCCCAGGGGCCGCAGAAATCGATGATTACCGCGCCGTCCGAAATGACGAACGCAACAGGAATGCTTCCGTCATTGGGAGGCTTGAGC
>CAYZHX010000247.1:0-4010 GCA_964476905.1 uncultured Terriglobales bacterium
GTCTCCTCGACGAGGCGGTCGGCTGTGCGAAACGGGTCATCGTTGTGAACCATGAAGACTCGGCCTTGCAGATTGATAACCGCGTATTGCACGCCGCTGCGAGTTGTCCCCTGATAATGTCCGGTTCCCGGAACAGTCGCGGGATAGTTCGCAGGCCGCAAGACTCGACGTGCAGAGCTGCCGTTCTTCATTCCCGAACTTAGATAGTCGTTGATCTCTTTCTTGTCCCAAACGTGATTGCCTGTCGTAAGCACGTCGGCGCCGAGTTCAAAGAATTCCTCGCAGATCGCCGGAGTCACGCCGAAGCCTCCAGCCGCATTTTCGACATTGATAATCAGGAGTTCGACGTTGTTGGTCTCGACCAGATGATGCACGTGCTCGCGCACAATCTTGCGACCAGGACTGCCAAAAACGTCGCCGATAAAGAGAATTCGCACTGGTCAGGATAAATGAAGGAGAGCAGTCTGCTCATTTCATTCCCGAAAGGTAATTTTCGAAGCGTGGGATCGTCTGTAATAATGACCGGGAACTATGCCTCCTACAGTAGCCAACGGGAAAATCTGCTATGTCGAGGTGCCTGCTCAGAACATCGAGCAATCGGCTGAGTTTTATCGCAAGAGCTTTGGATGGAACATCCGTAAACGCGGCGATGGAGCCACTGCATTTGACGATGCTGTCGGCGAAGTGAGCGGGACTTGGGTACGCGGACGGCCACCATCCCCGACGCCTGGTTTGCTGTTCTACATCATGGTCGACAGCGTTGAAGCAACGCTGAAGACCATTGTCGCCAACGGCGGAAAAATCGTGCAACCCATCGGCGCCGATGCCCCTGAGATCACCGCGCGCTTCAGCGATCCTGCGGGAAACGTGATTGGGCTTTATCAAGAGCCATCGTAGAGTTAGTGCGGTTCCGGTTCGCCTAGGTCATTCATCGACAATTGTCGAAACATGACACAACAGCAGCACTCGTGCCCCGTTTACAAGCGCAGTCAACGGGAATGCTGTCGCTATCCAAATCTTGTCATCCTGAAGCGCTTCTTTTGCGCGAAGGATCTCCGACGGTGTTTCCGTCTATATGCAGTCGCGAGGCTTTTCGGCCAACGCTGAGGTCCTGCGGGAGGAGCCACGCCGGCGGCAATTCACTCCGAGACATGGCGGGAGATAGTTCGCGCAAAAGAAGCGCTTCAGGACGACAGGTTAAGGTCGTCGGCAACACCCATGCAGTGTGAACGATACCCGACGTAACGAAGGGGTGAGGACGGATTTGCGCGCAGGATGTGCGCTCCTCTTCAGAATCACCCATTCGCTACCGCGAACGGTACTGAGACAAGCGACACTCGGTCTTTCTTAATGATGCAGATAGACGTGCAAAGTAGCTGTGTGGTTCGCATCCTCCTCGACTGCCACAAAGTCTTGCATGCCGTTCCCGTCAAAATCAGCCGAGGCGATTCCCTGAACCACGCCTGGCGCGACTGACGTAGTGGATTGACCGTAAATCCAGGTCTGCGCCGGTGAACTCTTCACGTCATTAAACAACTTCACACCGTACGTTGACGGATTCGACATGGCGCTCTCGGTATGGAAACCTTCGAGAGCGGTACCTGTGCCATTCAATGGAGCACCTGCGGTAATCCACGTGCCATCACCGGCGTATGCGCTTTCGCTTGTCGCTCTTGTCAGCGTAAAACCTGCTCCGCTATTAATCGCATAATTGATATCGGTTCCGTCGGAGCCATGGGGACCGTACTGCTCCTGTGTGTAGACCACATCCAGCTTGCCGTCGCCATTTACATCCTGCAAATATGGACTGCCGGAAACGGTTGTAAAGGACTCGCCCAATTCCGTCAGCGCGTAATGTCCGGTGCCGTCGCCCTTCGCGAGATAAATGTCGCCCGGATTGATCACATCCGCTTGGCACGTGCCAAACAGCAACAAATCGAGGGTTCCATTTCCATCGAAGTCCGCGCCGGTTGCGGCGGCGAGGGAACAAGGATTCTTTGTGGGGTCCTGCGTTGCCGTTAGAGCAATTGTCTGCGTCACGGGATTGGCGAACTGGCCTGCGCCATCTCCGAACCAAGTTGCGACTACGTTGGATGGAGCACTGAAGGTTCCCGTGTAATAACCGATGGACAAATCGGCTTTGCCATCGTGGTTCGCGTCACCAGCAGCGATCCCCTTGCAGGCGGCGGGCAGCGTGATCACCTGCCCCAAAATGAGTTTCCCAGAATGGTCATTCAGATACACAGCGGCACTACCCGTCGTTCCGCTGCCTCCAGCAGTGCAGGCAGCAACATCGGTGAATCCATCGCCGTTTAGATCGGCCAAAGCAACTTGGACGATTGCGCTCGCACCGGCCGGCAAAGCTGAAGAGATTGCTGAGGTGAAACTGCCAGAACCACTGTTCAGCAGGACCGCCAGGCCGCTGCTGTAAACGAGCAGATCTGGACGTCCGTCATGATTGAAGTCCGCCGTAAGCACGCGGCCTGCGAATCCGAGCGACGACTTCGACTCTGCCCAGCCGGGCTGCGTGGTTCCAGTGCCCGAACCAGAGCCGCTGCCCGAGCCTCCTCCTGAGGTTGAGCCCGTACCGCCGGAATTCGAGCCGCCAGGTTGCGTGCTGCCGGAAGGAGCGGAACCTGCATTGTTTCCTCCAGGCGCTGGACTTTGAGTGGAGGTCTCGGATTGCGAGCCCGTGCTGCCGCAGCCACTTAGAATGAAAGAGAGCATCGCACACAGTGCGATGAAGACACCTGGCTTGCAGCGCATTGGGCCCCCAACTACAGTGAAGTGAGTAGCTACTTTGCTTCGTTAGATTGGACTTAGGGCAATCGGGGTTGCTGCTACGGCTGCGCCTGATATAACCGCAGCGATTCTCGGGAGATTCTTCGGCCTTTAATACGCATGAGCCTTCCTTCTTTCAAACTTCTTCGGCCGCGCACGATCGAAGAGGCAGTTTCACATCTCTCGAAGCACGCAGGAGAAATCCAGATCATCGCCGGCGGCACTGACTTGTTGCCATCGATGAAGCAGCGCCTGTTCACACCGAAGTATCTCCTCGATATTCGCCGTATTGAGGAGCTGCAGAACATCCGTTCCATTCCGGGACACGGCACTGAAATCGGCGCTCTGGTCACGCTCACGACGCTGGAGGATTCTGAGTTCATCCGCCGGAGCTATCCGGTGCTGCACGAAGCTGTCGCAACGATCGCATCTCCAATCTTGCGCAACATGGGCACCATTGGCGGGAACATCTGTCTCGACACGCGCTGCCTCTGGTACAACCAGTCGCTGACGTGGAGAAAATCGTGTGGTTTCTGCATTAAGAAGGATGGCGATCTTTGCCACGTGGCGCCGGGCGGGAAAATATGTTGGGCGGTATTTTCAGCCGATTCTCCAGCGGCGCTGCTTTGCCTGGATGCAGAGATTGAAATCGCTAACGCGTCAGGATTTCGCCGCGTTCCTCTCGCCGAGTTTTACACGAATATTGGCGACTCGCGCATGAAACTGGCAGCCAACGAAATGATCACGCGCGTCTTCCTGCCCGATCGAATGTCCGGATATCGAGGCGCATATCAAAAGCTGCGTCTGCGCGGATCGATTGACTATCCTCTCGCGGGTGTCGCCGTGGCTCTCAAAGCCACCTCCCGAGGCTTCATTGACGACGCACGCGTGGCCATTACTGCCGTGAATCCAGCTCCCCTGTTGATTCACGAAGCGCGACATGCTCTCTCCGGAAAGCTATTCTCCGAGCACACTGCGGCAGTTGTCGGGGAACTCGCCGCCCGCGTTGCCAAGCCGCTTACGACTTCGATCCTGACACCTGAATACCGCAAAGAAATGATTCGCGTCTACGCGAAACGGGCGGTGATCAAGGCTGGTCGAGCGTAGCTGCCGTAATTCGCTTCTTATCCTTGATGTCACTTTCAAAATCACAAGCATTAGATGGCGCACACGACAGATTTGCCGGAAGACGCGCTGAGCGAATAGCATGAACCTATGCTGGTGCATGA
>CAYZHX010000248.1:0-4003 GCA_964476905.1 uncultured Terriglobales bacterium
TCCATCGGCCTGCCATGACATGTTCTGAGATGAGGCGCAGAGCCTCGATCTTCTGCGCCTGGTCAGAGATTGTTCGCGCTTTTCCGAATGCGACAACAGAACGGTAATTCATCGAATGGTCGAACGCAGACCTTGCCAGAACGAGTCCGTCGACGAGCGTAACCGTCAGGCAAGCCGGTACACCGCTATCGAGTTCCCGCAGCATGCGACTGGCGGCAGAGCCGTGAAGATACAGCTTTCTGCCATCTCGGCCGTACAGAGTTGGAATGACGAATGGTTGGCCGTCGACGCAAAATCCGACGTGCGCGAGAAACCCAGCATTAAGAATTTGGTTGATGATCTCCCAATCGTGCGATCCTCTATCGGGAACGCGGCGGAGTTCACTTCGTTTTGTCGGATTCATCGCTGACTCGAGTTTGGTTGGTAATCCAGTTGACCTCCCATGTCTTGCCGCCGTCGTCGGAGAATGACTGTTCGAAGTGAGGTTTATTCGTCGTAGTGTTCGACCAGATGAATCGAACAAAAACAGCTCTGCCTTTCCAGAACTCCTGATCGTAGAACTCGCCTCTTCCATTCTTGAATTCGCCGATCATCGGTTGTCCCAAAATGGCATCCTTGCCATTGGCCCAGTAGATACTCCACTGATGAGACTGTGGATTGTAGAGACGAAGAGTCAGGCCTTCGATGTGACCGGTTGGACTATCGGTTTCGAACTCTTCCAGGTTGGCTCGGCCGTTCCACACTTTTCGGGTGACCGAAGTCCCATCAAATTCGACCCACGTTGTAGAGCCTGCCAGGCGATCCTGAAGGCGTGAGAGATGGATATTCCAACTGCCGATTTCGAAGTCGAAACCGTGTGATCCATCGGAGGCAGAGGAATTAGCTTCCACATCAGATTTTGCTGTATTGGGGTTCTCCGACGGCGGCTCCTCTTTCATCCGCGTGTCAGTCGCAATCCAGTTCACTTCCCAGGTCTTGCCACCGTCCTCGGAGAATGACTGCTCAAAGCGGCAGGAATTCGGGGTGATCTCAGAAAAGACGCCTCGAACAAGAATCATTTTTCCGTTGAACGATTCCTGGTCGATGAATTCACCGCGCCCGTTTCGAAACTCGCCGACCGCAGGCTGACTCAGGCCGCCGACTCTGCTGTTCGCATAATTGAGGCTCCACTGATGCGATTGCGGATTGTACAGACGCAGAGATACTCCTTCGATGTGACCCGCCGGACCATCGACTTCGAGCTCAACCAAGTTGGCGCGTCCGCTCCAAACGGGTCGAACGACAGAGGTACCGTCATATTCAACCCAGCTGTGAGAGCCGGTTAGAGGACGCTCGAGGCGGGATAAGTGAGTCTTCCAATTGCCGATCTCGAAATCGAAATCGTGTTGTCCGTCGCGTTCCGCAGGCGCGGATTGGGGAGTCGCGCTGGGTACCGCAGCGTTCTGCTGCCAAAGCGGCTCGATCGGTTGAACCATCGCGAGGCTCGATATCAGGAGCCAAGTTCGAATACTGAGTAGCACGTTCATGCTGCAAACCTAGCCTCGATAGTGGTCTCCTACAATGGCCACTTTCGTGTGTTACGATATGCCACTTTCAACAGGCACTATGAGACGCGTTCCCACCACTTTCCTTCCGCCGATCGCGCTAGACGCGTGCGTGGGGATTCCGATGTACAGGCAGTTGTACGAGTGGTTTCGGCTGGCGATCATCAGCGGCCAAATTAGACCGGGTCAGCGCATTCCGTCCACGAGAACTTTGGCTGCTGAGTTGAAGATTTCGCGGATTCCCGTTTCCAACGCATATGACCAGTTGCTGGCTGAAGGCTACTTAGACACGTTTCCCGGAGCGGGAACGTGCGTGTCTCGATCCATTCCGGATGAGGCGTTGATGCCTGCAGCAGTCAGGGATGGGAAAAGGGATCGACAGAACGCAGCGAAAAGAGTACCGCGCCGAATCTCCAGCCGTGGCCTGGCGCTGACGCAGTTGCCGACGCAGTCATGGCTCAACATTGTGGGTGCTTTTCGCGTGAGCTTGCCTGCGCTGGATCACTTCCCGATAGGTATCTGGTCGAAGCTCGTTGCGAGGCATTCTCGATCTTCAACAAAAGGCCTGATGGGCTACGGAGATGCCGTGGGTCATCTGCCACTCCGCGAAGCGATCGCCGAATATCTCGGCGCAGCTCGCGGAGTGCGATGCGATGCGTCGCAGATCATGATCACAACCGGATCGCAGCAGGGCTTGCAGCTTGCCGCTCTGATTTTGTTGGATTCCAAAAGTTCTGTCTGGATCGAAGAGCCGGGTTATCCCAGCGCACGACAGGCTTTCATTGCCGCCGGCGCCAGGCTGGTTCCGGTTCCCGTGGACGATGAGGGCTTGAAAGTAGAAGAGATGATCCGGCGCGGTCAGAAGGCGCAGGCGGTGTATATCACTCCTTCGCACCAGTATCCGTTGGGCATGACCATGACCGCCACGCGTCGCATGCTTCTCCTTAACTGGGCGGCGCGTTCCGGTGCCTGGATCATTGAGGATGACTACGACAGCGAGTACAGGTTTGGCAGCCGTCCTATTTCGTCGCTGCAAGGTCTCGACGCGTATGCGAGAGTCATTTACGTCGGTACGTTCAGCAAGGTCATGTTTCCGGCTTTACGCGTCGGCTACCTCGTGATTCCTAAAGATCTGGTACCGGCATTTTGCGCTGCACGAGATGCAGCGGATGTATTTTCAGCAACGCTGTATCAATCGGTGTTGGCGAATTTCATCCGCGAGGGACACTTCGCTCGCCATATACGACGCATGCGGATGCTTTATATGGAGCGGCGAAAAGCCTTGGTGAGAGCCATTCGTATGCAGATCGGAGACAAAGTCGAGGTGGTCGGGGATGAAGCAGGCATGCATCTTGTCATGCTGCTGCCGCCTGGAATCAGCGATGTCGCGGTTTCCAGAAGAGCGGCGGAACGTGGTATTTCAGCCACTCCATTGTCGACCTGCTACTTGAGACCACCGGCCAGAGGGGGCTTGATTCTTGGCTATGGAGGCGCGAGTCCGAGGCAGATTCAGGAGGGGGTAGCTAAGCTGAGGATGAGCATTGAGAGTTGATAACAGCGGTGCCGCAGCGCAAAACAATGAGCACGGAAAGCTAGGAGCATTCCCCGCTGATGAACCCGGGATTATATTGGGACACGAACTTACCCGGTATCCAAGTGTTCATGGATTGCTCTCAATTACTGTCATCCTGAAGCGCTTCCTTTGCGCGAAGGATCTACCGGAATGCTTCAGCCGGAAATGGTTTGGAGTGGCTCTTGACGAAAAAGCCATCTCCGTGAGCCAAGAGCCTGGAAAGTGCAATTCAGTGCGAGGCATTCCGGGAGATCCTTCGCGCAAAAGAAGCGCTTCAGGATGACAGTCCTTGAAGGCATTGGCGAATGCAGGCGGTGACTCTCTATTAAGAACACCGGAGCTGGTGTTTCTATGCCAGGTTCAACGCACGTTTAAATGAGCCGCGCTCGTTCATGATTTTTTCCTGCAACAGCGTGATCGCATAGATCAACTGCTCAGGACGCGGTGGACAGCCGGGGACATAAATGTCCACCGGAATCACCTGATTTACGCCCTGCACAAGGGCGTAATTGTTGAAGACTCCACCTGAAGTAGCGCAGGCGCCCATGGAGATGACCCACTTCGGTTCGGGCATCTGCTCATAGAGGCGGCGGATGACGGGAGCCATCTTCTGCGAAACGCGGCCGGCGATGATCATCAGGTCCGCTTGACGCGGCGATGGACGAAAAACCTCGGCCCCGAAGCGGGCGATATCGAATCGTGATGCGCCCATCGACATCATTTCAATCGCACAGCAGGCCAGGCCGAAGGTCATCGGCCAGATGGAGCTCTTGCGCATCCAGTTCACAACCTTGTCCAGCGAAGTGAGAAGCACACCTTCGGGGACATCTTCGCCGAAGTTCACTTCCTCCACCCGGCGGCGGTTGTTCTGCATCTTCAGGGATTC
>CAYZHX010000249.1:0-3894 GCA_964476905.1 uncultured Terriglobales bacterium
CTGCTGAATATGGCTGGGCGTAATCGGCGGTGTAGCCCGAGCCATTGCGAACGTCAATCTCGCCGGCAGAATTGAAGCGGACGATTGCGGCGAGATCGGTGTAGGCGGCGGGTGTGTTCTGCGAAAGTGCAATGTTGGCGTCAGTGGCATTGGCTTGCGGCGTTACATCGAAGTCCGCGGTGAACGAACCGGTTTCGCTGCCCCCGAGCGAATATCCCGTCCAAGTCGTGCTGCCAGTTATGCACGCCGTTTGCGCGATACTAATGGAATCAAAAGCTGTGAAAACAACGAACGACAACAAAAATAGCCGCAGCAAGAATCTTGCTTGCACTTTCTGACCCGCTTCCTCGCCGAAGTTTTTTGAATTTGTCGTTAGTCAGATGTATCGGTAGTGGCTGGAGAGGGCAGAAGAGGAAAATAATTGTCCGCTGGCGGAAATCTGCGGAATAGCAGACACTTCGTCGAGTGATGCTGAAATGTTGTAATTGGTGCAAAAGCGAATTACAGCATCGCTTTGCGCGCTTCGGTTGAAACCGACTCAGTTCCGTGCCCGAGCAGCTGACGAATCTTCAGCGCATTGCATCAGCAGGCGCATTGATTGCTAACGCTTTGAGGCAGCGACTTCAGCAGAGCTCGACAGCCCACAGTCAGGATTCGCCCCTAAATTCAGTCGCGGACGCTGCCGTGAAATTCTCTGCAATCTTCGGAGATTGCAAATCGCCTGTGTTTATGCTGGTTTCGGAATAGAGAAATGTCGTGCGTGAAACAAATTCCAGCAAATTCTCACTCGTTTTTTCGGCACCTTGTGCGCCAGAGGGTAGGACGATAAATTCGGAATTGCTCGCCAAAGCCGCACATTTCACGCCCACTCGGCGATTTGCATGTTTATCGCCTATAGATCGCCAGTCCTGTTGCCACCTGAACAATTGACTCCAAGCTCTTGCGCGCTGCTGATTTTGACGTGCTGTTCGGGACGAAGAGTACGTCAGCATCTTGCAATTGAACGTCTGGGGCCTTGGCTTCCATGATCTGTTTCATGGCAACGGGTATTTCCTTCAGCATTCCCGATTCTCGACGAATAATGCGCGTGTTCCCGAGCGATGCTGTTGGGTTCAGGCCTTGCGCAAGAGCGATTGCCTGCAACACCGTGAGGTTTTCATTTTGGTCCATCATGAAGCCGCCGGGCGTATGCACATCACCGCTTACGTACACAATGCCCGCATGCGAAACGAAGACGGTATCCCCAGGACGAAGGTCGATGTTCTGAGTTGATGCCTGCTCGGCATCGCGGGATAGCAAGACTTTCTGCGGTGTGTCTGAGTCGTTGCGGTGCGTCACTACAACTGTCTTGCCGGCGCGTGCAGTAGTGCCGCCGGCAGCGGCGATGGCGTCGAGCAGGCGAGGAGTTCCAAGCAGAGGATAGACTCCGGGATGAGTAACCTCTCCCAAAACGGAAATGCCCTGCGACGCGAATTCCTTTACCAGGATACTCACGCGAGGATCGCGTAAGTATCCGCCGTCACGGAACCGTTTTTCGATTTCAGTTTGGGCTCGCTCGGGAGTAAGTCCTGCAATATTAATGGAACCGATGAGAGCAAGAGTGATCTCACCTTCTCCGCTCACGCGTACCGTGCTTCCCAATTCGGGAGAATTGAAGACCTTTACCTCTAATAGGTCGCCTGGACCGACGCGAATCGCAGATATCGAGGCGTGAATTCCTGAATGGACGGCGCGAGAGGGAGATGCACCATGACCGCTGGACTTTAACTCAACTATCTGAGCAGCAGCGGCTGACACAAACACAAAGATCTCAACGAAACTCACTAGGTACCGGAACCATGTGCGCGTCTCTCGAGGGTTCATAAGCAGCGGCAGATTCTAACACGCGCCAGAAGCGATGAGTCTGCTGCCAAATTGCAGTCCAGCGTGCGCCTGGGTTCTCTACACTCCGACTGAGCGGTTTACTTCTCAAACTTCATTGCGATGGTGTTGGCATCAATTCCGCGACTGAATGCGATCCCATAGCGCCATCAATATGGAAATTATGACGATGCACCTCCGAGCGCCTGCTTGATCCTACGGATATTGTTCTCGCGCTGGCTCTGACTGGGAATCTCTTGTGCGGCTTTGAGGGCTTGCCCGAGGGTTTCCCGCGCTTGGACAGAATCGCCTTTTTGTTTCAGTGCGTCGGCCTTGATTTGCAACAGCCAGGAACGGCCGGCCGCACCGGGGTCTCGCGACAGACCACGATCGCAAGCAGCAATTGCCGCGTCGTAGTGTTTAGCGGCCTTTTCCATTTGCGCCACACGCAGCGATGCGTTGTAATTCTGAGGCATTGCCTGTTCGGAGCTTCGCAACGCGGGAAGAATGCGTTCAGGATCTCCGTAAACCTGAATGGCCTCAACACGCGCGATGTCCACCGCAGAGCGTTCTTCGTCGTCGGCAGGCTTAATGGCATCAAGTTCGCCGAGCCACTTATCTTCGAGGCTTGCGGCCTGCGAGTTCTCACTCCGGGAAACAGCAAGATACATGAGCGTGCGATAGAGCTCATTGCGCTCATCGCGTACGGTTTCCGAAGAGGAGAGAGCTTGTTTCGCCAGAGGTTCTAATTTTGCCGCGGCCGGAGTCCGCCAGGGCGCGGACGCCTCGCCCTGGACCAGGCACCACATTCCGGCAACCACAGTGTTCGCGAAAGCATTGTCATGTTTCATGACCGACGCTTCGCGGGCGGCAGTTTCCGCGCATTGCTGATACTGCTCATTGATTTGGAATGCGGTCACCAGCGAATACTGGGCGAGCTCGCGTCGCGGCCAGTCCGACGGCGCGAGGCGCAGCACGTCCTGATAAGCTGCAGCGGCCGCCGGTGACTTGGTGCTGAGAAGTGCGTCGGCTCGTGCCAACGCAGCGTCGGCGGGCATCTGACCGGTATGTGCCAGGCTGACTCCCCGATCGAGGAATGATCTGAGCTCCGCCTCCGACATCGCCCCCGGTTGATCGGCCAGGACCTTGCCCTCGGAATTGATCACATAAAAGGTGGGAGTTGCACTGGCCTGAAAATCGTCAAAGAACTCCTGATTTTCTGGCTTGTCGAAGTTCATTTCCAGCCAGACAAACTGTCCGGCGTACCTGCTGAGGTCAGCATGCGCAAGCATGGTCCTCATCAGGCGGCAGCTCGATCACCACGGTGCCCAGGCTTCGACAAAAATCGGCTGCTTGCGCTGGCTTGCTTGCGTCAGAGCTTGTTTGTAGTTGTCCTGGATAAAGGGTAGTTCCGCGACTACTGTGGATGTAAGACCGGCAAAAATCAACAAGGACAAGAATAGTCTTCTCATTGGGATGCAAAAATGACGGCCAGTTGGCTTAAACGTGAGCAACTTGCGTGGGACAAATCGTAACGCAGGTTCCACTTCGAAAACTCAACGATGGCGCAAACGAAGCGATTGCCAACTGCCGTCGGCCGTCCACCCGCCGTCGACTGCGAGCGTGTGGCCGTTGATGAATCCGCTTTGTTCGTCATCGGCGAGGAATGCGATCGCTTGCGCCACATCGTTGGGAGAAGCGAAGCGGGCCATGGGCACACGGCCGATGATGTCAGCGTCAGTGTAGGTGCCGCTGGTTTGGTCCGTCGCATCCATTTCGGTCTTTACCCATCCGGGACACACGGCATTCACGCGTACTCCGCGACCACCCCACTCTGCTGCTAGCGTTCGTGTCAGTCCAATCAGTCCGTGCTTGGATGCGTTGTACGCTGCACGATCGGCGATGCCGACGAGTCCAGCCACCGACGCTACGTTGACGATGCAGCCGTTTCCCGTCGCAAGCATGCGCGTGCCGAATGCTTTTGAGAGCAGGAAAGGCGCAACCAGATTCACTTCCAGTACGCGGCGATAGTCG
>CAYZHX010000250.1:0-1710 GCA_964476905.1 uncultured Terriglobales bacterium
AGCGCCTAACCATTGTGACATCGCGGCGTCTTACCCTTTAGATGATTGCGAACCGCATGATCCAGTTGATTGGCTTGTGTTTGGCGTTCTGCTGCTTCCCGCTCCTCGCGCTGGGGCAAACAACGGGATCGCTCGGACCGGCTCCCGGCAAACTCATCGATGTTTATGGGCACAAGATGCACATTCACTGCGTCGGTCCTGAGGGCGCGCGACCTATCGTGATTCTTGAGTCGGGCGGCGGCGGTTTTTCCAAAGACTGGAATGCGGTGCAGAACCTTTTGCAGTCCGAAGATAGAACCTGCGCCTACGATCGTGCCGGACTGGGGTGGAGCGAGCCTGGTCCTGCGCCGCGTACTCTCAAGCAGGAAGTCTTTGAACTTCACGCACTGCTGACAGCAGCGGGCTTGTCGGGGCCGTTCGTGATGGTAGGACAGTCGATCGGCGCGCTCGACGTTCGCGTATATACAAAAGAGTATCCGAATGATGTCGCCGGCATCGTGCTGGTCGATCCGACGGATGAAAGCAGTACTCTGTACAGCGTGACAGAAAAACGCTGGATCAAATTACGCGAGCTTGCCCATGGTCGTGCTGTGCCGGCGGTGCGCACGAGCGGTGTGCCGAGTACGGGATACAGTCCCGACGACGACTATCAGGGCGACGAGGCCCAGCAGCTTTACCTTGACCGGGAAAAGAATCCGACACCTTTCGGTGATCGTCCACTATTTGTTCTGGCGGCAGGCAAGCGGCCTCCGCCGCCAGGAATGACCGAGGAGTCTTATAAAGACATTCGGAGCGCAAACGAAGAATATCGCCGTGAGCAGGCTCGCTTCTCGCGAGACTCGAAATACAGTGTCGATGCTAACAGCGGGCACAACATACAAACCGAGGACCCAAAAGCCGTTGCAGACGCGATCAGCGAGGTGGTGAAAGCCGTGCAGCACCATAGTCGTCTGGCGAAGTGATGGAGGTCGGAACAAAGCGGGACGCCTGATCTGCCCAATTCTCCAGCTGGGATTCTCGTTTCTAAATTGGCGAGGTCAGCCTGCCCTCCATTTTCCCATTCTGGGTCTCAAGGATCTTCACCCCCTTCTCCTTTACTGGTAGCCTTTCGTCATGCTCGTTGCTGGCACTTTTCGGCTGATTGATCCGCGCACCTGGCTCCTTGGCCGAGGAGCTTTACCGGCAGCCATTAAGTCATGAACATCGCGGGAGATCCTTCGTCCGCCTAAGGCGGACTCAGGATGACAGAGATTTAGAGTCTCGCGAATGACTTTAGAAACACGGGAACAGACGGAACGTTTCCTCAATCGGGAAAATGGAACGAGAATACTTTCGCGTGTCCCCGGGTTTTGCCGTTGGTCTGATTCGCGGCATACTATTGCTGGTGAGGTAGGAAAATGGAGAAATTCGATCGATACGACGAGATCGACTATACCGGGAAATCGAATCCGAATATCTGGGAAGTTCATTTGGAGTTTTTCTTCTCCAAGAGCGCTGCGCTAAAGCGCTATGCCACGATTAAGCGTCTGCATCCAGAAGCTGCCAAGAAGACCGCCGTACGACCATTTTTTCGAGCCAAGGGTGACATCGAAATTCATCAGGACATGATCAAGGATTTCACGCCTGAGGCGGCGGAGAAAGCGGCAGGTGTTTGGCAGTTCGAATTCTGGTTACCCTCAACAGAACAGAAGGCTGCCGACTTTGAGGCCA
>CAYZHX010000250.1:1810-3885 GCA_964476905.1 uncultured Terriglobales bacterium
TTCTGGATGTCCCTCCATGCTAAGCGGGCTGCTTCCGCCTCGCTCTTGCCGGTGTAACGATAGAAATCGATTGCCTTCTCCATCGAGCGCTCTTCTTCCGCTGTGAGCTGCACGAGCTTTTTGTCCATGGCACCTCTTTTGTTAGGCCGACGGCCGCTTGGCAATGTGATGCGCGTGCTACTGCTGCTTTACGCTGACTTGAGTGCCGGGCTTCAGCTCGTCGGTTCCGCGCACGGCAACCAGATCATTAGGCTGCAAATCGCCGAATGCTTCAATGGCGCTTCCCACAGTCACACCAGGCTTCACGTCAATCCATTCAACCTTGCCGTTCTTCACACGAACAACGAATGTTCGCTGCAGGTCGTTGGCAATTGCCGTTGCCGGCACGAACAGAGTCGGCGTCGAGCGCTGCGATTGCCACTGCACTGTAACAAACATTCCAGGAACAAGCTGCGGTTCATTGCTGATGCCCAGCTCCACCGCCATTGTCCTCGTGCGCTCGTCAATTGCATGAGAGATTCGCGCGATGGGAGCATGAAAAGTCTTTCCCGGAATGGAATCAGCGGTGAAGTTCACCTGTTGCCCTTCGCGGATTCCGGTGGCGTAGTCTTCAGGGACATCGATCACCAGCCGAGCTCGACCGACGCTTTCAAGCCGCAGAATCGGTTGCGCTCCCGCTCCGGTTGACGGTCCAACCAGCGCACCGGGATGCAGATTGCGTTCGGTCACAACTCCGTCAAACGGTGCACGAATTTCAAGATAGGATTCCAGCTCGCTCACACTCTTGAGCCGCTGACGCGCCGCAACAGCGTTCTCCTGCGCCGCCTGCACCTGTGCCTGATCGGAGGCAGCGGTCTGCTCCGCTACAGCAAGGTCGTTCTCCGCCACAACACCAGGCGTTTGCGCCGCATTTTTGAGATGAAGATAGGTCGTCTGGTCCGAAGCTAATTTGGCTTTTGCAGCGACCACTTGAGATTGCGCTGCATTGACCGCGGCTTCCGCCTGCGTGCGCTGCGCGACCAGTTCCGGAGCCGAGAGTTTCACTAGAAGCTGCCCGGCTTTCACATGCGAACCGCGATCCACCGGAATGGCAGTAATGAACCCGGACTCTTTCGGGAATACGTCGACTGATTCATATGCCTTGATCTGTGCGGGAAGCGGGATTGTGGTGTGGAGCGTTTGCGATTTGACGGTCGTGACTACCACGGTGGGTTGGGACGAAGCGCTTGGTGGCGATTGGGAATTCCCGCCGGAGCAGCCGATAAGGCCGACCATAATGGAGCCGACGAAAACGATCTTCAAAGCGCGTATCGATGCGAGACCTGTGTGTGTAGGAAGCCCGTGAGACTTGTCATCCTGAAGCGCTTCTTTTGCGCGAAGAATCTCCCGCGATATCTCGGATTGAAAATGCAGTTGCGAGGCTCTTCGGCCCATGCCGGTGGAGTTCCTCGTGAAGGAGCCTAACCAGCGACAAATACGTCTGAAATATCTCGGGAGATCCTTCGCGCAACAGAAGCGCTTCAGGATGACAGTTCCAATACGGATCTCCCGCGATATCTCGGATTGAAAATGCAGTTGCGAGGCTCTTCGGCCCATGCCGGTGGAGTTCCTCGTGAAGGAGCCTAACCAGCGACAAATACGTCTGAAATATCTCGGGAGATCCTTCGCGCAACAGAAGCGCTTCAGGATGACAGCTCCTCTGATGACAGCTCCTGTGATGACAGATCCTCTGCGGTATTGAATTCCTTCTGCGTTCATTTAGAACCTACGAATCTGCTCTCTGGATCATCTGGATCGAGCGACACAGACTCTAAGGACGCCTGCCGTTGCGCGGAGCCGAATACCGCAGGCAAAACCAGCAACGTCGCTGCAGTCGCCGCGATCAATCCACCGATTACTGCGCGCCCCAGCGGCGCGGTTTCGGCGCTGCCTCGGCCCATGCCCAGCGCCATCGGCAGCATGCCGGTAATCATGGCCAGGCTCGTCATCAGGACGGGCCGCAATCGCTCCCCTGCTGCGTTCCTGGACGCAACGCTTGCCTCCTGATCTTTCCTGCGGTTTTGTTCGGCAAAGGT
>CAYZHX010000251.1:0-3820 GCA_964476905.1 uncultured Terriglobales bacterium
AATGGAAAGGTCAGCTCAGTTTCGACGCGCGCTCGCCGCATCCTTTACCTCTTCGCTACGAGAACTGGCCAGTGATGCCGTCGGTACTCTACGAAGGAATGCTCGCGCCGATAGCTCCGGTTTCCATAACGGGAGCTATCTGGTATCAGGGAGAACAGAACTCAGAACGAGGATTCCAGTACCGCAGGATTCTACCTGTGATGATTGCGGACTGGCGCAAACTCTTCGAGCAAGGCGACTTTCCGTTTTACATCGTCAGCCTCCCAGCATTCGGTCACCGCAGCCCAACTCCGATCGACGACGCGTGGGCTGAGACTCGGGAATCGCAAGCAGTCACAGCCGCTCATGTTCCTAACTCCTGTCTTGCGGTAACGATCGACACTGGTGATCCTGACAATATCCATCCGAAGGACAAACTTCCGGTGGGCGAGCGCCTCGCCTTCTGCGCTTTAGCCAAGGAGTATGGCAAGCACGTTGTTTACTCCGGACCCACGCTCGATACCGTCAAGCGCGATCACGGCACAATGCGATTGCGATTCAGCCACGCCGATGGAGGCTTGGTTACAAAGGGATCCAAGTTAGAAGAGTTTGAAATCGCGGGCGACGATCGCAAATGGTACTGGGCCAATGCACGCATTGAAGGCAACACAGTGGTGGTGTCGTCCCCGTCAGTTCCGAACCCTAAAGAGGTCCGCTATGCCTGGCAATCAAATCCGGCAGCCACGCTCTTTAACGGAGCGGGATTGCCGGCTGCGCCCTTCCGAACCGACTCATGGGCAGGCATTACTCAGAGCCAAAGGCCATATTGAGCCTGCGACTTGATCAGAACAAATACTTCAATCCCACCTGAAGCTGCCGCATCGGAAGCGCAGTTGAGCTGATCACGCCGAAGCCTTGATGCGCCGCGTTGGCCGGCGCTCCTGGAAATGCCGCTCCGGCAGTAATGCTCGCATTCGGCGCTCCCCATACGGGATGGTTGAATACGTTGAATGCTTCCAGCCGGAACTGGATGGCGTGATGTTCGTTATAAGGCATCGCGAATTGCTTGTGCACTGCGAGATCAATCGATTGAAGATGCGGGGTAATAAGCGAGTTCCGCCCGACATTGCCGAAGGTCCCCGGGGGCGACAGTACGAATGCGGCAGGATCGTACCATCGTGCAGGGGAGGGATTCGCAGCATATCCGTTGCTTGCCCCCGTGAAGTTGGGGCGATCGTTATTCGGAGTGTTAACTCCAGATCGCACGAGACCATCATTGATCGTCTGCGGAACACCACTCTGAATCGTCATATTTGCGCTTAATTGCCAACCTCCAACAAAGCCATTGACGACCGAGTTGTTGATACCCAGCGGCTTGTCTCGGCCGACAGGAAGATCATAGACGCCTCCAAGAGAGAAGCGGTGGCGCGTGTCGAAAGCCGACAGCGCCCACTCACACTGTAGACAGCGACTGTCTTGCGGAAACAGAGAGTCGTAGCCTTGATTGCGAATTCCACTGCTGTCATCCATAGACTTGGAAAACGTGTAGGAGGTGGTAAGCGCTAGACCTGCGCTGAATCGCCGGGTGAGCTTCGCGCTGCCGGCGTTGTAGTTCCCGCTGAAACCGTCTGCGACCAACTGAATCACTCCAAAATTGGGAAAGGGCACACGCGACTGTGCACTGCCGACGGTGCCAGGGACGGACTGATTGGCGTTTTGGAAGCCATACAGGTGGCGGCTTCCCGATCCGAGATAACCTGCTTCAACCACCCAGTCACGCCCAAACTGTCTTTGAATGTTCAACAGGTACTGCATCGTGTAGGAAGTCGCATGGTCGTAAGCAGCGGCGAACGCGTAAGGCGGCGGTACCTGTGCGACGGTTCCGTTTCCGCCGGGAATCGCATTGTTCCAGTGCAAAGTCGGACTTCCAACATCTGAAAAGATGTCTACTCGCGCCGCAATATTGCGGGCAAGATCGAAGTACATGGCGTTCCCAATGTCCTGGACATAGAAAATGCCAAAGCCGCTTCGGATGACAGTATTCTTGCCCAACGCATACGCGATGCCGATACGCGGAGCAAAATTGCCGTACTTGGTCTGGAGGAGGTTGTGATTCATGTCGTCCCCGCAGACCGCTTGCGTGCTGGTCCAATGAATATTCAAACCTTGATAGGGATCGGTGCAGCCGCTCTGCCGCACGAAGTATGGCAAGTCTGCCTGCGGAGCATTAGCAGCAAACTCCAGCTTAGGTATTTTCACGTTGAAGTAGTTGCCAAGAGTGTTCGTGAACGGCGGCGTCAGCTCCCAGCGCAGGCCCAGGGATAACGTCAGGCTGGGAGTAAGTTTCCACGTGTCATCCACAAACGTACTCTCGATGTTGCGCTGGAACTTTGCATTCGCGACTGCGGCCGCGTTTGTCGAGACCCAGAGATTCCCTAACAGGAACTCGGCGAAGCCATTTCCGCCGGTCTTAGAAGGACTCCACGTGGTGTTTGGCTGGAAGGTAAAGACTCCGCGGGAGAACTGGTTGCCGATCTGGTTGTAATTTTGCCGATCGTATTCGAAGCCGAATGCCAACGCGTGGTTCCCGTGGACCCATGACACCTTATCGACGAACTGCAGAGTATTGTTGTCATTGGCATACGGACCGTCGTTCGCATCGCCGATTCCGGTAAAGCCGGTTCCGCTGAAGTTGACGTTCGGAATGCCCCAGGTGACGGGCGCGCCGCTCGGCTGTCCAGGTATCCCGATTTGGGAAACGACATCTTTCTGAAAAGCCAGTAGTGTGCCGAGGGAGTTAAAGAACCGGGTGTAGCCGAATCGCGCCTCATTGACGAGAGTAGGAGTGAACGTCCGAGTGTTCGATCCGGTGTACTGCTCGTAATTGGTCAGGATCTTTGTCCCTGCGCCTGCCAGCCCTTGATTCGACTGGTTTTCGTCGCCCCAGTTATATCGCCCCATCCACTGGGATTTGGACGATTCGTTGTAATCCATTCTCGCAACCAGGCCGTCGCGGTTCTGCGGGGAAGAATTGAATTGCGTGTAGTTGTTCGTGAGTCCAGGGAGAGTCGAGGAATGGTAGTAATTCAGAAACTTCAGTGAGATCGGATCTAAGCGGTTTTGCGGAATCACGTTTCCGGGAAAAGGCTGTCCCGTTCGCGGATCGTAAATCGTCGTGCCCAGTTGGCTAAAGTCACCATTGAACATCGCGGGCGTCGGAACGGAGTACGTGGACAGGAAGTTCTGTCGGAGGCGGAGCGCCTCGTAGTTGGCCATGAAAAACAATTTGTCACGACCGTTGAATAGATGAGGCAGGCGCACCGGCCCATCTAGTTCGAATCCGTAGTCATTCCATTTAAACGGCTGTTTACTCGGATGGACGCTGGTGAATGCGTACGGCTGCGCGTCCATGACATCGTTACGGAGGAATTCAAAGAGGGCGCCGTGATAAACATTGGTTCCCGATTTGGTGAGCACGTTTACCTGAGTAGCTTCGTGTCCATACTCCGCGGGATAGACACCGGTTTGAACTTTGAACTCCTGGATCGCGTCAATTGAGGGGAGTGCAACGTAGGTATTGAAGTTCGGGTCGGTGTTGTTGACGCCGTCGAGCGTGTAGTAATCGAACATAATGCGCTGCCCGCCCGTGGAGATCGACTGCGCAGCGCGATCGCCACCCTGACGAGAACCCGCCTGCCCGGCGCCAGGAGAAAGTGTGTTTACGTTCGGTGAAAGCGCGACGAGATTGAGGTAGTTGCGGCCATTTAGAGGTAATTCAGCAACGGTTTTATTTTCAATGACGGTACCGATACTCGCTGTTTCCGATTGCAGCAGATCAGCG
>CAYZHX010000252.1:0-3801 GCA_964476905.1 uncultured Terriglobales bacterium
GCGCCCGAAGATCGTGGGCCGTTGCAATGTCTGCGAAGAATTCAAGAACCGGCACAAAGAAGACGCCGCTTAGAATCGCGGGGGAAACACGAAGGGCACGAAAGGTTAAAAAGAAAGGTCACGCTGTGCAGTTACTCGTGGCCTTCTTTTTTGCCCGTTGCGAGCTTCGTATTAGCTCCCGGTCACATGTTCGTGTGGCCGCTCCGCATGGCTTCATTGAACTTCGGCTTCAGAAGCGCGAGAGCCGATTCCATTTGCTTTGTAAACGCCTCTGACCGAGCCACCAATTTCTCCGTCGCAGCGGCATATTCGCCGGAAGAATCGAGGGTCAGCCAGCCTTCAACTGCAAGCTCACGCGCGTGCGAGCGTAAATCATCGATCGAGCAGTCGAGATATTGTCCGTCATAGGGATCAGCGATCCAAGCCGCCTGGCCCTCGGCCAATCGCGCGCTGATCCAATAGACCTTACGGGCAAGAAACTCCTTACGCTTGTTTTCCGCAGTTTCGCTAAAAATGAAGCGCTGCTGGCGAAAGCTGTAATACCGCGTGCTCACGGGCACAGGCTGACGATTGCCGCTCTTTAGAAGCTCGAGCTGACCAAGATCTAACGTCTTGCGGATTGCGTTGAAGGTCACGCCCTCGGCATATGGTTGTTCCAATGCGGGAAGAACCTCGGCGAGAGTGACGGTCATGCTGGCTGCGACCTTCGCGTGCAGAGGACTCGCTGGTTCGGCGAGCTGAGCCACGCCATGCAGAATGAAGGAGTCGGCTCCCGAGGTTGAGTGATGGTAAGGCCAACTGAACTGCTGCAGCGAGAGTGGCAGGCCGTGCAGCGTCAGGAAAACATCGGGACGCGGCGATTGCATGCGCTTTGCCACCATAGCGAAGTAAGAGACAAGCTCTTCGCGGAGAGCGGGCTTTTGCTCCACCTCCAGTCCGAGCCGCTCGCTGGTTTCGATGGATTGCGTCGCTCCCACCGCGGACTTGAGGTGCAATTTCGCAGTCGGTGCTCCGGTGAAATCGGTTCCTGATTCAGCAGCGGCGACCGAGAGTCCTGCCTTTGACGCGTATTCCTTAAGCAATTGTGAGATTGATTGTGATGCTGTAGGCATAATGCGAGTTCATTTTACTAAGGGCGGAATAAAACGAGAATGAGCTGTCGTGGATTAGTGGAGAAGCCGCCTTGCGACCGGACTGAGCTACTGCAGCATCTGTGGATTTCTACTCGCCTGCAGGACCTGTTGCGCTCGCGAAAAGAGTTCTAGAACTTCAAGCGGTTTCGTGACATGTGGCACCATGGCGCTTTCGAGGATCTCGCGAGTCTCCGCGTTCGGTTTCCGCGATACGGTCAGCAGCATGTGATCGGCGAGTTCAGGCCGATGTTCGCGAATCCATGACACCATGCGCTTGCTGGAGAAGTTTTCTTCGAGCTCTTCATCGAGAATCACAGCGTCCATCTTTTTCGTGCGAAGCAGATCGATAGCGTCGTGCGCGGTGAGTGCCGGCACAATCTCTGCCCCCAAGGCACTCAATACTGAACGCTCGAACTCCAGGACCGCTTCGCTGCGCTGAATCAGCAGAATGCGCGAGCTGCCTGCGGATTGAGACGGGTTCGGCTGCCATACCGGAGCGGGTTCGGCCGTTTCCGGTCGTTTTACCAGCAGGGGTCGTGGACGCGTGAGTTCCGTTTTAGGAACCGTGATCGGAGCTTCCACGCGAGCGAATCGTGGTTGTCCTGATACCGTCGAAAGCGCTGCGATTACCCGCCTGGCTTTTTCGATCTGCTCTTCCATTCGCGCAACGAGATGAGTAGAACGCCCTTCTATTGATTCCGCCTTCAGCAGTTCAATGTACCCGAAGATGGCGGCCAGGGGATTGATTAGGTCTCGCGCTATGCCGCCTACGAGCTTTGAGAACTCGTGGTATGCAGCTGCCTCGTTGCTGCGCATGGCATCGCGTCCAACCTGCGACTCGAGGCCGAGTTTTATGACGTTTGCGGCCAGGTCAGCAATCTTCTGCTGTGTGCGCTCGAAGCGGCGCGAGCTGTGATCAAAGAATGCGAGCGTGCCAAAAATGCGATCTTCATTTTCGACGCTTACCCATAGCGAGGCCGAATTGGCGAAGTCGAAATTTGGAAATATTGTGCTGAGTGCATCCCAATCCCGGGAAACGATAATTCGTCCTGATTGCCGTCGAACATGATCGGCGAATGCAGGCGGCAACGAATCAGGAATCTGTAATTCGTTTCCCGCGCGCTGATTCACGCGGACAGTGCCAACATGGTCGAACGGAGATCCAGGCGTTGCGTAGAAGGCGCAGCAGCCCACTTCGAGAAGATCGCCTGCGGCCTGCAGTGCACAAAGAAGAAATTCCTGCTCGGAGCGGCAGAACGCTGCCGCCGTGCCAGTGGCGATCATTGCGTCACAGATTTCTTCGATCGAGTACAAGGTTTGCCAGTTATGAAAAAGGCATGAACGCGTCATGCCAAAAGCATTCAGATCTCACGTTGCGAAACTCGACAACCAAACCTGTAACACGTGCCGCGTTCGTTGCGGCGCTACGCCGAATAAGCCCTATGTCCCGTCAATCGTCCGACCAAATCACACGAAAGCCGATCAAGATCTGCGGTCGTAATCTGCGCCGTACGCTGGGGCGGCAGTAATCGCGTCTCGCTCTTCCCTTCTACATCACGCCGCAAATGCACAAGCAGAGCCTGAACTACGCTCGAATCAAACTTCGTTGGTGACAATCGCACAAGCTCGTGACACACGCTCGCAACCGAACTCGACGCGCGATAGGGGCGATCACTCGTCATTGCGTCGAACGTGTCGGCAACTGCAACGATTCGTACCGAAAGCGGCAACTCGTCGTTGTGCAGCCGATCGGGATATCCCGAGCCATCCGCGCGTTCGTGATGCCAGCGCACCACTTCGGGCACTTGCGGCCACGGGAAACGTACGGACGAGACAATCTGGTGTCCCATGACGGTATGATCAGCGATCGCGCGAAACTCTTCCGGACGCAGCGTTGAGGCCTTCGAGAAGAACTGTTTATCGACCGTTACTTTGCCAATGTCATGTAGATGTCCGGCTGCGCGAATTCCGGCGACCTCTTCCTCATTCATGCCTAGAGTGCCCGCGATTCCCGCAGCGAAGCGGGCCACGTGAACGGAATGCCCACGCAAGTACTGATCCTTGCAGTCGATCGTCGTCGCAAAAGCTTCGAGGGCATCGTCGTAGGAATGATGAAGTGAACTGAGCAAGCGCAGATTGTCCGCGATCTGATGCCGCAGCGACTCAGCCAGCGAATGATTGTGGAGCACCAGCGCTAAGTGAGGCGCGAGCATCTCCAGGCACTCGATGTCGGCCGCGCTGTATGACTCGCGTCCGAGTCGCGCGCCCAGCGCGAGCATGCCGACTGGTCCTGAGTTCACGCGCAAGGGCGCGAGACATTGGATAGAGGAGAGGAAAGGAGAATCCTGAGAACTGAAGAATTCTTGTATGTCCTGCGGACGAACCGGAGTACGCGGCTCGCGCGCTTGATGCCAGTGCTGCGGTTGCACTCCGGAGAGTGCAAGTACCGCATTGGCATTGAGCGTGGGAAATCCGTGAGCGGCGACGCAAGTGAGCTTGGTGATATTGCCATCGAGAAGCAGGATCGCTGCTTGCTCGGAGTCAAAAGCGATCGCGACTCGCTCCAGGATTTGCCGGACCGAATCGGAAAACTCCCGCTCCGACGTAGCCACGGGGCCGATGTCGGCAATGGTCCTCAGTACGGCGAAGAGGCGGACGAGCTTCGAGT
>CAYZHX010000253.1:0-3799 GCA_964476905.1 uncultured Terriglobales bacterium
CTTATTTCCATGGAACCAACTGGGCAGCCAGCGCGAACATCAGCGGCGAGCACGATGCTCAGAACCCGATCTTCACCTCGCTTGTCGGCCAGGCTGGCTTCCAATTACAGCGAGCCTTGAACGAAGACAAAACGATGAACATGTTCCTGCGCTACAACTACTCACAAACCGGCCTCACCGATCTGGTGATTCCAGATCTGGTACCGCCCGGGGATCGGCACGTCCGGCTCTCAACCCTCTCGGCAACGTTCGTGCGCGACACGCGAGATTTCCAACTGGATGCGCACAAAGGCATCTATGAGACGTTCGAAGCCGACTTCAATCCTTCGGCCCTGGGATCTAATTTCAACTTTGGACGATTTCTCGCACAGACGGCCTATTACAAGAAGATCCCATATAACACCATCTGGGCCAACAGCGTACGCGTGGGCTTTGCGACGGCCTTCACTGGGCATGTTCCAGTTAGTGAGTCGTTCTTCACCGGTGGACCAAACACGCTCCGTGGATTCCCGCTGAATGGAGCCGGACCGCAACGCGAGATCCCTGTCTGCTCCGTTGGCCAGACAAGTGGATGCCCGTTGATTACCGTTCCGGAAGGCGGCAATCAACTCTTCATTGTGAACTCGGAGTTTCGCATTCCGGTTCCGCTGAAACAGGGTCTTGGCGTAGTTCCCTTCTACGACGGCGGCAATGTCTTCCGCAGCATCGGATTGCATGGCCAATACACGAATACGGCCGGCCTAGGCTTCCGGTATGCGACGCCTGTAGGCCCCATCCGCATCGACTTTGGCTACAACTTGAATGCTCCTCCGGGAGTCAAAGCATTTCAGTACTTCATAACCATCGGACAGGCATTCTGAGGAGCTTAGGCTGTGGCAGCACCGAATTTACCTCCATATTACGAACCTCCTGAGGAGCCACGCCAGTTCGAAGAGCCGGCTCTGCGTCGCGACGGGCGATGGAAGAAGGTTGTCGGTTGGATCGCCGGCATTTTTCTCTTCCTGATCATCGCGGCGGTTGTCACTATTTATGTCTTGCTGCACAACCAGTCGTTCCATCAATACGTGCTGAGGAAGGCGGAGGCGCAGGCCGAGGCCGCTTTGGGTTCACAGGTTCAAGCGAGAGACTTTGCTCTTCATTTCCGCGGAATTTCTCCAAGTCTCGACCTCTATAACGTCGTGGTGAATGGTGCGAATCCCTATCCGACTCCGCCGCTGCTTACGGTCGATCACATTCATTTGGGGGTGCGCATCGTCTCTGTATTCAGCAGGACCTGGTACATGGACGACGTTACGATCAATCATCCTGTCGTCCGCGTATTTATCGACGCGCACGGCACGGACAATCTGCCGCAGACTAAGAGCAGCAATCAGAAGAGCAATACCAATATCTTCGATGTTGGAGTCCGCCGCGCCCTGCTCGACAACGGCGAGATCTACTACAACAATCGCAAGAGCGTGATGAGCGCCGACCTCCACGACCTCACGTTGCAGTCCGGATTCGATCCGTCACAAAAAAGGTATTCAGGGAACATTAGCTACAAGGACGGGCACCTCAAGCTCGAGAACTTCAATCCGATTGCACACGATCTCAGCGCAAAGTTCGATCTCACGCCACAGGAATTCAAGCTCACCAATGCAACGCTCAACAGCGGCGATTCGCATTTCATCCTGGATGCGACATTGACTGATTTTGCGCATCCGCACGTGAACGCCACATACCGGGCGGTGCTCGATTCCGGCCAGTTCCGTCGGACTCTTAAGAACCCCTCGCTTCCCATGGGAGTGTTGAGCGCAGATGGTTCGATTGAGTATCAGGCGAAGCCGGACACGCCTCTGCTGGCAGTTGTTGTTGTGGACGGTGGGCTGAACAGCCGAGAACTTCAGATCGTCACGCCGACGATGCGCGCCAACATTCGCGATCTCGGCGCACGATACACCCTTCGCAACGGCAACCTTGAAGTCAAGAACATGCGCGCCAGTTTGCTGGGCGGCGAGCTCACCGGAAATCTGGTCATGCGAGATTTGACCGGCAAGTCGCAGTCACATCTCGTTGCGGCGCTGCATGGAATTTCCGTTGCTGATCTAAAGGCAATGATGAATTCTCCCTCGCTGCGTCAGGTGAAAATGAACGGCCGAGTCGACGCGAACGCCGATGCTACGTGGGGTCGCACCTTCGACGACATGAAGGGCAAAGCCGACGCGACCGTCAACGCAAGCCTGGCTCCGGCAAACGGAAGCGGAGCGGCGGTGCCCGTAAACGGCGCCATTCACGGCGCGTACTCCAATGCGACGAAAACGATCGCGCTCTCGAACAGCTTCCTCCGCCTCCCGCAAACATCCTTGAATTTGAATGGAATTGTCAGCGATCGGTCGGCGCTGCAGATTCGCTTGCAGTCGAACGATCTACACGAGCTCGAAAATATCGGAGACGAATTTCGCGCGCCCGGATCCCAGCCGTTCGGGCTGTACGGTACTGCAAACTTCAACGGGACCGTCACCGGATCGACGGCAGCCCCACATGTAGCTGGACTGTTGAATGCAAACAATCTCCGCATCCATGACACTCAATGGAAATTGCTGCGCACCAACATCGAGGCAAGCCCATCAGGCGCAAGCCTAAGCAATGGTGAACTGGATCCCGCAGATCGCGGGCACGTGACCTTTAATCTCAGCGCCGGCTTGCATAAATGGACATTCACCAACACCAGCCCGGTCCAGGTTGGACTTAACGCCAATAACCTGAACGTCGGCGACCTAGCGAGAGCCGGAGGCGTAACTACACCGATCAAAGGAACGCTATCTGCGAACGTAGCCGTGCACGGAACGGAGCTGAATCCGATCGGACAAGGCGCGATCAGCCTCACGAATGCCCAAGTCTCCGGCGAGCCGATCAACGCACTGAACGTCAACTTCAATGGCACTGGCGAGGTTGTGAACGCAAAATTGAATGCTCACATGCCGGCTGGGTCGGCAAATGGGAATCTCGTCTACTATCCCAAGACCCAAAACTATGATCTCAAGTTGCAGGCTCCTGGAATTCAGCTTGCACAGCTCCAGACAGTGAAGCAAAGGGGAATGAATTTGTCAGGCGTGCTCAGCCTGATCGCCAACGGGCGTGGCACGGTTCAGAACCCGCAGCTCACAGCGTCGCTGCAGATTCCCAAACTGGTCATGGACCATCACGTGATGAATGGCATTGTCCTGAATGCGAACGTCGCGAACCATGTGGGTACGTTTGACCTCAATTCACAGGCGCTGAACACTTCCATTCGCGGCCGGGGGACGGTGAACCTGGCCGGCGACTACTATGCAAACGCCACTCTGGATACGCAAACAATTCCACTTGCAACGCTTGTTGAGGCCTATGCGCCTTCACAAGCGGGCAAGATCAACGGCCAGACCGAGTTGCACGCGACTCTCAAAGGACCGCTCAAGGACAAAGCTCGCGTTGAAGCCCATGCTGTGATTCCCGTTTTGAATCTGACCTACACTAATACGGTCCAGCTCGGCGCTGTTAGCCCAATCCATATTGACTATGTCAACGGCGTGCTCGCCCTTCAACGCACACAGCTTCGCGGTACCGACACTGATCTGCAGTTCCAGGCGAACGTGCCGGTAGTCAACCACAACGCTCCGATCTCAATGCTGGCTCTCGGAACCGTCGACCTGAAGCTCGTGCAGCTTTTCGATCCCGATCTGGTCACCTCAGGCCAGCTTCGTCTCAACATCAATTCATATGGCCAGCGCACGAATCCAAATGTTCAGGGAGAGATCCAAGTCGTAAACGCCGGATTTGC
>CAYZHX010000254.1:0-3703 GCA_964476905.1 uncultured Terriglobales bacterium
GACGTCGGGGCCATGTGATAGACCCTGCGAAAAGCGTCGATTACGCGATCGTAGTCGTCCGGACTGCGCTGCGATTCAGGGCGCCCATTCAGCGCCTCGCGCATTTGTACAGCCTTGTGATATTGCTCCAGCGAGAGGTGCTTCTTGCGCGTTACGCTCAAGGCACGCGATGGAGTGGCGATCAGGAGAAAGCTGGAGGCGATCAGTGCCGCGATGGAGAATTGACGAACCGATCCGCTGAAGTATCCCGATGCTCTCTTCATCCCTGTCTCCGCCCCCGGATGAGGCGTCTTGTAGCCATGTTACTGCCGGCCAGAGCAGGGAAGAGGCCACGTACCCTACTCGATATCGCTGACCGACAGATGTCCTTCGGCGTCCCGCTTGAACTCCAGCGGGTGGCCAATTGTGAACTGGCGTGTGTTGTTGGATGCGTACAGCTGCGTAATGCGCTTCACGTAATTCTGAGTCTCTCGATATCTCGGGATGCCACGGCTGCGTTGCACCGCCGTGCTGCCTGCATTGTAAGCGGCCAGCGAAAGCTCCACATTCCCATGATAGGACTCGAGCAGTTGCTTGAAGTGCCGCACGCCGGCATCGACGTTCTGCGCAGGATCGTACGGATTGGTCACATTCAATGACTTCGCCGTTGTCGGCATGAGTTGCATGAGGCCGATCGCGCCTTTGCGCGAACGGGCCTGCGGATTGAAGTTGGATTCAACCCTGATAATTGCACGTACCAAATTGGGATCGACATCGTTGCGCCTCGCCGTCTCTTCCACGATCCTGTCGATCATCTGCGTGTCACCAAATGCCGGCGGCACATCGAGCCGGCTGCGCAGGACAGTAGCGGAACCCGGAGTCTGAACTTGTTGCTGCGAGGCGGCCAGCAATGCATTCCCGGCAGCCATAAATCGCGAATCCCTGCGCGCAGCATCACGCAGCAGGCGGCGCACTTCGTTCGCAGCAGAGTGGGCTGCTTTCATCGAATGCGAGTATGCCGGCGGTACCGGCTTCCAGCGGCTTTCCCGATTACTCCAATAGAACATGCCTGAATCTTTAGGCTGGGTAGGTGCGGCACTCTTGTCTGGAGCATTCTCGTACACGAGGCGGCCATCGCTCGTATAGCTCGCAACGATCCCCTGAGCATGCGTAACAGGGCTCAGCCCGACGAGCAGCAAGCTGGCATACAGGATTGAAAGCAGGCGCTTGATCATTCCCTTCTCCAGAGGCCCAATCACAGTCCGATCGGTTCCGACAAGAACCTCATTCCATGGTGGTTAGCGTCCGTTCACTTCGTGCCGGCGCTCCTCAATGGCTCACCCGAGGTCCTATTCCTGGCGGACAAAGATACTTCCAGAGCAGTTGGATTATAGGTCGCTTGCTTTTGCGGGAGCAATAACCAGAAAGGCAGGAATCAGCAGGATGAATAGCGGAGAAAAGCGGACAAAAGTCGCAGAAACCAGTTGAAATCCGCGAACTGCGCGCTGAAGTTACCGAGGTACCTCCCTGAGCAACAGAGAGTTCGGGTAGTTTGGCATCGAGCACGCAACAGAACCGCGCGGTCTTGTGTTTGCGTGCTTATCCAACACCCTGCTTCTGTTCCTCGGCAGCTTCGTGGTGTTCCTGCCAGCCCGGCAGAACGTTGCTGCCGGTTATGAGCCGCGCTCCAGACTGCCAGCTCAAGTACTGCCAAGCCCAGTTCAGTAGCACAAAGAATCGGTTTCGATAGCCGATGAGATAGATCAAGTGAATGAAGAGCCAAGCTGACCACGCAATAAACCCGGAAAGGTGGATTTTCCCGATCTGGGCGATGCCCTTACTCCGACCAATGGTCGCCATGCTGCCTTTGTCCCAATAGCTGAAGGGCTGGCTCGGTTCATTGGAGGCGCGCCTGCGAATTTCTTTAGCGACATATTCGCCCATTTGAATGGCAACGGGAGCCACACCGGGAACAGGCGCTCCATTCTGCTCGAAATGCGCGAGATCACCGATCACGAAGATTTCCGGATGCCCTTCGATATTGAGTCGGTCGTTGACGAAGACGCGACCACTACGATCGAGTCTTGCGCCCAAGGCATGGCCGAGGGGGGAGGCCTTTACGCCTGCAGCCCACAGGGTTACCGCGGAATCAATTCTGCGATCGCCGACCCACACCGCACCGGGCTCGACATTCGTGACCATCGTACTGGTGTACACCTCGACTCCAAGCTGTTCGAGCTGCTTCTTCGCGCTTGCCGATAGGTCCTCCGCATAAGCAGGCAGAACTCGCGGGCCGCCTTCAAGCAGAATCACACGCGCACTTCGAGGATCTGTTCCCTGAAAGTCTCTGCTCAAGACGTGCCGCGCAATTTCAGAAATTGCTCCCGCAAGTTCGACGCCCGTGGGTCCGCCGCCCACGATGACGAAATTCAATGGTCGATGAATGCCGTCGAGCAGCGACTGCCGTTCCGCCAACTCGAACGCCAGGAGGACGCGTCGACGAATCTCGGTAGCGTCTTCCAGGCTCTTCAGTCCGGGGGCAAGATGGGCCCATTCGTCGTGTCCGAAATAGGAGTGGGTTGCGCCTGTCGCGACTACAAGATAGTCGTAAACCACGTAGTCGCCGCCTTCGAGATGAACGGCTCTGCGTTCAAGATCGAATCCGATGACATTTCCAATGAGCACCTCAATGTTCTTTTTGCCGTGAACGGCACTGCGAATCGGAGCTGAGATATCCGCCGGGGACAGCGCTGCTAGCGCAACCTGGTACAGCAAAGGCTGGAAGGTGTGGTGATTCTTGCGATCAAGCAGAAGCACGCGGACATAGGCTTTTGCGAGGCCCAGCGCGGCCTTGAGTCCGCCAAAACCTCCGCCGATTACGACCACGCGAGGCACATAGGTGACTCTCTGAGCCTCAGGCGTATTCGGGCTTTCACTTTCCATACCTATTCGATGTCCGAGCGCGGGTGAAGTGACCGAAAGTAATGTCTACTAAGTAGCTGCCCCGATTGTACGTCTAAGGACCTCATGTTAACTTTCGCCAAGCTTCCACCGCGAAAGTGATTCGTGCGTCACAGGTTAGAACAGAGCTTTGGCCCATGTGCGCCGACCAAGGATAGACGATGAATATCGATGATTTGCTCCGGATAGCCATGGACCGTAAGGCCTCCGACTTGCATTTGAAGGTTGGCAACTTTCCTCACATTCGCGTCGACGGCGAACTTGTACCTCTAAGCGAACATTCGCGCACCTCGGCGGAAGACATGCTGAACATGGCGTTCAGCATGATGTCGAATCGCCAAAAGCAGAAATTCAAAGAGACGGCCGAACTCGATATGGCGTACGGCGTCGCCGGACTTGGACGCTTCCGTGTAAACGTCTTCCAGCAGCGCGGCAACGTCGGACTAGTGCTGCGCGTTATTCCCACGAAGATTCGCGTTCTTGACGAACTCTATTTGCCAAAGATTATCGAGAAAATCTGCGACGAGGCTCGCGGACTCGTTCTTGTAACCGGTGTTACCGGTTCGGGAAAGTCCACGACACTGGCCGCGATGATCGATCGCGTGAACTCTCTCCGTCCCGAGCACATCATCACTATCGAAGACCCCATCGAATTCCTCCATCGCGATAAGCGCGGTTTCGTAAACCAGCGCGAAGTGGAGGTCGATACGCCGTCCTTCGCATCGGCGTTGCGCGCCAGCTTGCGTCAGGACCCGGACGTGAT
>CAYZHX010000255.1:0-2208 GCA_964476905.1 uncultured Terriglobales bacterium
CAAACTTCGATGCGGCGGAGCTGCTGCACGTTGTATCAGATTGCAAGCATTGAAGATACCTGTGGAAAACTCGCAGAAGTCGGGTCCGTGAAGCAACGGAGCTGGCAGCCACGGTCTCGCGCTTCGCGAAATCGGATGATCCGCAGTCGGATATCGGCGCGTCTGCAAGATTTCCGCGTTGTTATAGTGAGCAGATGGGGCTGCCCAATCCGATCCCGCCCGATCTCCCTCCGGAAAAGGATCCGAGGCGGAATCTCTTCTGGATGTACATCTCGTTCTTGGGCATCTCCATTCCCAAAGCCGGCCAGGAGAAACGGGCATTTGTCATGCTGATTATCGGGGTTGCCCTTTTTTTGGCCTTCATTGCAGTGGGGATTCTAACGATCTTTCATCTGTGGTGAAACCGTTCCCGAATTGAACCTCAGCCTGCCTGTATTCTTATCCCCACCTCTCACATGTCCAGAGCCTTGAAAGCGCACATCCTCCTCGTCCTCGTGACATTCGTGTGGGGCGCGACGTTCGTCATGATCAAAGACGCCGTCGAGCAGGACGCAACGCCGTTGATGTTCAATTTCGTCCGCATGTTGCTGGCCACGGTCACACTCGGAATCGTCTTCTACCGCGAACTCGCCCACATCACGCGGCAGGCGTTGATCGCTGGGGCAGTCACGGGGATTTTTCTCGGACTGGGCTATGAATTTCAGACTGCTGGCCTGCGGCTGACGACGGCATCGAAATCCGCTTTCATTACGGGAATCTCTGTCGTGCTGGTACCGCTGTTCCTAATCCTGTTTTGGGGCCGAAAGATCCGGTCATGGACGGCGGTGGGTGTACTCGCAGCCGTGATCGGTCTCTTTCTGCTAACGGTTCCCGCCAGCGAAAGCGGGTTGGGCAACTGGGCGAGCGTGAATCGAGGAGACTTGCTCACGCTGGGATGCGCCGTCAGCTTTGGATTCCAGATCATCTTTCTGGGGCGCGCGACCGGACGCCATCCGTTTGCGCAAATTGGATTTCTCCAGATCGCGACTTCGGCTCTGCTCATGGGAATCCTGGCGCCCGTGTTGGAACATCCTCACGTTGCGTGGACTTCACGTGTCCTCTGGGCCGTTGTGATTACTGCGTTGCTCGGGACGGCGGCGGCCTTCACGATTCAAGCATGGGCGCAACAGTTCACTTCGCCGACGCATACAGCCCTCATCTTCTCGCTTGAACCTGTGTTTGCCTGGATCACTTCTTACATCGTTCTCGGCGAGCGCTTGGGAGTTCGATCTGCGATTGGCGCCTTGTTGATCCTAGGAGGCGTACTCATATCGGAGTTGCTGGGCGCAGCCGCCGCGCCGAAGATTGCAGATGCATAACGGAGGAATCTGCCGAGATAACATTCCTCCGCCGCGTGCGTCTATTGCTGCAGAAGTCGCGTCTAACCATCAGAAGTGAGGAGTTTTGAAAGGAACCTTCCTGCGGCCAACGTCCTGCCTGCCGAATGCTTCTCGCTATAATTAAGTCTGCCAACTGTTGGTGAGGGAAGATCATGGATTCACACATGACACTTAGAGATCGCATGAGGTCACACCGGTTTTTGTCTACCGTTCTTGTCGTTGCGACGTTATTTGTCGGCATTCTTATTGGTACTGTCATTCAGCGCGGCGTAAAAGGCGCGACAAAAACTGTTAACAGCTCCGATGCAACGCAATTGAAGGTCCCTGCGCCGCAGCAACTCTCGAGCGCCTTTAGCCAGGTTGCGAAACAGCTCGAGCCTAGCGTTGTCAACGTCAATACGGAATCGACGCCAAAAGCGGTAAGTCCCCGAGGCCGTCGGCGCGGAGCCCCTCCGGGCGATCAGGACGGTGACCCGTTTCAGGACTTCTTCGACCGCTTCTTCGGCGGACAAGGCGGCAGCCCTTTCGGTGATCAGGGCGGAGCCGGTGCCACTGAGCATTCACTTGGTTCGGGCGTGATTGTCGATTCGAAGGGATACATCATCACCAATCAGCACGTAGTCGATAAGGCCGACCGCATTCGCGTGAAGCTCGACGGCGATCCCCCGGGTGTGCAGCACGACGCCAAAGTCGTTGGTACCGATGCCGAAACCGATTTGGCAGTTATAAAGATTGATGTCGATCATCAGCTCACCGCGGCGAAGCTCGGCAACTCCGACTCGATGAGCGTTGGCGATTGGGTTCTGGCCATCGGCAGCCCATTCGCTCT
>CAYZHX010000255.1:2308-3702 GCA_964476905.1 uncultured Terriglobales bacterium
GCTATCGCCCGTCTGTACGGCGCCGGAGTGGTTGTTTCCAGCGTCACTCCTGGTGGACCCGCCGATCAGGCCGGCATCAAGATCGGTGACACCATCACCTCCGTCAACGGCAAGCATGTAAAGACGGGCGACGAACTCGTCGGCGACATCACTGCCGAAAAACCCGGAACAAAGATAAAAATCGGTTATGAGCGTGGCGGAAAGACATCTGAAGCCACCGTAACAGTGGCCGATCGCGCAAAGCTCTATGGCAATACCGCCCCGAGCGAGGAGGAACAGGGCGGTGAAGAAGAGCCGGCCTCAGGGAAAATGGGCATTTCCGTGCGCGCGATCACTCCAGACATGGCTGATCGTCTGGGGATTCCTGCAAATAAAGGCGTAATCGTCAGTGACGTCAAGACGGGCTCGTTCGCCGAGGACATTGGGTTGAGCCGTGGCGACGTAATCCTGGAGGTCAACAAACAGCCAGTAAACAGCGAAGACGACTTCCGTCGCATTACCGGCCAGCTCAAAACCGGACAGGACGTGGTGTTCCTCGTCCGGCAGGGACGGGGACGGAACGCCAGCACGATCTTCCTTGCGGGCACGCTTCCGTAACCGTAAGTAGCTGCACGTAAACAACTTGGGCGGCAGGATATGAGGTCATATCCTGCCGTCGCACTTTGGCGCGCGCTATAGAAATCCTGAGACTTGGAGCAGAACTGGTTACCAACGGTGCATCTCACCTAGCCAAAGGTGAGGTGTACTACTGGGTTTGGTCTAGGGCAATATTTTCGAGTGCAAAAGGCGACTCGGTCAGGTAAGCTGCTTCTCACCCTTAAGAACTTCCCCAAATTGGGCTCGGGATATCCCCGGCTTCAAAATGGAGGCTTATGCGGTCGAACTCTCTGGCAAAGTTTGGCATTACATTTCTATTGCTGGGTCTGATGGGCTTGCCGGCACACGCAGTCAGCCCGAAGAGCAGCAAAAAAACAACTTCACATCGGTCCTCTCGGGTTGGGCACCATCTGCGCAGAAGCAGTTGGAAGCGCCACGGCCAGCAGCAGATTTCGGGCGATCGTGCCCGCGAGATTCAGGAAGCATTGATCCGCGAGCACTACCTCGACGGACAGCCAACTGGCGTCTGGGACAGCAGAACGCAAGCGGCGATGCGCAAGTTCCAGGCCGACCAAGGCTGGCAAAACAAAGTCATTCCCGACTCTCGAGCGTTGATTAAGCTAGGACTCGGGCCGAGCCACGAAAATGACCTCAATCCCGACTTGATGGGCGACAGCGGCTTCACTCCGATCGCTGCACCGCTTGGAAACAATACCAACGACATCCCACGGCAGTAGCTCAACAGTTACAAGAAGACGCTCAGGCCAGCAGCCTGAGCGTTTGTCTTTGTGGCCGCA
>CAYZHX010000256.1:0-3570 GCA_964476905.1 uncultured Terriglobales bacterium
GATCGACGAGCACGGAAACGCGGTGCCCGGTCCGACCAGCCAGCCACCAGCCGCGGTTCTTGCTGGAACTTATCGCACGCCGGAAGACGATCTCGAAGACGACGAGCCCGCAGGAACGTTCTGAAGGAACCAATCAGCCGTCAGCACTCAGCATTCAGCTGAGTGCCGGCGGTGCCAGCTTTGATTGAGAACTCAGGGAATACAGGTTTAGCTGACTGCTGAGTGCTCGTGATTCGTTGTCATTACAACCGCAGGATTAGGACATAACACCATGCGTCACCTGAAAGCAACCTGGAAACTGGGACGTAATACCAGCCATCGCCGCGCGCTGCTGCGCAACCTGGTGAGTTCGCTCATTCTCGAAGAGCGTATAGAGACTACAGTCGCGAAGGCGAAAGCCATGCGTCCACATGTCGAGAAGATGATCACATTTGGCAAACGCGGTGACGTCGCTGCGCGCCGCTCGGCAGCTTCGTTCCTCACTTCGCGTGAAGCAGTTGATCGACTCTTTGCTGAAGTGGCTCCGCGTTACGGTGACCGCAGTGGCGGGTATCTGCGGATCATCCGCACCGGTTTCCGCAAAGGCGATGGTGGCGAGAAGGCGTTCATCGAGCTGATCGGCTCGGAGAAGATTCTCGACGAGCGTCGCGAAAAACGTGCCGAGCTGCGGGCCAAGCGTCGCGAGGAAATGGAAAAGGCGATGCAGGAGCAGCAAGCCAACCTCGAAGCCAGCGGCGGCCCTGCCGCAGGCGAAGGCGAGAAGACGTCCGAGTAAGCCTGATCAGTCAATCCAAAAGCGCGGATTCATTCCGCGCTTTTGTTTTGGAGGACGGATCAGCTGCGGTTCTGATCAACCATTCGCAGCAATCGTCCGACTGGATTCCGGCTGCCAGGGCCGGCTACGCGGGAGCCATCGGCGCACGTTTCGGCAATATTCGCGGTAGTCAGCATCAAACTTTCGCCGCAACGTCGGCTCTTCATAGAGCAAAACAAAGAGATTCACCGCAACCACGATTCCCAGCGCGTACCACAGCAGAGCCGTCGAAAATTCCCAAAATAGAATCGCGCAACCGCCGATGAATAGGCCTGTGCCGACATACATCGGATTGCGGACAAACCGATAAGGGCCAGTGACAACCAGCCGTCGCGGAGCGTCGAACGGAGCCGGCGTTCCGCGTCCACTTGCAATGAAATGTCCGAAGCAGAACACGGAGATGGTTCCGCCAATCGCAAGCGGAATCAATCCAAGCCAACGCAGTGGAGCAGCCGAAGGAAATTTGAGTGAAGCCCCGAGACCAATCCAACTGGGTGCCAGCCAGAGCAGCACAGTTATGAAACCGCAGATATAAACCAGGCTGCGCGCGGTAATGAAAACCCGTTGGCCCATGCTTGCCTCAGTTGCGGAAAGTATAATTCCCACGCTTATCGTTGGGAATCAAGGCTTGGAAGCCCGGATGGCCAGGCACCCTTCGGACAGGAAGACGAGTCCCACTCGGGCTGCCCACACCATGAAAATGATCGCTCTGTATGTTGCAGCGCTTTTACTCGTCCCTGGCACTTTGCGTGCCCAGGGTAAGCGCGAAAATATCTCGACGCCGGAATATACATACAAAATCATTAACGTCTTCCCACATGACGCATCGGCCTTCACCCAAGGCCTCGTATATCGAAATGGATTCTTGTACGAGGGAACTGGGCTGAACGGCCGCTCCTCGCTCAGAAAAATCCGCCTAGAAACCGGTGATGTGATCAAAAAGAGAGACTTGCCTGCGAACGTTTTCGGTGAGGGTATTACCATCTTCGGCGACGAGATTATTCAACTCACCTGGCTCTCTCACAAGGGATTTGTTTACAATCTGGACGATTTTGCGTTGAAAAGGAGCTTCTCGTATCCGGGCGAAGGTTGGGGCCTGACTACTGATGGCCACACGCTCTTCTTGAGCGATGGGACCTCAACGATTCGCGTGCTCGATCCAAAGACTTTTCAGGAGCGGCGACATATTGAAGTCCGCGACGGTGGAGAACCGGTTGCCGAACTGAATGAGCTGGAATTCGTCCAGGGGGAACTGTTTGCGAACGTCTGGCACACTGATCGAATTGTGCGGATCTCTCCCCAAAGCGGAAAGGTGCTTGGATGGATCAACCTCGCTGGCCTGCTCAGCCCCATGTACCAAAAGGAAGGTTCGGAAGCTGTCCTAAATGGGATTGCTTATGACTCGCAACGACGACGGCTGCTGGTGACTGGCAAGTTGTGGCCCAGGGTCTTTGAAATTCGAGTCATTCGCACGGGCAGGCGAGAAGGGCCGGACAAAACTGACAAAAACAGAATTCCGCTTCAATCAACCAGAAGCCTCGGTGACAGCGCGACGCACACTCTTCATCCCAGGTAAAACGAAGGCGGCCCTTTTTGGGACCGCCTTTTTAGCTACGAAACCGATGCAGCTTAGTTGTTGTCTCGCTTGTGCAGCGTTGGACGATCATCGTCGGTGGATTTGCCTTTATCGTCAGTCTTGTTCGACGCGCGGCGAAGTGAAGGCTTGCTGGCATCCTTGTCGTCTGTTACTTTCTTGCGGTTTTCCAGGGCCGCAAGGCGAGCTTTCACTTGGTCGAACTCCGAAGTGGTCACCACATACTCATCCTTCGGAGGCAGGATTTTGGAGATCTCGTCTTGTGTGTGCTCGACGCGATCCGGAGTTGCTGGATGCGAAGCGAAGGCTTTCGCCAGTGCGCCCGGTTTCTTCTTTTCTGTGGCTTCGATTTTCTCGAAGAAGTCGACCATTGCTTGCGGATCGTATCCGCTGGCGTAGAGATACTGAGTGCCGAGATAGTCGGCTTGGGCTTCGAATCCACGGGAGAATTTCATAAACGTGAGGGGGATGCCGATGCCGGCTGCCTCATAAGCCGCGTATCCGATGCCGCCGCCGATAAAGATCAGCGGGATCGTGGCGAAATTCGCCCAGTTGGCACGCGTCATCTGACGCATCGCATGACGCGCGCAGACGTGCGCGATCTCGTGCGCCATTACGCCAGCTAATTCGGATTCGTCGTCGGCGGCGAGAATCGTACCCGTGTTGACGTAGAAGAATCCGCCGGGAAGAGCGAAGGCGTTAATCTGGTCGTCGTCAATGACTTTGATCGTGAACGGAACTTTCGCGTCGGAGTGGCGGACCAGATTCTGGCCAATTCGGTTTACGTACTCGTTGATAACCGGATCCGTGACCAGCTTGGCACTCTGTTCCACCTGCTGAGCATACTGTTTGCCCATCGCTACTTCTTTTTCGAGCGAGTACCAGTTTCCGAGACCTTTGCCGCCGATATCCCGATTGCCGATGGCGTTCACGTCATCGAGGCTGCCCTTCTTGACTTTGTCATAGCTTGGGACTGGTTCGATCTTCGGGTCTTTCGCATCATCCTTCGATTTGTCAGATTTGTCGTTAGGTTGGGCGAGGGCGGGAAGAACCAGGGAGACTGAGAGAGCCCCAGCCAGCAACTTGGATAGGAATTTCATGATGCTTTACTCCGTTTCGCGCACAGCGGTCCGAGACACGGATGCCTAACCTGTATAGACGT
>CAYZHX010000257.1:0-3525 GCA_964476905.1 uncultured Terriglobales bacterium
GATGTCAGTGTATGACGACTGCCACGTTCGCGTTCTTGCACTGAAATGTGTGCAATTTATTGCAGGTGAAATTCACACGCCGACTTCGGCCACAGCGCAAATATTGCACTGTAACGCTTTCCAGCAAATCCAGCTTCAACTCTGGATTCAATGACTTACGAATGGGCGAGTAACTGCTACTTTCGTGGTGCGCCCTCCCACACAACTGGAGGAATAAAGTGCATTTTCAACAAAGTCAACGTGCTCTGGATGTTATGCGCTGTGCCCTCCCAGAGCAACGTAGATGTTCAAGAGTTCACCTTCCCATCCGAGCCATCGCGTTATTTCCCGATTTGGGACGCGATCCTCACACCGCCCTCATGCGCGACATGAACATGCTCGGCGCATTCTTTTACTGCATGAAGAAGCCGAACGTCGGGCACAAAGTAAAGCTGAATTTTTGTCTTCCTGAAGAAGGAGAGAAGACGAAGATCATCTGCGAAGGAGTGATCGTTCGCGTGGAAGAGAGTGCCGAAGGGGCGGCGATCGGAGTTGCGATTCAGTTCACGCGGTATGAGCTAGCCAAGCCTCCCAAACCGCGCCAGCCGCGCAGTTTCGGCCGCGAGCGTCTGTCGTTCATTGGATATGCGGTAGAAATGGTCGAGCGCATGTTCGAGCGCACTGCCGGATTGCGTGAGCGCTTGATCGACGTCGAGAACGCAGCATAGGTAAGAGCCGTCTAGGAACAAAAACTCGAGCTGAGGCACGGCTGCGAAATGCAGCCGTGTTTTTTTGGCCTACCATTCTCGTTCGCAGGTGCGAGGCGGTGTTCGCAAACGAACACTGGCCAGAGGACGGCTTTCACCCAAGTCCTTCTACTCCAACTGAATACAATGGCCTGCAGAGTGCAAATGTAAAAGCAGGAGTTGTGTCTTGGCTCAAAGTATTCGTTTCGCCCTGAGGCAGATCGCGAAGAATCCCGGCTTCGCCGCACTCGCGGTCCTCACGCTCGCGCTGGGCATCGGCGCGAACACGGCCATGTTCACCGTGATCGACAGCGTGATGCTGCGGCCACTCCCGTACCGCGACGCCGATCGGATCGTGGCGATCACTACGGCCGATGTTGCGGAACATAACGCCATCCACACCACCTCTTGGTTGAACTACCTCGACGTCAAAGAGCAGGCGCGGCTATTCCAGAATGTTGGCGCATACACCATTGACTTCGGAGTTGTGCGAACGCCACAGATGAGCGAAGCCACCGTCTCGGTGAAGGCTACCGCGAGCCTCTTCAAGGTGCTGGGAGTCACCCCAACTCTCGGAAGGCCATTTCTCGACAGCGACAATCAGCCCGGCGTTGCTAATGTAGTCATCCTGACATTCCCATTTTGGCGCGAGCACTTCGCCTCAGATCCGCATGCGGTGGGGCAGCAAGTGCACATCGGCGATGCGCCATACACAATCGTGGGAGTCCTGCCCGCAGACTTCCGCTTTTCCGGTCACGATGCTTTCTCGGGGGTTTGGATTCCTTATCAACCTGACTCCACGTCCCTGAAGGAGCGTAATTCAAATTTCCTGTACTTGGTCGGGAGCTTGCGCGCAGGTGTAAGCCAACAGGCTGCTCAGGACGAACTCACTTCGATTGCCCGCGGCATTGCGCAGAGGGAGCCCGAGCACGCAAAAGATCTAAAGCTTCGTCTGATTCCACTTCGGGACGTTGTGACTGCGCAGGTGAAACCGGTGTTCCTCGCTCTTACAGGAGCGCTGATTCTGGTGTTGCTGATTGCATGCGCCAATGTTGCAAACCTGTTGCTGGCTCGATGTCTAGCCCGCAGCCAGGAACTGGCCGTCAGGACAGCATTGGGCGCAAGCCGTCGCGCGCTGCTCCTGCAAATGCTCATTGAAGGTGGAGTGTTGTGCGTCATCGGGGCTGCAGTAGGCATTGGCCTGGCCCTCTTGATGCTGCAAGGAATTCATCACCTTCCTCCTGATCTGATCCCACGCGCTGAAGAAATTCACCTGCGCCTCACCGTTTTCTTTGCGCTGTTGGGGGCGACGATCGTGGTAACGCTTTTTTCGTCGATCGCTCCAGCGTTGGTCGCCATGCGCAGCGATCCACAAGCGGTCTTGCAGGCAGGCTCTCGCGGCGCCAGCATCGGTCCTGGACGATCGCGCTTAAGCGGACTGATGGTGGCCGGCGAAGTCGCGCTCTCTGTGATACTGCTGGTCTCAGCCGGATTAATGTTCCGCACGCTTTACAAGCTGCAGCACATCTATCTCGGCTTTGAACAAGACAACATCACTAGCTTTATTACTTTCCCGGGAAACGCTGCGGGTTTCTTCTCGTTGGACAGGGCGAAGATGAAAAGTCAGGATCAATCGATTGCACTGCGCGTGTATCAACCAATGGCGGAGAAGCTGCGTCAACTGCCCGGAGTTGTCGACGTAGGTTACGCGAATGCGCTTCCCTTCGAAGGCATCGATATGAACACCTCGTTTGACATTGTTGGACAGACAAGGCCCGCCGACGAGCCAAACAAAAATCAGGCGTTGATGCGCGCGGTGAGTGGAACCTATGTGCGGACGATGAAAACCGCGGTTCTGCGCGGGCGCGCCATTACAGACGATGACACCGCTACTTCCCCTTACGTGGCCATGATCAACGAAACCATGGCGAAACAATATTTTGGTGGAAGGGATCCAATCGGGCAGCAGATCGATTTTGCCGGCAGGGGCAAGAATCGCGACGACAGTGGAATGACTCTGCCGTACACCATCGTAGGTGTCCTGGCTGACTCTGTGCAGACCCAGATTGGGCGGCAGCAGAGGCCGGAAGTGGACCTCGCGTATCCGCAGATTCCGGTGAACTCCTTTTACTATCAGGTCCTGGTGGGGCAGGAGACGAACTACGTAGTCAAGACGCACGGACCAGTTGCGATCGTTTCCGCCATCCGCGACGCCTTTCATCAGGCACAACCTGAATTCGCGTTGGATGACTTCAAGACCATGCAGACGGCGCACGATCAGGCTGACTTTAACCAGCGGCTTGGGTTGTACCTCGTCGCAGCATTTGCCGGCATCGCCGTGGTCATGGTGTTGGCCGGGCTCTACGGCGTGCTGTCGCAGATCGTCGGACAGCGTCGGCGTGAGATCGGGATTCGCATGGCGCTGGGCGCAGATCGCGCGCTCATCCTCCGCATGATGCTGCAGAGAGGACTCGTGCTAATTGGAATCGGTCTCGGAGTAGGGCTGCTGGCCTCACTCGCCGCTCAACAATCGCTGAACAGTTTTCTCTATGGAGTCTCGCCCATGGACGCAGCCACGTACATTAGCGTGTCGGCGGTATTGATAGCGGTAGGAATGCTGGCTGCATTTATACCGGCACGAAGGGCGGCTTCGATTGAGCCCACACAGGCGCTGCGGGCGGAGTGAGAAGGGGGATTTGCAGACGAAGTCTAAGAGGACGCTCAAAAGCTACTGACTTCACCTGCGGAGAATTCACATTATTCTTGCGAATGCTCCCGACGATTTGTCATCCTGAAGCGC
>CAYZHX010000258.1:0-3444 GCA_964476905.1 uncultured Terriglobales bacterium
CCGGCAAGGGACCCCTGGTTGCGGGTACCGATTTTTCGATCAGCTACAGTCAGCCGACCTGCCAGCTAACGCTAAATATGCTCACGGCGGCGGCCACGATCAGCCAGAACCAGCGGTTGATCATCAATTACCAAACCCAGCTCGACGCGAACACTCAAAACGGGGCTGCGCTCACCAACGTCGCCGGCGCAGTGCAGTGGTTTGATGGTGCGTCCAGCGTATCCACGCGCCAAAGCTTCACTCGCACGCTCACCGATGGCACACCAGGAGTCCTCGATTTCCAAGACGCCCACACGGTCACGGCGGCGGTCGCAGGCCTCGCCATTACTAAGCAAGTCAGCGTGGTGGGCGGCGGCTCTGCCGCCGCTGGCGGGCAGCTTGACTACCTGGTGCACGTGACCAATGGCTCCGCCAGCCCGGCCACCTCGGTCGTAATCACCGACGATCTCAGCAGCGCGGGTGCAGGTCGTCTCACGTTTGTGAATCCGCCGGCGCCAACCATGAACGGATCGACCACAGGCGTGACGATCGCGGGCTCGGTACTGACCGCAAACTCCTCCACATCGAACGGACCATTGCAGCCCGGGCAGTCCATCGACATAAAGTTCCGGGTTCAAATTGCCGCAGGTCTTGCTGCCGGCACGACTCTCACCAACACCGCCACCGTGACTTGGAACACTCCGCAGCAGACTGCGAGTGCGAGCGCTTCGGTTGATATTGGTGGTAGCCCGACACCCGATCTCGTCCTGACCAAAACGGGACCAGCGACGATGAACCCCGGACAGTTAGGACAGTTTGGTCTTAATGTCCAGAACACCGGCGTGAGCGATGCATGGAACGCCACCATCCTCGATCGACTCCCGAGCGGTACGACCGGCGGCATGTGCAGTGCGACCCCCCAGGTGCTCAGCGCACAGGTGTTTCAGGCGGATGGAGTCACGGCTGTTCCCGGCAAGGGGCCATTGGTTGCAGGTAGCGATTTTTCCGTTACCTACACTCAAGCAACATGCCAGCTAACGCTAAACATGCTGACGGCGGCGGCCACGATCAGCCAGAACCAGCGCCTGATCATCAACTACCAAACCCAGCTCGACGCGAACACTCAAAACGGGGCTACGCTCACCAACGTCGCCGGCGCTGTCCAGTGGTTCGATGGGCCGTCCAGCGTGTCCACCCGCCAAAGCTTCACTCGCACGCTCACCGACGGCACCCCAGGTGTCCTAGATTTCCAGGACGCTCACACCGTTACGGTAGGAGTCCCCGGCCTCGCCATTACCAAGCAAGTCAGCGTGGTGGGCGGCGGCGCTGCCACGGCTGGAGGACAGCTTGACTACCTGGTGCACGTGACCAATGCCTCGACGAGTCCTGCCACCACGGTCGTGATCACCGACGATCTCAGCACCGCGGGTGCAGGTCGTCTCACGTTTGCGAACCCGCCGGCGCCAACCATGAACGGTGCAGCCAGAGGCGTCACGGTCGCGGGCTCGATACTGACCGCAGATTATTCCACAACGAACGGACCATTGCAGCCCGGGCAGTCCATCGACATAAAGTTCCGGGTTCAAATTGCCGCAGGTCTTGCCGCCGGCACGACTCTCACCAACACCGCCACCGTGACTTGGAACAGTCCTCAACAGACTGCGAGTGCGAGCGCCTCGGTTGATATCGGTGGAACCCCCGGCTCCGGAATGTTGAACGGTACGGTGTGGCTCGACGCTAACTTCAACAAGATTCCCGATACGGGAGAGCCGCTGCTGCAGGGATGGACAGTTGGGTTGTATCACGGCGGAGTGTTGATGCAGTCCGCAATCTCGGACGTGAATGGCGCCTATCATTTCACGGGCGTCACACCGACGAATGGAACGGATCGGTACGAGTTGCGGTTCGCGGCACCTGGCGCCGGCGCGAACACCGCAAAGCTGGGTAAAGGCGACTCTGCCTTCACAAATAGTCTGCAGCAGATCACCGATATCATCGTCCCGTCCGGCAGCAACCTGCAGAATCTGAATTTGCCAATCGGGCCAAACGGCGTCGTGTACGACTCGATGTCGCGAGGGCCGATTGCGGGCGCTACGCTCAGCATGCTGAGAGCCGGCACTCCTCTCCCGGCGAGTTGCTTTGACGATCCGGCTCAGCAGAATCAGATTACGTTGGGGGCGGGTTATTACCGCTTCGACATCAACTTCTCCGATCCCGCATGCCCCGCCGGCGGCAGCTATCTCATCCGGGTGACCGCGCCCGCAAACTATGTGCCGGGTGAGTCGAAGGTCATTCCGGCGACTTCAGATGCGGCGACCGGTTCCTTCTCAATACCGGCGTGCCCGGGAAGCGCTAACGATGCGCTACCCGCGGTCCCGTACTGCGAGGCACAAACTTCAGAGTTTGCGCCGCCGCCATCAGTAGCGGCACGCAGCGCCGGAACGAACTACTACCTGAATTTGGGCTTGGATGGCAGCCAGTTGCCAGGCTCAGGGCAGATCTTCAATAACCATATTCCGCTGGATCCGCAACTCATTGGCTCCCTGGCGATCACCAAGACGACCCCGCAGGTCAATGTGACGCGCGGGCAGCTGGTGCCTTACGTGATCACCGTGAACAACACTGCAGGCTTGCAGCTGACAGGCGTGAGCATCGTGGATCTCATGCCTCCGGGATTCACTTACGTTAAAGGCTCTGCCGTTCTCGACGGCGTGCCGACGGAGCCCTCGGTCGCAGGCCGGACACTCAGCTGGAATGGCTTGGGCGTCACCAGCTCCCAGGTGCGCACGCTGAAGCTACTGCTCTCGGTTGGCGTCGGTGTCACCGAGGGCGAATACGTAAACCATGCGCAAGCACTGAACCGCGCGACCGGCACCGCGATGTCTGGAGATGCAACCGCCACCGTGCGGCTCGTGCCTGATTTCACGTTTGATTGCACCGATGTGATCGGGAAGGTCTTCAACGATGCCAATCTCAACGGCATTCAGGACAACGGCGAACAGGGTTTGGCCCGCGTGCGTGTAGTGACTGCCAACGGTCTGCAAGCTGTTACGGATCAGTACGGGCGCTTCCACATCACCTGCGCGATTACGCCGAACGACACGCGTGGCAGCAATTTTGTGCTCAAGCTCGACGACAGGACCCTCCCTAGCGGTTTCCGTCTGACGACGGACCAAATACAAATCAAGCGCGCCACAAGCGGCAAAGCCTTGAAATTTGATTTCGGGGCGTCAATTCATCACGTGGTCGGTATCGACCTCTCGGATGCGGCCTTCGAGCCAGGTAAGACCGAATTCCGGGCCCAGTGGCGGCCGCGCCTCGATGTACTTCTAGGGGAGCTGCGCAAAGCGCCGTCGATATTGCGTCTGTCCTACATTGCCGATACCGAGGATGAGGCACTCGTCGAACAACGTGTGCAGGCGATCAAGCAGCAGTTAACCGAAGCATGGGATGCGGAGAAAGAAA
>CAYZHX010000259.1:0-3431 GCA_964476905.1 uncultured Terriglobales bacterium
GAGCAGTGGGTCAGCTGTCTGAAGACAGCTGATGTCGCCGCGATCCTCCGCTCGCACGGTTTCGTTGACATGGAAGAGATCAGTTTTCAGCAGGTCGTGTCCAGATTCGGCCGCGACGTTCAAGGACTCGCGCCGGGACGGATCGGCGTTCACGTCGTCCATGCGAAGCGGTAGCCAGCAGCTAACCAGGCTTTACGCTGTATTGTGCATTGAACTCCTCGTAAGTCCACCAGCGTTTGGACCTAACGCCTTCTTCTTCTATCAGGAGCATATCGATGGCCTCTCGGAGCGCGTTAATGCGCTCTCGTGTATCCAGTCTCTTTAAGAACCTCCACACGAATGGTTGGTGGGGTTCAATGAAGCAGAGAAATCCATCGTCGTATTGTTGGTAGCGACCGCAACCGATCCACAGCCGAAATGATCTATTAACCACAGGCACGACCCAGCCCCAGTCCTCTGCGATCGGCTCTTTCGTTTCAAATCCATGGTGGCGTAAGCCTTCTCGCAAGAAATCAGCTAATCGCTTGCCCCATAAGTCTGGGTTGATCAGCTCTTCCTCTCCGTCGAGCGGTGGGAATCGGTCTGAGCGAAATTCAACGAATGTTTCCACAAGGTGAATGAGCTGAAAGGAGTTGAAGCGAATGTACCAAACCGTAGGCGTCGCAAACGGGCGATAGCGGCAGAACCACAAAGGTGTAGCAGTTTTCACCTTTCGATAAGCGTAGTCCCACTACGATTTGACCCTCAAAACCGCGCATCATAGAATCAGTTGAGTAACTCCGGATTGCGCGCCGTCCGGCGCCAGTCACCAACGCAAAACTGCCCCCTCGTTCAACGGCAGGACAGCTGACTCTGGATCAGCATATCGGGGTTCGAATCCCTGGGGGGCAGCCAATCCTTTCAATCACTTGCTAATTAACGCGTTTGGGTCGTTTTGCGACCTGTGGCGGAAACGTGTGATCGCGCATCCGGCACGCTTTGCGTCGATTGTTTCAAAGCAAGATTGGACACGATGAGAAAACTCGCTGTGGAACGCACAGATACGCTGCACCGGCAACTAGAGAGTCTCACGCCAACTAAATCTCTGGCGCCGACTGCTGTTCTGGAAATCGGACTCCTATAAGAATGGAAGACAGATCGCCCTTTGTGGTCCCAGCAAAATGCAATTGATGCGCCCGCCAGAAAATAGACCGGGTCCGCCGATCTTGCGTGCACTGCCTAAGTACCTGAACTGTAATTCTTAGCAGTTACCGGAGAACATACCTGGACCTAACCTGTCTTCAGCTTCAGGCCTCGGTACCAAAGTGGCTGCAAATGTCAGTGATTTTCCACGACGAATCCTGAAACTTCGGCTAATCGTGAGGGTGAAAAGACCGAATTAGACAATCCGCGTACCGCGGTTAGGAAAGGCTGCCATGAGCGACAACACGATCAGCATTCTTGACGGTTCGACATTTCTGGTTTGCAGTCCCAATGGAGATATCGAGGCTGGGCCCGACAAGCCACATGGGCTTTTCTATGACGATATGCGTCACTTGTCTAAATGGAAACTCACCATCAAAGGCATCACGCTGGATGTGTTGTCTACCGACGCGATCGAATACTACTACTCTCAGCACTTCTGCGTTCCTCCCACAGGCACGATTTACAAGAACCCAACCGTCTCTATCGTGCGTCGCCGTTTTGTGGGTGACGGTTTTGTAGAAGACCTCACTGTCCTGAATCACAGTACCGAACGTGAGGAAGTTGAACTACGCTTGGACGTCGGCTCCGATTTCGCTGATCTTTTTGAAGTGAAAGATGCTCTGAAAAAAAAGGGTGACTACTATCGTGAGGTGCGAAACGGCCGGATGGTGTTGGGATACCGACGCGACGATTTTGTCAGAGAGACTCAGATAACTTCCACCGCGAAGCCGACTGAAGTGACTTTAGACCATGCGGTGTTCCGCATCACCCTTGATCCCAAATCCTCCTGGAAAACCAAGTTTCAAATAACTCCCGTGACCGGGAAAACTGCGCATCAACCAAAGTTCGCAGGCGCTGCAGGAACTGCCATGCGCCGCAACTTGAAGGAGTGGATCGAGGACGCGCCGACTTTGGATTGCCATCCTGAAGCCGTGAAACTGTATATGCGCAGCCTCATAGACGTTGCAGCGCTTCGCTTTCGTCCTGACACCCTGGCAGAGCACTCGCTTCCTGCGGCTGGACTGCCATGGTTCATGGCACTCTTCGGGCGCGACAGCTTGATCACCAGCTATCAGATGCTTCCCTTTAATTCAAAATTGGCAGCAACTACGCTGCAGGCGCTCGCCGACGCCCAGGGAAACAAAGAAGTGGAGCTCACCGAGGAGGAACCTGGGCGCATCCTGCACGAGCTTCGGTTTGGAGAGTTAACACACTTCGGCGAGCGTCCGCAGAAACCCTATTATGGGGCTAGCGATACCACGCCGCTGTTCTTGGTGCTGCTGGATGAATACGAGCGGTGGACCGGCGACGCGAATTTGGTCCGCGCCCTCGAGCCGAATGCGCGTGCAGCTCTCAAGTGGATTGACCACTATGGAGACCGCGACGGTGACGGCTACATCGAGTACGAGCGCAAGACCGAATTGGGACTAGACAACCAATGCTGGAAGGATTCCTGGAACTCCATCCTCTTCCACGATGGCTCGCTCGCTCCCACTCCGCGCGCAACGTGCGAAATCCAGGGCTATGCCTATGATGCAAAGGCTCGGTGCGCTCGTCTGGCGCGCGAGATATGGAAGGACAAAGCTTTAGCGGATCAACTGGAGGCGGAGGCAGCAAAACTGAAAACCCGCTTCAACAATGACTTTTGGATTCCCGACCGGAAGTTCTTCGCCCTAGCTCTTGACGGCTCTAAGCGCAAGGTAGACAGTTTGTGCTCCAACATCGGCCAATTACTGTGGAGCGGAATCGTCGATGACGACAAAGCTATCGCCATTCGCGACCACCTGATGGGCCCGAAGATGTTCTCCGGATGGGGTATTCGAACGATGGCAGAAGGCGAAGGTGGTTACAATCCCATCGAATACCACAATGGGACAGTCTGGCCTCATGACTGTAGCATCATAGCCGCAGGGCTTGCGCGCTACGGGTTCCGCAAAGAAGCATCACAGATTGTTGCCGGAATATTTGAAGCGTCTGTGTTCTTTCAATACCGATTGCCGGAAGTCTTCGCCGGATATGAACGCACAAAAACTCGGTTCCCGGTGCAGTATCCCACCGCTTGCATCCCACAAGCCTGGGCGGCAGGCGCTCCAATGTTGGGAATTCGCACGCTTCTGGGACTCGAGCCCAAAGGCGAGGTTCTCGAATGCGCAGATAAACCCGTGCTGCCTTTTTGGTTTGGCACCTTATCTTTAGAGGGAATCCCCGGACGTTGGGGTCGCGCCAAGGTCGTCGCGAAGGGTGAC
>CAYZHX010000260.1:0-3424 GCA_964476905.1 uncultured Terriglobales bacterium
GTCACTGCAGCGCCATGGTCCTTGCATTGCGGCGGCATGGAGAAGTTCCGCCCGATGACGCTGATGCTCACGCATATCCCGATGAAATCGAGGGCATGCTGGAGACGGTTAGGCGAATTCTGGCCAAAGACCCGGACGGCATTCATCCGGGAGAGTTCCCTGGGCCTCTTTCCCGATAGCGTTAGGCACTCCGATCTACGTCCCAGCTTGGGAATTCTTAGAAACGAATGACTACCAAATAGAAACCCTCTGGCGGCGCTGGTCTTCTTACCTGGCAAGAAGTCACGCGGCAAAGAGGGTCTCTAGCGGGAGAGCGGCTTCCTGGAATTTCCCCGGAGCTGTACACTTCAGCCCCGAATCTAAAAGCCGTTATCCTCATAACAAGATCTCAGATTTTCACCCGCCCCCCGCTGCGCTTTATTGTGCCAGCACTGAATGCTTTATGCGGCTATGGCACGGTAAGGAGATAGTCCACGTCCAGTGCTGATGAAGTCGCGTCCAACATCAGACGGCTGTCGTTATACTGCCGCACATGGCTCTTGTCGTTTTCCTGCGAGGCATCAACGTAGGCGGACACCGCAGGTTCCGTCCCAGCCTTCTCGCGAAAGAGCTGAGCCGCTATGACGTCGTGAACGTCGGCGCGACAGGCACATTCATTGTGCGCAAGCCCGGATCTCGAGCGAAGTTCCGCAGCGAATTACTGCGCCGTCTACCATTCGAAGCCGAGGTCTTCTTCTGTGACAGCCGCGACCTTCTCAAAATGGAACTCGATGATCTGTTTGCAACTGAGCCGGCGCGACCGGACACGGTTCGATTCGTGAGCATCCTCTCGAAGCGCCCGCGCCTCACGCCCGCGCTCCCAATTACAGTTCCGCCTGACAGCGAGTGGTACGTTCGACTGGTCGCGTCAAAAGGTCGATTCAGCTTCGGCGTGTACCGCCGCCACATGAAAACCATCGGCTATCTTGGTCAGATCGATAAGCTATTCGGCGTACCGGCAACGATACGAAGCTGGAAGACAATGATGGCCGTTGTGCGGATTTTGAAACGCAGCGAGGAGACGAAAACCGGAGAGGCGAACACGAAGGTCACGACGGTACGAAATCGGGGGTCACGGAGCACATCTTCGTGACCTCCGGTGTTCAACCTTTGTGACCTTCGTGTTCTCTCTTCAATAGGTGCTGAATGTGTCCAGAGGCTTGAGTCGATACAAGCCCGCCGGCGCCTGCAACAGCTGTCAACAAATCGCTCGCTGCTCGATTCTTCCGCAAAGGCCGCGCCCGCATCATCGCTACCAGTAAGACATGCGCCGGCGGGTGCTCGCTCCAGTACTCCAGCAGCTCATTCGCCTGCCTCAGCGTGAGGAGTTCGATTTCGGGAACCGTCCAGCCGGTGGAAGTTGCGATGTAGCCGAAGAGGTGTGGCCAGTCGGCGATCCGGCTTAGTCGGCCGCTGGCACGGGTTCCCCCGGAGAACCAGCTTCGGAGCCACGAAGCCGCGAAGCCTCGGAGCTTTGGCGCTTCAGTCCTGAGGCTTCCAGCACGCGATCGAGCCCTCGGAGAAGTTGTTCAAGTCGAGCATCTCTTCTAGCTCTTCCAGTGCAACCTCCGGATACAGCTTGCTGATTGACGCATGAATCACCGGAACCAGTGACAGCATCGAGCCGAATCCGCTGGCGAGCTTCTGTTCGGCGCCTAGCAGCGCGGGCTCGAGTCGTCGAAGATCACCCAGCGTGAGTGGTGAGAGTTTGAATTCATTACCGTGCAGGGAAATGGATTGCGGGCTCATCTGGTCCTCGGGTGTTGGGGTTGTACCGCTCATCTCAGAGTTGTAAGATTCGTTCGTTTTTGAGGAATGCGGAATGCACAGCAACGCCTTGTTCGCTGCGGCGCTAACAATTGCTGCGTCTGGATGCTCGAAAGGCAATCCTTACGCGGGACAAATAAATAAACACTTCCTTTACTCGCCAGACCGGACGCATGCGGCCGTGGTTGTTGATCGCACACTCATGCAAGAGCGATGGTTACGTTCTCGCAAAACTGTTGGTAAAGAGACCATTCTCAGCTTAGTCCGAGCTGAAAAGCCATATACCGAGCGTCCATCAACGAGTCCTAACCCGGAGATGGTGTTTCTGACGGCTTCGTGTCCCAACTCCGATTTTTCAGTGACGTGGGCCGATAATTCGCACCTTGACGTTGCGGTTGAGGGATGCACGACGGGCAATCTCAAAGAGAAGAAGGCCCAGGTTGCTGACGTATCGATCAATTACCCTTAACTGCACCGCAATTCTTCACTATTCAGCCAAATACAAATCCATCACCTGCCCGCCGGCATTCGCGAACGCTTCGAAGTCGAACTCGGGCAGGAGGAAGTCTTCGTTCTTTGTCGCCCACGCGAGCTTTTCGGCGACGCAGGAATAAAGAAGCAGGTTCGCCTGCTTGCCGGCGTACTGTTCGTTGAGCAGGATCTGGAACGTGGGCGCGAATCCCATGAGCTGCTGGCGGATGTTGAGCTGCACGCCTGCGGCGCTGGTGTAGCGATATGAGATGAGCACAGCGGCTCCGGCGTCGGCTGCGGCAAAGGTGTAAACGCCGGCGCTGACCGAGTACTGTCCTTGGACGGGCGCGCTTGTTACTTTCACCAGCGGCAGTCCGGTGCCGGAGTAGCGCACGCCCCAATCGTCGACGAACTGCGCTGAATTCGTCACCGTGATCGTGTACGGAGACGACGCGGGCACGCTCTGCGCTTCGTCAAGCGAGGTGAGCTTTTGCCCGCTGGTCATCGTCTGGCCGAAGAAGAGATCGTTCACGTGCTTGCCGATGATCTGCGCGAACTTGGCTTTGCCCGCGATCTTGCACTTGCCGCGCGCGACCGCTTCGGCGTACTGGTTTTGTCCATAGAGTTCTTTCAGCGAGCCCGAGATCTCCAGGCTGACGTCCTGCAGCGTGCCGAACTTGATAGGCGTAGGATTCGCCGCGAGGTTCCCGCCAACGGGATATCCCCAGAGCGTGCCTGATCCGAATTGGAACATGTTCTTTGTCCTCGTTAAGTGCCTGGAGCGTGAAGGGTTTTCGCCATCTTGGAGATCGTCGAGCGATTACGAATCGGGTGATCTGGTGATCGCGTCATCGGGCGAAGTGAAAACCAAAGGCACACGACGGGATTGCGGCGGATGCTTCCCGCGGAATTGATGTTTTTGGTTCAGATCACCCGATGACCCGATGACCCGATCACCCGATTGGCGATGCTGTTATGGACATTCACGCTGTCGTCAAAATCTCCACCGGCACCACCGCCATAGCCGCCGCTCCGTTCACGTTCTCGACAATGCGTGCGCTACCCTGCAGACGGCAGTGTGAGACATTGCCGCCATTGGCCCAGCTCTCCCCAGAATCGCAGTTGTGCAGTCGTGTTCAAAGCAGCA
>CAYZHX010000261.1:0-3379 GCA_964476905.1 uncultured Terriglobales bacterium
CTCTCACGCAGTCCGGCGCCACTGATGCGGACAAATCGTGCCTTCTGCTGCAATTCGGGAATCGTGCTGCAGCCGCAGTATCCCATTCCGGAACGCAAGCCCCCGACGAGTTGAAGGACCATGTTCGAGAGCGGTCCGCGATAGGGCACGCGTCCTTCGATGCCTTCGGGCACGAGCTTGGCCAGGCGATTTGAGCTACCGTTCTCCAGCATCTCGGCCGCTGGAGTGTCATCGTCGTTCGACTGGAAGTAGCGCTCGCTGGAACCTTGTGCCATCGCCGCTAGAGATCCCATGCCTCGGTACGCTTTGAAAGAACGCCCCTGGTAGAGAATCGTTTCGCCGGGGCTCTCATCGACTCCGGCGAAGAGCGATCCAACCATCACGGAACTGGCTCCCGCAGCGATCGCCTTCGTGATATCGCCTGAATACTTAATGCCACCGTCGGCAATGATCGGCACGCCAGAATCCTTCGCGGCACGTGATGCTTCGGCAATGGCGTAGATCTGCGGCACTCCGGCGCCCGTTACGATTCGTGTCGTGCAGATTGAACCAGGCCCGATTCCCACTTTCACCGCATCAGCTCCGGCTTTGATCAGCGCGCACGCACCGTCAAAGGTACCGACATTTCCGGCAAGCAGATCCGCTTCCGGCAGCTTACTCTTGATCTCGCGCACCGCATCGAGAACGCGGGTTGTGTGACCATGCGCGCTATCAATCGCAATTACATCGACTTTGTAGCGCGCCATCTCCTGCGCGCGTTCCAGATAATCGCCGGTTGCGCCGATCGCTGCTCCCACTCGCAAACGTCCCTGCGCATCCTTTGCCGCGTTGGGATATTTCAGCTTCTTCTGGATGTCTTTTACCGTGATCAGCCCTTTGAGGTTTTGCTTGTCGTCTACAACCAGCAGCTTCTCGACCCGGTGCTTGTGCAGAATCTGTTCGGCTTCTTCGAGCGTCGTGCCAACGGGCACGGTGATGAGATTTTCCTTGGTCATCACCTTCGAAATGGGAATGTCTGTACGTGTTTCGAAGCGCAGATCGCGGTTGGTGAGGATCCCGACGAGCTTCTTGTTTTTGGTTACCGGGACGCCGGAGATTTTGTACTTACGCATGACGTCGAGCGCATCCGAGATCTTCGCCTCCGGCGAGATTGTGACCGGATCGACGATCATTCCACTTTCGGAACGCTTCACCTTATCGACTTCCCCGGCTTGCTGCTCGATCGTTAGATTGCGATGCACGATCCCGATTCCACCTTGCTGCGCGATCGCAATGGCCAGGCGAGATTCGGTGACAGTGTCCATCGCAGAGCTGATGATGGGAATATTCAGATTGATATTGCGCGAGAGCCGCGTCTGAGTATTGGCCAACGCGGGAACCACATCAGAATGTGCCGGCAGGAGAAGAACATCATCAAAGGTAAGAGCCTCAGGGACGGGAAAATGAATCATTCAAATCTCACTTGCTTTTCTTTCATTGTAAGGCAAAGCATCGGGTGATCGGGCCATCGGGTGATCGGATCAAGTGAAAATTGGATTCGTGTTTGGCTTGTGAGCTTTGGGAGAACAGAACGTAGTGCAGGGTCAGCTTGATTTGACTTGGCCCGATGACCCGATTGCCCGATCGCCCGATTGTCTGTATTGGAATGCTCTTTTCGGGTATGCAAAATGGATGGCCATCGTTATCGCCGCCAACACTGCAAAAATGAACCAGCTTCCTTCCGGGCCGACACTTCCGCCCGTGACCCATGCAGGTCCGTAGAACTTTGCACTGAGCAAATGCTCTGGAGAAACGAAGCCGCTGTCGTTCACTCCGTAAAGAAAGGTCTCGGAGTAGTCCCACATAAAATGGAAGCCAATTGCCCAGAACAAGCTTCCGGTTCGCCACACCGAAAAACAGATCATCAGCCCGAAGAAAACTACGGCAATGATGCCGGCAGCTGCTTCGCCGCCGTTGCTCAAGTGCGCGGCAGCAAACACCAAAGACAGCACGACCGCCGCCGGGCAAAATCCCATGCCATCGGCGAGGGTGTACAACGCGTAGCCGCGAAAGAGGATTTCCTCGAAGAGAGCCACTTCAAAGAGAAATGAGAATGCATTCAGCGCCGCGGCAACCGCAAGCCCGGATCCGTGCATATACTGCGCGCCAAAATCGAAGTGGTGCGCAATCTTCAGCCCCTCCAGCATCACCGTGAGCGAGAGCCATCCGATCAGCATGCCGAAAAGTAAGCGAGATCCCCAGCGTCGATCCGTAAGACCGTACGACCATGCAGATTGTCGTTCGAACTTAGCCATGAAAGCATTGCCGCCGAGAATCGCGGCGACGATCAGGAGCTTGGCGACATCGGGAGCGATGTCATGTGGAAGCCGGTGTCGAATCGGTGCGGAAATTGAGAGCAGGAGAACGCCGAAGACGATGCAGATTCCGATCCAGCTCAGAAGCCGCCACCCGGCTCGCAATCCTCGCTCATTGAAGAAGAAGGGATTACGCTGCGAGCTCAGAGCACGCTCCGGTTCGGATGAGGTCAGCGATTCGTTCTGAGGTTCTTGCAGAGGGGAATCTCCTGAGTAGGCGATTCAGGTTTACCGAAGTGTACACGCCTGAGGCCTGGCAGCCCATCATCAGCGCGACGGCTCCCTGCAGATTTATCGCTGAAATGGAGGCAAAAGTGCTCACAAATCCGCAGCGAATTCGCTTGACTTTCGCCCAGCTTTGTCATAGCACGGAGATATGGCAATGGTGCGCCAGCTGCAGGACGAGACAATCGCAACCTCGAACCCCGGTCGAAGAAGTCACCGCATTTTTTCGAGTCTGTTGCGTCCGGCTTGCGCCGGGCAGTGTCTCAGCTCTAAGGTGCGCGTCTCATTGGGGTTACCCCGGGGTAACGCCGTGGAAATCTGGGGGTAACGCCGTGGAAAACTCGGGGTAACGCCGTGGAAAAGTCGGGGTTAACCCCGTGGAAAATTGGCGTTGCCTCACAGGTAAAACGCAGAAAGGAAACAGTCAATCCCTTATTTTCGAGCCGCAAACTCAACGTTTTTTGTAGTTCGTGAATTTTGGAGGTTGTGATTGCTTTTTTCGGTTTGCAGTGACGAAACAGATAACAGATTGAAATAGGCCTGCCGCCCCAGGAGAGTATGTTGCCATCAATTTCGAGCCGAATTTCTCTTCCCGCGATCGACGGTCCAGATGAACTCTTCCACCCTCAAGAGCAGGATCTGGCTGGACGCTGAAAGCCGAGTGCCGAGAGGCTGAGGGCGTTTGTAAATCGCCCGAACCCGGCGTATCATCGGACTTTGGCGTGTTCACCTCGAACCGGTCTGTAGCTCAACTGTGAGTTGCGGCTGGCGACGGGGCCCCGAAGGGGGTGGCTAGGCTT
>CAYZHX010000262.1:0-3302 GCA_964476905.1 uncultured Terriglobales bacterium
GGGCAGAACAAATCTGGCGACGCCTTCTCTGACGAGCTTGGTGTTCTCCGTACGCTCGAACTTCTAGCTGCCGACGAATACTACGGAGCCGAGCAGAGATTTACGCGCGTAGCGGATTTCGGCTTTTCAAAAACGCCAGAAGAAACTTTCGGCAAATGGGGCGGGCACGATATCGCAATGGGCGATATGGTGCGCGTTATCCGGGCCTTTCGCCCTGACGTGCTTGTGGCCCGTTTCACCGGAACAACGCGCGACGGACACGCACATCACCAGGCGTCGTCGATCGTGACGCAAGAGGCGTTCACGGCCGCTGGCGATCCCAACCGGTTTCCCGAACAGATCAAAGAAGGCCTGCTGCCCTGGCAGCCGAAGAAGCTGTACATCGGCCATTTTGGCGCGAGTGAAGACTCGAACGTGAAGTTCGACGTTGGCACATATTCGCCGCTGCTCGGAATGTCGTACACGCAATTCGCGGTGGAAGGACTGGCACGCCAGACCTCGCAAGGCACAGGCGGGTTCCGTGTTTCTCCCGGCCATCGCTACACGTATTACACGCGCGTCGATTCCACGCTCCCGAAAGAGGAATTGAAGGCCCAAGAAGCCGATTTCTTCGATGGAATTGACACCTCGCTGCCCGGCTTAGCCTCACGACTCGGCTCTGATGAAAGCAAAGTTGAGTTTCTGAGGCCCGCTCTACAGCAGCTGGCAAAGGATGTGGATGAGGCTACGCGAGTTGCAAACCCGAGAAATCCATCCGACGCTGGCGTGCCGCTCATCCAGGGCCTGAATGTTACGCGTGATCTGATCAGGCAGGTCGATCAATCGTCACTTACGTCTGCTGAGAAATTGGAGCTGCTGACGAATCTAAGAACTAAGGAGAAGCAATTCGAGCAGGCAGCAAACCTTGCTATGGGCGTGTTGCTCGAGGTTTCCGTCGATTCTCCTGAGGCCTCCCAGGGAGGATTCTTTCGCCTGGAGCAGACGTTCCAGAACGCTGTGCCTGGACAGACGTTCACTGCTACTGCGCGCTTTTACGCTCGAGGAACGCGGGATGTCGAGCCGGAGCAGATCGCCCTCGACATGCCCGAGGGTTTCAAATCTGAGATCGTGAAGAGTGATCTCAGATTGTTGCACTCGGGCGATATGGCTTCAGTACAGTTTCGCATCACCGTTCCCGAAAACGCGCAATATACAAAGCCGTTCTGGGGACGAAAGAATCCATACAAAGAGAGCGTAGACACGATCAGCGTGCCTGCTTACCAGACTTTGGCTCTGCCGCCCTGGCCATTTCAGGCGCACGCAAATTACAAAGCCGCTCACGGTGAAGGCGTCGCTCACGCAGTTGTGATGGCCAAGTTCATCGATCCCGTTTCAGGACAAAGTCAACATGAACTCGCGGTTGCGCCGGCGCTCTCTGTTCAATTTGACGATCCGTCACAGCTCGTTCGTATCGATTCGGGAAAGCCGTTCCCGGTTGGCGTACGCGTGCGCAGTCAGTTAACTACGCCTGCCGACGCCACGCTGCAATTCTCACCTCCGCCGGGGTGGACCGTTTCGCCTGCGAGTCGTCCAGTGCATTTGGAGCACGAGGGCGATGTGGCGGAGCTGCAATTTTCTGTACAGCCGAAGCTTGGTAGTGAAACTCACTACGACTTGAACGCACTAGCCGACTATCGAGGAAAACAACTCAACGAAGGCTTCAATGTCGTTACTCGCAACGACCTTGGTCTCTTCTACTACTATCGTCCGGCCACGCTCGACGTGAGCGCCGTACGCGTAAAGCTACCGCCCGGATTGCGGGTGGGCTACGTGATGGGAGCGGGCGACGAGATTCCGGCCGCACTCAAACAGCTTGGCATCGACGTGCAGGTGATTTACCCGGCAACTCTGGCAGGCACCGACTTATCGCGCTTCCACACGATAGTGATGGGCATTCGCGCTTACGATATCAGCACAGATGTGCGTGTGAACAATCCGAGGCTACTGAACTTTGTTGAGCAGGGCGGAACGCTGATTGTTCAGTACAACTCGAGCATCGGCGCGTTTAACGCAGGGCACTACACTCCCTACCCGGTGACCTCCAGCAACGCGCGTGTGAGCGTCGAGGAAGCGCCCGTTGAGATACTCGATCCTCAGAGTCCCATTCTGAATTATCCCAACAAGATCTCTGCCCGCGACTTCGATGGCTGGGTGCAGGAGCGAGGCCTGTACTTCATGAGCAACTGGGACGATCACTTCCATCCTTTGCTCTCGTCCAATGATCCGGGAGAACAGCCACAGAAGGGTGGTTTGCTCGTTACCCAATACGGGAAAGGTACATATATCTATAACAGTTATGCCTTTTTCCGACAGCTTCCGGCAGGCGTGCCTGGAGCAATCCGCCTTTTCGTAAATCTCTTGAGCGCGGAAAAACATTGAACACCGAGGACACGGAGGTCGCAAAGGCTATTCCCAAGGTACGACAGAGGTATGCGTCCGCAGAGCAGCGAATAAAAATCGGTTGAACCTGTTTTTGTGTCCTGCACGGCCTTCGCGTTCAAATTTCGTTTCACCCTGCCAATGAAAATGGCCGTCAAACCTGAACAAGGGCTACTGCGAGGTATTGGGTTACGCGAGGGCATCTCGCTGAATGTGATTGAGATGATCGGTGTTGGGCCTTTCATCACCATTCCTCTCATCATTCACGCAAGTGGCGGTCCGCAGGCGATGCTCGGATGGGTTCTTGGTGCGCTGCTGGCAATGTGCGACGGCATGGTGTGGGCGGAGCTCGGCGCGGCGCTCCCGCGTGCAGGCGGATCTTACGAGTACTTGAAAGAAATTTATGGCTCCCAGCGACTGGGTAGATTGCTGTCTTTCTTATACGTCTGGCAGCTCATGATGAGCGCGCCGCTCTCAGCTGCATCCGGCTGTGTGGGAATTGCTCAGTACGGTGCGTACATTTTCCCCTCTCTGCAGAAGGTGATTGCCTCGCACAAATTCCAATTGGGTTCTGGCCGGCTTGCCTCACTCGGCATTGAAATCTCGCTCACACACGGCACTCTGGTTGCCGTCGCGGCTTGTGTTCTGGCGATCGTGCTGGCATTCCGTCGCGTGGACATCGCCGGCAAGATTTCAAACTGGCTGTTGGTTGGAGTGCTAGGCACGATTGCATGGGTAATCTGGACGGGCATTGCTCATTTCAATTCCGCGCGCGCCTTCGATTTCCCGCCTGGCGCCTTCAATTTAAACCATGGTTTCTTTCTGGGGCTCGGCTCAGCGATGCTGATCGCAACCTACGACTACTGGGGCTACTACAACATCTG
>CAYZHX010000263.1:0-3287 GCA_964476905.1 uncultured Terriglobales bacterium
CGAATTCCTCTCTTCCGCAACTCGCCTGAGCAGGCCATCAAGGAAAGAGTTTTAGCCGTCCAGGAGTATTCGCTTCTGGCTGGCGAAGCTGTTGCTAATCTTGGCCGTCGGCCACGATACGTGAACGACATGATCCTGCAGGCCGATTTCATCGGCTTCGGATCACTTCCCATTGTGGGACTCACTGGGCTTTCAATCGGCGCGGTGCTTGCGCTTCAGACTTCCACGACTCTGCAGCAATTCGGATCGGTTTCTCTTACCGGCCAACTGGTCTCATTCTCGATGATCAAGGAAATCGGACCCGTGCTCACGAGCCTCATGCTCGCGGGCCGTGCGGCAACGGGAATGGCGAGCGAGTTGGGATCCATGAAAGTCACCGAGCAGATCGATGCGATGCGCGCGCTCGGCACAGATCCCGTCAAGAAGCTGGTCACGCCTCGAGTGGTCTCAACCGTGATCATGCTGTTTTTCCTTACTATCCTCTCGGATCTTATGGGGTTATTTGGCGGATACATTGTCGCGGTAGGCCGTCTGGGGCTGTCAACTCAGCAGTATTGGACCAGTACATATCAGCAGCTTCAATTTCCCGATGTATTTCAGGGACTTCTCAAGCCCTTTTTTTTCGGCTTCATCATCGCCACCGTTGGATGCTATTACGGGGTGTCAACCAAGGGCGGCACGCAGGGCGTCGGACGATCGACTACTCAGGCAATGGTCGCTTCGTCTGTGTTGATCCTGATCGTGGACTTTTTTCTTACCCAGCTGCTTATCGGGATCTTCGGTCGATGATTCGGGGTACGCTCTGAGATGGGGACCGCCACGATTACGACGAATGGTCATCCACAATCGACCGAAGTCGTCCTGGCATTCAATGACGTGGAGATTGGTTTCGATCGGCATCTAGTCTTACGCGGTGTTTCTTTTGTACTCCATCGGGGCGAAACCAAAGTTCTCTTTGGTGTTGCGGGATCGGGCAAGAGCGTTCTGCTGAAACTTGCTCTTGGTCTGCTCAAACCGGACTCGGGAACGATTACCGTTTTGGGAGAAGAAATCACTTCCATGGGCGAGCAGCAACTATTCGGACTTCGGCGCAAAATCGGTATGGTGTTTCAGGAAAGTGCGTTGTTCGACTCACTTACGGTGGAAGAGAACGTCGCCTTCCGACTGATGGAAGAGCATCTGCCGCGCGACGAAGTGCGCGAACGTGTGAAGGAAGCCCTGCGCTTCGTTGAACTCGAGCACACAATCGACAAGTTTCCCGCACAGCTCTCCGGCGGCATGCGGCGACGGGTTGCCATTGCACGTGCCATTATCACGCAGCCTGAGATTATCTTTTACGATTCCCCAACCGGTGGCCTCGACCCAATCACTTCCACAACCATCGTCGAGCTGCTAGTGAAGCAGCGTGATGTGTATCAGACTTCGGCCCTTATGGTCACTCATCGCCTACAAGATGGCTTCACTATGGCTACCCACCAGTTCGACCGGGAAAAAGGACAGATGATAAAGGTGAAGAACTCTGATGCGAACACCAATACCTCGTTCTTGCTTTTGCGAGATGGCAAGGTGATCTTCGACGGCACAGGACGAGAGCTCGCCGCAAGTACTGATGAATACATCAAGGAATATATCTCCTGACACGACGGGGCCAAAGAGGAGCTATTTCAGTCTGAGCTCGTCAAGCCTTTCGGCTTTCGCGACTGAGTCGTTGCTGCACATGACGTGTCGCGGACTCCTCAGTTCACATTCCGATTCCCGATTCAGGAACATCTCATCGGTCGCGAGTTTACCGCGAAAAAATGGGTTCAGTGTGCGTCAGATGCCGGTGTACCAGGCGTAGCCCGCTTCGCAAGCCGCAGAGCCGCAGCCTTTGCCAAACTTTTTCAGGTTGTCTGTGACCGTTAGGCGATTGATGAATTTGATGTTCTTGTAGCCGATTTGGCGAGGGAGCCGCATCCGCAGCGGTCCACCGTGTGCCACTGGAAGCTCGCTGCCATTCATGCCGTAGCAGATAAATGTTTGTGGATGCAGAGCATCGGACATGTCGATGCTGTCCCACGTGTCGGGCTCCATGGAAACATAGACAACATACCTCGCTTGTGGGTGAACCCCGACAAGATTCAACACATGCGAGAGAGGCACTCCAGTCCACTCGGCGATGTAGGACCAGCCCTCTTCGCAAGCGATTTCGGTGATGTGGCTGCGAGATGGGAAGCTCTTGAGGTCAGCGATCGAGAATGAAGCAGGTTCATGAACCATTCCATCGACGGAGAGCCGATAGTCCGCGAATCCGCCTGCCTGAAGACGCTTGAAATCTGCCGTGAGCGGCGCGAGTTCGTTGGGGAATGGGCGTGGCGAAATTTGGCTTCGCGGAAATTCGCGCGCCAGTGAATGCCGAGTTAGTAGCCGTTGTGAGGCATAGGTCAGTGTTTCGCCGACACCGAAGAGTCCGCGATGATCGGGAGGAATCAATCCATATTTCTGCGCAAGGCGCGCTGCCACCGTTATTCCTGAGGCACTCGCGGTCGCTGCGAGTCCGGATACGATCAGCTTTCGACGTGAAATGATCATGAGGGCTCCTTGCGCGTGTCGACGCGGCCTGTGATCATCGCTCGTGTGCGGCTCCAGAATCCAGCGAGACAAACCATTCCGATGTGAATAAACAGGAACAGCACCAGAGCCAGCGATACAAAGAAATGAATGGTGCGCGCCGATTGACGGCCGCCCAACAGATTAACCGACCAGGGGAAAGCGGAGTCGAAGCCAAGCGACAGCGCCAAGCCGCTCCAGATGACCAGCGGGAACAGAACAAAGATCACGATTATGTACGTGAGGCGTTGAAGTCCATTATAGGAATAAGCCTCTGCAGCATTCGGCCGCTGAAAACGCAAAGGTTTGATGAAGGAGGTGAGCAATGCCCGCCATGCGACATCGGCCTTGTTGGGGACGAGGTTTTTTCGGAAATGTCCCGTAAGCAGGCCGGAGATTACATACAACAAACCCGTCAGCACAAGGATCCAGGCAGCCTCAAAGTGCAGCGCCCGGCTCCAGCCGTTTTGGTCGGGCAGGACGTAGCCGTAACCTGTCGGCACCAATCTTCGTGACGAAGGAATCGGTATCTGAAACAAAGGCTTAGTCAGAACGTTGCCGGTCTCACCCCAATAGAAGCGCGGGTGTGAGATCAGAATCTCGATGCCGGTCAGGAGCAACGCGAAAAACGCGAGAGCAGTGATCCAGTGCGTCACGCGGATGAAGGCAGAGTGCCTCGGGGCAGGTTTCGTAACTGT
>CAYZHX010000264.1:0-3283 GCA_964476905.1 uncultured Terriglobales bacterium
TAATCCGAATGCGGTCAAGGTGGTTACGGATCTAGCAGGTCGGGCGCTCTACTTTACGCGCGCTACGGTTCCCTTCGATCGCGACAATTCCGGAACGGTGAGGCGGTTCAAGCATCTCGGCTTCTATGCCTACCGTCGCGAGGCGCTGGAGAAATTTTGCTCCTGGCCCGAATCGGAACTCGAGCGCGCAGAGCGTCTGGAGCAGCTGCGATTCTTGGATCATGGCGTTGAGATTCATGTGGCGGAGTCGTCGTTTGATACCGTTGGAGTGGATACCGAAGAAGATCTGAGGCGGGTGGAAGCGATACTGCGAGCCAGGTGAATGTTGTGAAGCGAGCCGAGCAAACAGACAGAACCGGCGGCGGTAGCCGGTGGGGCAGCCGCTTGGGTTGCGACTGCGCGCTTCCCGGTGCAAGCGGTGTCGTCGAACCCGAAGCTGGCCAGCAGGCCATCTTCGGCCCCACCGCCTACCGGCGTCGGCTCCGTTCGCAGCTTGGTTCACATCTCTCTTTTCGGAAAGATCAGGGCGTTGAATTCCGCGCCGATCAGCACCACGATCGAGACCAGATACAGCCACACCAACAGCGCAATCACTGCAGCCAGTGATCCGTAGATCACCGCGTAATTGGCGTAGTTGGTTACGTACCATCCAAATCCCACTGTCGCGCCGAACCACATCACTGTCGCCAGCACTGCTCCGGGCAAGACTCGGCTCCACGATTGAGTTCGCGGAATGGCCAAGTGATAGATGAGGGCGATCACAGCGATGCTTGTCATCATGCCGATCGTCCAGCGGCCGCCTACCCACAATAGAAACACTGCTCCTCGAAGTTCGTAGATCGTGTGCAGCGAGAGCCAATTCTGCACCTGGTTGCCGAAGCCGACGATCAGCGTTGCGAAGGCCATGGGGATTGCCGCAATCGGAATCAGCAAGAAGGCCATGGCGCGCTCTTTCCAGAATCCCCAGGGATTGCCTTGGATGCCATAGGCGTGGCGGAACGCCGACATCCAGGAAACCATTACTCCGCTGGCCGCCGTGAGCGTAACGATCGAGGCGGAGAAGATTACGTGTACAGTGCGAATCTTGCTGGTGTTGAAATATGCGAGCGCCAAGGATGTGGTACCGGCAGGCAGGACTTTGCCGATTGCATAAGAGATCTCGCGCGCGAATGCCTCCGCCTTATGGGAAGCGCCGACGATGGACGCGACCACGAGGAACGCCGGAAACAGAGTGAGAATCGAGGAATAGGCAGCGCCCTTCGCGGTGGCGAAGGCGTCGTGTTCGAATGCGCGCCACACCGCGCGACGGAAAAGCGTCAGCAAGTGGAGCATGGGGAAACAGAGTAATGGATGATCGCGAGGTTGACTATTGAGGAATCGGGTCATCCAGGATCGGGTGATCGGGCCATCGGGTCATCGGGTGATCTGAAAGCAACAGCAAAACACGACGCGGATTGCGCGGATGGGAGGCGGATCAACGCGAAGCAATTGAGGAATCCAGTTATCAAGTGCCGACGGATCGTCGGTTGTATTCGAGAAGAGCATTGGACGCGACACAAGAAATTCAAAATTCACGAAATCCGCGGGCGAAGCATCGGCGGGATCCGCGTCGTGTTTTCGGTTTGGGGTTGGTTCCTACTTCACCCGATAAGGCGATGCCCGACCACCCGATTCCCTACCCTGCCGCTTCTCCCTGCTGCGATGCTTGCTGCAGACCTGTTGCCACTTGCGGAATGATGCCTAGCTCCACGTAGATGGGACGGACAAGTCGGCGAATCTCTGGAAGTTCGCGCGCAAACCAGATGGCTCCGGCGATGCAGCAGGCTCCGGTAATCAGCAGTGTGTCGGGAGCGCCGATGCGATGGGCTACTGTGCCGGCGAGCAAGCTGCCGAAGGGAGCCATGCCAGTAAAGGCCATCGCGTAATAGCTCATCACACGTCCACGTTTGTCTTCTTGAACAATCGTTTGCAGGATGGTGTTGCTGGACGCCATCTGCGTCATCATGCCGAGACCAACCACGAACATCAGGATCAGCGACAACGGGAGCCAGCGCGAGTGCGAGAAGGCGACGAGTCCCGCGCCGAAAATGGCTGCTGAGATAGCGGTCACTCGGCCAAGTCCCAGAACGGACCGGCGCGCTGCCAAATGGAAAGCTCCGACGAGTGCTCCGACTCCTACCGCTGCCATTAGGAAACCTAGCGTATGAGGACCGCCGCCCAGGATCGTTCCGGCGAAGATGGGCATGAGCACCGTATACGGCATTCCCATCAGGCTAATGAGTCCCAGCAGAAGCAGGATCGAGCGAATGGGCGCGAATCCCGAGACGTAGTTCCAACCATCGCGCAGTTCGGCGAAGGTGCTGCGAGCTGCCCGTGTTCGCGGCAGTTCGGTGATCTTCATTAGTAATAAAGAGGCAATCACGGCAACATAGCTGATGCCATCGATCAGGAAGCAATAACCTTCACCAACAGCCGCGATTAACATCCCTGCGATCGACGGACCGATCAGGCGCGCCATGTTCACCATTGACGAGTTGAGCGCGATCGCATTGCCCAGATCGCGGCGATCTTCGACCATTTGCACGACGAATGCCTGTCGCGCGGGCATGTCGAATGCGTTGATCAGACCTTGAAAGACGCTGAGCCACAGGATGTCCCAGACGGTGATGATGTTCGCCAGCGCGAGTCCGGCGAGTGCGAACGATTGCAGCATCGCGAGGACCTGCGTGACGAGAAGTACGCGATGACGGTTCCAACGATCGACCCATACGCCAGCGAACGGGGCGAGCAAGAATGTGGGGATTTGTCCGGCGAAGCTAACGACGCCAAGCAAAAGAGCCGAGTGTGTGAGGCGATAGACGAGCCAGCTTGTTGCGAGACGCGTCATCCAGGTGCCGATCAGCGAGACGCTTTGTCCGCCGAAGAAGAGGCGGTAATTGCGGTGACGCAATGCGCGCAACATGAACGCCAGCGTTTTCTCTTTGGGCTGATCTAATTGCGCGGGCACAGGTGTTCAGATGCTAGGTGTTCCTGCTCTGGCTCAGGAAAAGCAAAAGCAAAACACGACGCGGATTGCGCGGGGGCTTCGCCCGCGGATCGCCGCGGATTTTCGGGATTGTTGGTCGTAATCCAATCGACTGGCTTGCTTCGTAACTTTTCCGCATGTATCCGCGCCATATCCGCGAAATCCGCGCCAGGTTTCTTGGTTCTCATAGCGATAAATTCATACTGAAAAAGAAAGCGCGGAGCATTCGCTCCGCGCTTTTTGCTTTTGCTAGTAGCT
>CAYZHX010000265.1:0-1361 GCA_964476905.1 uncultured Terriglobales bacterium
ACACGGCAGACATCACGCGAAAACGACTACTAATCACAAAGTAACTATCGGCCCATCGCGGAAGCCGTCATTCAGACGAGGGCTCCCGCAATGCGTTGTATCGTGTATTTCGCGTCTCTGCTGTTTGCCTCGGCCTTTTCAGTCGCTTCCACAATGGAACCTCGCATCTGCCATGTGCAGGTCAACATGTCCGCAGGTTCTGTTCCCACGAAAATGAAACTGCAGGTATTCACCGGCAATCGGCGCATTTCCGAGATGAAGGTTCCATTCGACGGAAACCTGTTTCTGCCTCCGCTTGCCCCAGGCGAGTATCGCGTGCAAACGGGGGAAGGAACGAACTTCGTTACCTCCGGTCCACTGCACGTTCCCGAATCGGGAGCTTGCGAACTCGGAGTGAATGTCCTGGGTCACGCTGATGCGAAAAACCAGTTGGTTGAGGACGATCTCGACGTTGAGGACCTCCGTGTTCCCAGAAAAGCGCGCGATCGATTCGAAAAAGGCTTCGCCGCAGTTCAGCGTGGCGATTTGGAAGAGGCAAAAAAAGACTTCCTGGAAGTAACCAGGCTCGATCCGAAGTTGTCGCGCGCTTACAACGTGCTCGGGTTGATCTCCGATCAGCAGAAGAACCGCGCGGAGGCGTGGCAATACTTTCAGAAGGCTCTTGAATTGAATCCGCGCAGCAAGATGGCGCTTATGAATCTTGCCAAGCTTTGCATGCTGGAGAAGAACTACGACGCCGCTCTCGGTTTTCTGGAACGGTTTCGCGTTGGCTCGAGCGAACACGCGGATGTGTACGGAATGGAAGCCGATGCTTATTTCAAGCTAGGCAGATATTCAGAAGCCATCCGCGCGGCACAGGCTGCACACCGGCTCAACCACCAGAATTGGGAGGTGGTGCACCTAATCGCCGCAGGGTCCTATGAAGCACTCCATCAGCCGGGAATGGCAGCGGCGGAATACGGCGTCTATATTGACGAAAGTTCCAATCCACAAATGCGCGCGGTTGCGTCTCAAAAGATCAGAGACTTGGGACGGGTAGCGCAGCAGAGCCAGACAACGGTGCCGATCAATTCGCTTATGCCCAGGTGAGTTGCGGGCGGGTCTGGGGTGGCTCCAACATGCTGCGAAGAATCTTGGAGATTATCAGAGGGTACGACTTTGCCTGGATTATTCACGGCGTATGTATTCAGCTCGAAACCCCAAGCTTTGTCATCCTGAAGCGCTTCTTTTGCGCGAAGGATCTCCCGCGATGTTTTGGACTTAATCTGTCGTTGTGTGGCTCCTCCACCAGCCAATCGGCGTATGGGCCGAAGAGCCTGGGACATGCAATTTAAGGTTGAAGCATTCCGGGAGATCCTTCG
>CAYZHX010000265.1:1461-3252 GCA_964476905.1 uncultured Terriglobales bacterium
TTTCGTTTCCTTCTTCGGCGAAGAGCGCCGTCCAGTGGAGTTCCCGGTTTCGATTCCGGCGGACTGCGGAGCAAACATCAGCAGCAGGCTCGGCTTGCTACCATCGCGACTCAATGGAGTGAGGTGGACGTCGAAGACCATTTTGGAACGTCCGGAATTCAGCTCCTGATTGCGCAACAGCATCGGCGCGTTGCGTTCCTCGACAGCTTTCCGACGGCGGACTAGAGCGGAGCGAAGGTTGCTATCGATAGGAAGCTGAGTTAACTCGAGTCCCACCACGGCGCGCGCTTCCATATCGAACACTTTATGCGCGGCGCTATTCCAGAATTGCACTCGGCCTTCGTTGTCGAGGACCATTACCGCCCAGGGCATCCGCTCCAGAGTTTCCGCATAGCGGCTGTTCAAAGCATCGAGTTCGCGCGTGCGGAACTCGAGCTCTTCATTCATGTTCTCGAGTTCTTCGTTCAGCGATTGCAGCTCTTCGTTGGTGGTTTCCAGCTCCTCATTCGTGGATTGCAGCTCTTCGTTGGTGGTCTCCAACTCTTCGTTGGTGGACTGGAGTTCTTCGTTCGTGGTCTCCAGCTCCTCGTTCGCTGATTGAAGTTCTTCGCCGGTTGCTTCGAGCTGCTCGATAGTGGTCTGAAGTTTCTCGCGATGACTCACGTCATCGGCGTAGATCAGCGTGCCTACACGCTGACCGCTCTCGCCGCTCACCGGCCGTACGGTAACTGCGAGCACGCGCGCTTCATTGTCAATCTTGAGGGGGCAATCGAACTTCACCGGCGCTGGATTACGATGGCTCTCTTCCACCTTTTGGATCAGATCGGGACACTGTCGTCCTAATGCAGAATCGCCGATATGCTGGCCGACGAGCTTGCTTCCTGAGAGACCCCACAGATCGAGAGCAGACTTGTTGTCGACAATGAGCACGTCGTTGGCATCGAGAGCGAATACGCCGGGCTCAAGCACTTCGAGCAAAGCCCCGTAGTAAAGCTTTGTCCGTTGTATTTCGTTGTCTCTAGTAGGACCGTCCTCCGAACTCATGGCTCCATTGCTCCTTGCGGCGGATAGTCGAGGAATGTCGGCGCCACCCTGTGAATGATCTTTCTGGAAGATCCTCCATCTGGAATCGACGGGCCGGAACATCGTCGAGTTGCTTAACTTAGATTCCGATTTTCCTAAGAAAAGAATACCGCCGGGATCGAGCGCATAGTGCATGCGATTGAGAATGTGCGTTTGCGTGATCGAGTCGAAGTAGATCAACACATTGCGGCAGACGATCATCTGCACGTGCGAGATCGGCGCGTCCTGCGCCAGATCGCTGCGCCCAAAGATCAACATGCGGCGAACATCGCGATTCACGCGCGGCAACTTGGCATTGGAAAAGTATTTGTGTCGCCACTCCGGACGCACACGCCGCAATCGCTCAGGAGCGTACTCACCGCGACGAGCAATATTTAACGCGCTGTCATCCACATCGGTGGCATAAATCTTGATATCGAATTCCGAGATGCGCGATCCGAAGTATTCGGCCACGAGAATCGCCAGCGAATACACTTCTTCCCCTGTCGAACAACCCGCTACCCAGGCGCGAAAGCTGTCTCCTGTGCGCAGACGCTTGAGTAAATAGGGCAGGATGTCTTCGGCGATTACGTCCCAGGCTGCGGGATCCCGAAAAAATTCGGTGACGTTGATGAGGACGGTGTCGAGGAGTTGATTTGTCTCGTCCGGATGCGTGCGAACGTACTCAAGATAGGCGTCGTAATCGGCAACGGAGAGCTGGCCCATGCG
>CAYZHX010000266.1:0-3187 GCA_964476905.1 uncultured Terriglobales bacterium
CTTTTGTCTGCCCTGTAATGGCAAACGCCGCCAGGGCACATACACCCACAGGCGGCGTTCGTCCGGGGAACCGACGTTTATCCCGGCTCTTACCTCTCCAGTATGCCAGAGAGGATGCGGCACGCGAAGTATAGCACATGAGCGTGCCCTGTAGGTCACGAGAGTTTAGAGAGAGTCCCGTATGCCAATCAGTCTGAGCCAACTCACCGCCAATAGAAAGGCCTGCACGGTCACGTTCGACGGCGTGGATGACGTGCTGCACGTCGAGTATTACCCGATGCGGCTTACCGGGAAGATGCTGGCCGACTTCGCCGCCGCCAATCCTGAGAACATGAAGGCCATGCCCGCCGAGCAGGTGGTGGCGCTGGTGTGCTCGCCGACGAAGGCGCTGCTGGACCTCATGGCGGGCTGGGACATGACCGCAGTAGAAGGCGGCCCGGTCTTGCCGCTTGACGAGGAGACGCTCGCCGGCCTCGGCCTGCAAGTGCAGTGGTCCATCCTGACCGCGATCATGTCGGACGGGAACGGATCGGGAAAAGCGCCCGCGCCGACGGCCTGAGCGAGCAGGCGGCGCTACGGCGTCACCTGCTGACAGACGGGGCGCTCGGCGCGGTGCCAGACTGGTATCTGCTCGACCGGGCAGCGAAACGCTACGGCGTCGGGCCGTGGGAGTTCCTGGGACGCCCTGCGGCGTTCCTGCAATGGGCCAATACCGCGATCAACGCAGAGAACGAAGCCGAAGCGGCGAAAGCGAAACAGCAACAGGAGGCGAGCTAAATTGTCCATCACGGCAGCTCAACTCCTCGTCAAGGTCAATGCCGACACGGCGCCTGCGGTTGCCAGCCTCGGCGCATTCGGCGGCAAGCTCTCCGCGCTCGGTCTGCCCGCCGCTGCGGCGGTCGCGGCGGTCGGCATCGTTGGCGGCGCCAGCATCGTCATGGCGGCCAATTTCCAGCAGGGCATCACGCAACTGGTGACGGGCGCTGGCCTCGCGCAGAGCCAGATGGGCATGGTGTCGAACGCGATCCTCCAGATGGCCGACGACACCGGCACGTCCACCAAGCAGCTCACCGCCGGCATGTACATGATCTTGAGCGCCGGCTTCCCGGCTGCCAAGGCGCTCGATATCCTCAAAGTCGCCGCCGAGGGTGCGAAAGTCGGTAACGCGGATTTAGGCACCGTCTCGGATGCGCTCACCACCGTACTCAAGGACTATCCGAACGCAGCGGGCGGCGCAACCGGCGCGATGAACCTCCTGATCGCCACGGTCGCCAACGGCAAAACGCACATGCAGGATCTCTCGCAGAGCCTCGCAATGGTGCTGCCAACCGCATCGAGCGCGGGCATCGGCCTGAACGATGTCATGGCGGCGATGGCCACGATGACCGGCGAGGGCGTGCCGGCAGCGGACGCCGCGACCTATCTGCGGCAAACCATCATCTCGCTCAACGCGCCATCGAAGCAAGCCAAGGACGCCCTCGCCGCCATCGGCCTCAGCTCAACGCAGGTGGCACAGGAAGCGCGCACGAACCTGCCCGCAGCGCTCAAAGAGATCCAAGACCGCTTAGCCGCGGTCTACGGTCAGGGATCGCCGCAATACGTGGCGGCGCTCAAGGACATTGCCGGCGGCTCGAAGCAGATGCAAGGCATGTTGGACCTGACCGGCGTGCATATGCAGGATTTCCAAAACAACCTCAATAACGTGACCGGTGCGGTGCAAAAGGGCCACGGCCAAGTCACGGGCTGGAACCTCGTGCAAGGCACCTTCAATCAGCATATGGATGTGGCGCGCGAGAAGGTCGAGACGATGTTTATCAAGCTCGGCCAGCATCTCCTGCCCGTCGTGCAAAACTTCGTGGATCTCATCGCGAATAAGGTTGTCCCGGCACTCGAAAACTTCGCCTCGTGGATCACCGGCAACAGCAAAACGGCTGAGCAGTGGCGTCCGGTCCTGATCGCGGTCGCCATCGCCATTGGCGGTGCGCTCGTCGGCGCGTTCGTGGCGTGGGCCATCTCCGCCGCTGCCGCAGCCGTTGCCACCATCGCGGCGACCTGGCCGGTGCTCGTCATCGGGGCGGCTATTGCGCTGCTCATCGCCGGCATTATCCTGCTCGTCACCCACTGGAAGGTGGTTACGACCGCGCTGGGGCGGTTCAAGGACGGCATCGGCAAGGATGTCGGCGACGCATTTTCCCATCTCGGCTCGCTGGTACATAACGTCTGGAGCGGCATCGAGGGAGCGATAAAGGGCGCAATCAATGGCGTGATCGGCGTCATCAACAACTTTATCTCGTTCATAGACTCTATCCAGATCCACATTCCGAGCATCGGCGTCGGGCCAGTCCACTCGCCCGCATTCAACTGGAACGGCCTCGGCATCAAGCCAATACCCTTGCTGGCACAGGGCGGCGACGTGGGCATTGGCGGCGCGGCCATCGTCGGTGAGGCCGGCATGGAGTTATTGACCGTCGGCGGCTCAGGCGCGAAGGTCACGCCGCTCACCAGCGGTGCGGGCAGCGGAGGCAATAGCCTCGGCGCCTCAAACCAGCCGATGACGCTGGTGCTCCAGGTGGACGGCCGCACCCTCGCCGCCATCGTGACGAAATACCAGCCCGGCGTCATCCGTCAGAACCTAGCGGCGAGGGGGTTCTAATGCCCGTCTCTCCCTACACCGCCAAGATCGGCGGGAACCTCGTTAATATCATGGCTGGCACGATGCACCTGGAGCTGAACGTCGGCCAGCGCAGCACGGGCGGCATGTCCGTATGGGGGCCGCTCGGCACGGTGTGGCAATACGGCACGCAGGTACAGGTCTACGACGACGGCGGCGCGCTCGTCTACGCCGGCTATGTCGTCAAAGACAAAGTGCATAAGAGCGGTAGCCCGCTGGGCGCGGGCGTGCTCGAACACGACCTCACGCTCATGGACAATGTGTACCGGGCCGACAAAAGGAGAGCCATTGGCTCTTTCCTCAACGTCAGCGCCGGCTCCATCGTCAAGACGCTCGTAGACACCATTCTCTCGAAAGAGGGCGTCACCTATACCAGCAGCAGCATTGCGGCGGGCCTGACCATCGTAGAGGCGATCTGGAATTACTCGAAATCCTGCTCGGAAGCGATTCAATGGCTCGCCACGCAGTGCGGCTACTGGTGGGACATTGATGTCAATGGCGTGATGCACTTTCAGC
>CAYZHX010000267.1:0-3132 GCA_964476905.1 uncultured Terriglobales bacterium
AAACCAAGATCACGAGCAATTGGCAGAACGAATTCGACCGCCCGATTTATTTCGTGGAGCTCCGGGATCGATATGTTTGCAGCTGGTGCGAGCTGCATGGAAACCAGCTGTTCCTGCTTGCCACCGCCCAGTCCGGAGCGAAAGCCAGACAGGTGCGCTATCCCGATGATGCCGATATAGTCGGGCGCGTAACCGCAGTCACGATGCGTATTGCAGAGCCAACCGCTGATCCTGCGAAAGGTCCGGTATAACCTGCTCCGCGACAGGATTAAGGCGGAATCCGGTTTTCGGAACCGGCCTTCTCATCCCATCGCTGCTTTATCCAGGAATCGAAGCTGGACGACCGCCCCACATTTGCTTGAACTCAAGAATTCGAAGCGAGACCTTCCCTTCGGGCAGCGGATTGAATAGCCATCGGTATTCACCGGGCTCTTCCGTAAACGAGGCTGTCGGGTGTGGATGGCCGCGCAGCGCAGCTGATATCGCTGACGCAAGATCATGCACGGCGTCCGACAGGTATGAAGCGGTTACAGTCGCGCTGGCATCATCCACACGGATCTTGCATTTTGCCCATCCTGCGGCAACAAGATCGTAAGAGAACTGAACACCCATGATAGGACATCTTAAACCGACCCTATAGGGGACATTTTAAAATGACACCTATAGGTGACATTTGAAGTTGACACCTATAGGTGACATGCTAAATTGATACCTATAGGGGACAGGAGAAATTCCCTGAAGGTGGCTCGGGAGGAGAGTGGCAGATGAAACTCCGTACGGCAACCGATCTGGGCGCGCTCATTCGCGATCGCCGCCTCAAGATGGGCCTCGATCAGGCTTCTTTTGCCCAGCGGATCGGCACCAGCAGGAAATGGCTGGTAGAAGCTGAGCATGGGAACCCGGGGGCTTCCATCGGCCGGATTTTGCATGCGCTCCAGGCCCTGGGCGTCTCGCTCGAAGTCAACGACGGCCGGAGCCCTCGGCCACCTAGAGGCCCTGCTGCGGTTGACATTGATCAGCACCTTGAGCGCTTTCGCAAAAAACCATGAATGAGCAGCTTGTCACCCTTCTCGACGGCATCGCGGTCGGCCGCGTCGTCAAAGCGCGCGGAGGCAGGCTCTCATTTCGCTACGATGAAGGCTGGCAGAGCGATCCTGACGCTTACCCCCTTTCCTTATCTATGCCGCTCGCCTTAGCCGAGCACCCCCACGCAAAAATTGACGCATTTCTTTGGGGGCTGCTGCCCGACAATGATCGTGTTGTCCAGACCTGGGCGCAACGATATCAGGTATCTCCGCGTTATTCCTTCGGTTTGATCTCCCACGTGGGAGAGGACTGCGCCGGTGCGGTTCAGTTCGTGCGCCCTGAACGGCTCAAAAGATTGCAGCAGGAGAAACGGGTACGAGAAATTGAGTGGCTGACCGAAGATCAGATCGCAGATCGATTACGGGATCTGCGCCGCGACCACGCGGCATGGCGAACTCCGCAAGATACCGGTCAATTCAGTCTTGCCGGGGCTCAGCCCAAGACAGCTTTGCTGTTTGAAAACGGCAGATGGGGAGTACCCTCTGGGCGTACACCAACGACTCACATCTTGAAGCCGCCTACTGGCGAGTGGGACGGCCATGCGGAGAATGAGCACTTTTGCCTTGAACTCGCGCGTGAGCTCGGCCTCACCGCGGCGACTTCAAAAGTAATGCGCTTTCGCGATGAGATCGCGATCGTGATCGACCGCTTTGACCGCGCGCGCGTCGCTGGAAGGATGTTTCGCTTACACCAGGAAGACATGTGCCAGGCGCACGGTCTGCCGCCAACCGCGAAATATGAAAACCAAGGCGGACCGGGGATCGGCGCCATTGTCGAACTCCTCCGCAATCATTCGAGCCGTCCCGAAGAAGATGTTCAGAGATTCATCGACGCAGTCATCTTCAATTGGCTGATTGCGGGAACCGACGCGCACGCCAAGAATTACGCAATCCTGATCGGCAGTGGCACGGTCCGCTTCGCACCCCTCTACGATGTCGCCAGCGTTCTACCCTACAGAAGCATCAACCCGATGAAAGCAAAGATGCCGATGAAAATCGGGGGTATCTACCGGCTGCGCAATATCGCCATCGCGAATTGGAAGAAGCTTGCGGCTGAGATCCGCATTGATCCTGATCGGCTGATAACCCGGATCGCCGATCTGGTAGCGGCGCTGCCCGACCACGCCTCAACCATCAGTAAGCGTGTGCAAGCCGAAGGGCTGTCCCACTCGCTGATCGCAAAGCTAACTCACCAGCTCGAGTCGAGAGCAAAAGAGTGCCGCAGCCGCCTGGACATTGCGCGCAATCTAGCCGAATCGGCAGCCGGATGAATCTGAACCCCTTTTCGCCTTAAGCCGCATGACATGCCGTTCCGCAGCGTTTCGGATCTCTAGTCTTGATCCAGCGGCGAGTTCGGATCCAATCTGATTGCTCTCCCCGGCGGAAGCACGGCTTCGAAATATTCCCGCTCTGGATCTCTGGTCGAATTTGTCGCCGATGGTGAGCGCATATTTGACCGAATTTCCGTAGCCGTCTAGGCTGCCTTCGTTCTGAGCGGGCATTGCAGTTCGCGCTCTGGAGGCCGAATGTTTTCAAGTCCGGAGGAGGTCCATCGCCGACTTTCTCAGCATGGTTACATCACCGACGAGATTACGGCGACGGTCGTCTATCTTGCGGCGGCGCTCAAAAAACCGATTCTGCTCGAAGGACCGCCGGGAAGCGGCAAGACTGAGTTGGCCTATGCCATCACCCAGGCCACCGGCTCCGAGCTCGAGCGCCTGCAGTGCTTTCAGGGCATCAACGAAGAAAAAGCCATCGGCAAATTCGATGAAGCGCTGCAGCGCCTCGCCGCCCAGCTGCGTTCGAGATCCGAAGTCTTGTCCTGGGAGCTCATGAAGCAGGAGTTGCATGGCAACCAGTTCTTTGCCGCGGGCCCTTTGTTACGTGCCCTGCAGCCCGCGAAAGCATGCGTCCTGCTGATAGATGAAATCGACAAAGTGGACCAGGCGTTTGAAGCCATACTGCTCGAAGTCCTCAGCGCCTGGCAGTTGAGCATTCCCAAACTGGGAGTGGTGAAGGCGCGCAGCATTCCCTTTGTGGTTTTGAC
>CAYZHX010000268.1:0-3074 GCA_964476905.1 uncultured Terriglobales bacterium
AAAAATAGGTTGTTGCGTTCGTTGATCTGGTGATCGATACGCGCCAATCCCAGCCACCCACGATAGCGCCCTTCGAAGGAACCCGGAGCCACCGGTGAAATTACCGGAGACGTCCGGTCTTCCCATGTGTACTCGCCGGAAAGAAAGAAGTGCGTGCGTTCGCCATGTCCAAGTGGTCCGCCCAAAGCCCCCGAGAACTGTTTCAAGGAATCAGAGGTGATCGAGTTTCCGTTTACGTTGGTGGGAGTGAAGCCTGAGAGAGTGGCCGCTGTAGTGGAGGGGCGAAACGCTCCCAGCACCTCACCGTGATATTGGTTCCCTCCCGTTTTGGTAACGATGTTAACGACTCCCCCCATGGTCGATCCATATTCGGCAGAGAAGGAATTCTCGAGAACCGTCACTTCCTGCACGCTCGCGAGTGGAACGTTGGTGAAGAGCGTTTGCCGTCCCCAACTGTCGTTGCCCGCGCTGCCGTCAAGTTCGAATGAAGTCTGACGACGTCCAGCACCGGCTGTGGTGAACAGGTTCTGATTCATGAATACATCGCCCTGGTTAAGTGCCGGGCGGTTTGCAGAATTTAGAAGAGGCAGATAGCTGATCCTGCGATTCAGTAAAGGAGTGGCTTGCGCTTGCACCGAGCTGATGCGTTCCCCAAGCTGCGGTTCATCCGCGAGCACGCCTCCGACGGCTCCGGTCACCTCGATCGAGATTGCATCTCCTGAAATATTCAGTTTGAGATCTACGGTGGCGGTTCTTCCGCCGGTGAGCGTCAAGCGGGCGACTCTCGCGTCGGTGAATCCAGATTTGGCTGCCGTAAGCGCGTACGTGCCTGCGATAGGAAGCCCCGCGAGAGAGAACTTGCCGCGGGCATCAGAGGTTGTCGTTCGCGTGAATCCGGTGAGTGCGTTGGAAACACTGATGATTGCGCCGGAGACAAACGCATCGCTGGGATCTCGTATTTCACCCCTTATGGTCGCTGTGTCTGGTGTTTGACCGAATGCGGCCACAGCAAATGTGAAAAACAACAAGAAGAAACCCGTGGTTAATTTCCAAAACATCATGCGAATCAATCAGAGTAAAACCTGCCGATTCGCTACTACCAAGCGTCGTAATCAAAAGCGAACTTCTGCCGATCAGTAAATGACTTTCAACGAGAACTGGATCTGCCTCGAGTTGTTCGCGGTCTTGCTGATCATGCCGAAGCCAGAGCCCTTCACCACGTTGGCCGGCAGTCCCATGTTGACGATGTTGAAGAGGTTAAAGAACTCGGCGCGGAACTGCAGATCGATCACTTCGGTGCCGCTTGCGCGCGTACCAAACGGAGTGTCTTTGATCAGCGCGAAATCGTAGTTGTAGAAGGCCGGCCCACGAAAACTGTTTCGGCCCAGCGTTCCAAAACGGCCCTGATTAGGACCCGTGCCGCCGGGAAGATGAATCGGAATGGAAAAGAATGATGCATTGTCTACGCCACGTCCAAAGTAGTCTTCGCGCACCGAGCGCGCAGTAGACAGGTCTGGCTTGGCAATTAGGTCAGGACGATCCGTGCCACCTGAACCTGCTCCTGTCTGCTGAACGCCGGAGTAAACGGTAAAAGGGAGGCCGCTATTGATGCTCGAAATGCTGAGAAGCTCCCATCCGCGCGTGACCTTTCTGCTGACGGGCGAGAGAAAATTGATGGTGTCCAGATGCAGATCTTGTGCAATGCTGAGAGAAAACGCATGCGCCACATCGAAGGTCGAGGGTCCTTTTTCGGGATGAGTGTCAAATGGATCCTGCGGAAGAGGAAGCGTCACAGCGCCAGCTCCCGGTCCGCCCCCGGTGACGGTACTCGTGTCGTCGAGCGACTTCGACCACGTGTAGCTCGCCTGCACTCCGGGTCCGCCATTACCAAGAGTGCCTTGAAGTGATGTCTGCAGCGCGTGATAGCTGGAGTGGGAATTACTTGTGACAACCTGTTCCACGCCGAATCCACCGATCACATTGCCCGCGGCATCGAATTGCGTGTATGGCGCGAATCCGGGTGACGCGCCTTGAAATCCGTTGGGAAACGTAATGCGCGGCAGCTTCACGCCGGCCGTTCCGATGTAGTTGGCGTCGGCCGTGATATTCCCGAAACGGCGCTCCAAACCGGCGGTCCAGGTTTCCAGATAACCGTTGCCAAAGTTCTGCGAGATGCCGAACAAATCGAGAGGCGTGATGCGATGACTCGGCGACAATGCCGCCACGTCCTGCTGGTAGCGATTAACGTCCATAACCGTGTTCGCAGGAACGAGTTTGGTATCGCCGCTGGCGAAGATGTCTTTTCCATCCGGAGTGAAGACGCGCGGTAGCTCAGCGGGAGTGATCTGGAACCCGTAGCGAATTGGAGCGCCGGGCGCGGCGATCAATCGCGGATAGACAACGAACGGCGTGGAGCCAGTAAGGAAGTTGTCCTGCCAGATGTTTGGAGGAATTGTGGTAATCCCGCCGCCAATGTGGGCATGCAGGTTCTCTGTCGCTCTCCAGTCGAGTTGCACCCGGGGGGCGAATCCGTTCAGATTTCCGCTGTAGCCTGGTTGCGGATTCACAACGAATTCCTCTTGCGTACCGTTCGAGCCCGGAATAAATCGGAAACTGGACGTTCTCTTAGCCCGTTCCGAAATGGGAGTGTAGATCTCGTACCGCAAGCCGTAGTCGAGGAGAAAGCGGTCGGATATCTTCCACGTGTCCTGGAAATAAAGGCCGCCGGAATTGCGATTTATCGCAGCTGGACCAATGTGTTCGCCGTTTGAGAAATACGATGGCGCTACTCCTCTGTTGTACGCGAATGGGCTCCCGGCAAGCAGGCTGCTCAACGTGTCCGGCAGTGGATCGCCAACGTGAATATCGTGAGTCCCACTTTGGGATGCAATATTAATGGGCGAATACGCGATGCCTCCCCCGAAGTCGTATTCCCCATTTGGGCTTGTCCCGAAGTAGGTGGTGTCACGATTCAGGCGGAGTTCTCCGCCGAACTTCCACTGGTGCTTGCCAGTAGTCAGCGAGAAATTCTGGGTGAGTTGAAAGAGATTGCCGAAGGCAGTCTGTACCGATCC
>CAYZHX010000269.1:0-3057 GCA_964476905.1 uncultured Terriglobales bacterium
CAACCCGTATCGAGGTTTGCGCGCGATCCTTCAATCCGCGCGCCAGCATCAGGTTCGCCAAATTCCCGCATGCGACCAGCAGCACACATCCGGCAGCAATCAGAAGCAGCTTCAGTCCGTCCTGATACTGATCTCTTAGATCGGTTACTCCCGCCCCGCCGGGAACCAGATGCAGCGTCTGCTGCTCCCAGAGCGCTTTCTCGCCCGGTTCCATGTCGGGAACGTGGCTGGCCAGCCAGTTATGGAATTCCACTCTGAGCTCGGCTTCGAGCGACTTGGGATTCACCCCCGGACGCACTCTTCCGATTAGGTCTAGGAAGTTCGACTGTGGCGTTTTCAGCCGGGGCTTCTGCCCGTTGTCTCCGTCGAGCAAGATCTCAGTCGTCAACGGCAGCCAGATGTCGGGCATTCCCCACCCAGACACTTTCGCTCCGAAGAATCCCGGCGGAGCGATGCCGATCACGGTGAACGGATGTCCATTGATCTGGTAACCGGCGCCGATGATGGAAGGATCCGATCCGTACTTGTCGTGCCAAATGCGGTAGCTCATCACAGCGACCGGCGCAGCGCCTTCTTTGTCGTCCTCGTCGGTGAACATGCGGCCGGTCCACGGCTGTATCCCCAACGTCCGGAAAAAATTGCCTGAGACAAACTCGCCATTGCGCGTATCCACCGGAGCCTGTGATCCCACTCGGCGGACTCCCAGATTCGAGTTGCCCGCTTGCAGCGCTGCCAAGTCCACAAATTCTGGCGTGTGCGCGCGGAAATGCTGGTACGCCTCGTACGAGAACAATGCAAAGTCTCCGTCGTCCCCCTGGGTATAACCACCCCAATTGCAGCACCGATCCTTATCGCCGATCTTCCACAACTCGCTCGGATTCGTCACCGGGAGCGACTTCAACATCACCTGGTGAATCAATGTGAAGATTGCCGTCGTCGCTCCGATCCCCAATGCCAGAGTCATCAGCGCCGTGGTGGTAAATCCAGGCGCCTTCCGCAACTGTCGCATCGCATCCCGCAAATCGGCCAGCATTCGTCCTCCTCGGATGGAGTTTTGACGTACGTGACGCAACTCGGTTATGAAGAATTTCTATTCGTGGAGGGCGGCGTCATTCTTGTTTTAAGCTTTGCGACCCCCTCCCCCCCTTTTTTCGCAAAATCCGTGATTCAAAGGATTTAAGGCGAGCGAATCCGCACTCTTCATTTTTCGATCCGCAAGATATTGCGTATTAAGCTGCGTCTATCCGGCACATCTTGCGGATATATCCGTGTGCGCAGACGTTCCACTCAAAAGCCCTCATCCGCTGATGGTCCGTAGGTTGCCGGTACGTTATTGCCCGTCAGGCGTAGATAGACCCCGAGTTGTGCACGATGATGGACGAGGTGGTTTAAAAACATGGCACGATAAGCTAGGAAGCGCGAGCCTTGAAAGATTGCCTGCCCTTGAAAGCTGAGCTTCCAGGGTTCCGTCCACGCCTGATCGGGCACGGACTGCAGCGCGCCGCGCACCTTGTGCGCGCCTTCGTCGAAAACCTGCGCCAGTTGATTCCCCGACTCAAACTGCAGCGGAACGAAACTCCCGGTTCCGAAGTCCAGTCCAGGCGTGGTCAGGACCGTGACTCCAAATTCTGCGAGCTGGGCGACATGGGCCGCCAGCTTTCCCAGCGGGGCCGATTTCGGATGCGCCGCAAATTCCTTTTTATCCGCCGGGACTCGTACCAAAGTGGTGCGAGTCTTTTTGATCTCTTCATCGAGTTCCTTTAGCAGCAAGTCGTTCATGCTCACAGTCGATGACGTCTTGTCAGAAGATTCCTTGGGCTGCATAAATCTCTCCAGCGGGGAAGTTCCCCGATATCGAAGGAGACGATAAAGCTCGATATATGACAACGAGTGTCATAGTTCCGCGCATCTTTATTCTGCTCTGCCAAATCAAACGCTCGGAATGCAAGACAGCGAACCTCCGTGCCCTCTGTGTTCAATCTTTGTCCGGATCGGCGAACTCACGTAGCTCGGGATAGTGTTCGACAAGCGTGCTCGGCGCCTTCACTTTTTCTCGTTTCAGCATCTGCTTCAGCTCGATCGCATTCACTGCAGCTTTTCCCTTGTAGTGGTTGTTTGTCACTGCAAAGGTCTTCTCAACCTTCTCTGCCAGGCGTTCGATCTTCTCCTTCCACGGTTCGAGCTGTTTCGGAGTGTAGAGATAGTTGTAGCGGTCGTCCCGATTGTCGGATTGGAACCATTCCTTGTAGTTCCGCCCATGCAGTCGGACATAGCCGATGTTGGATGTTGCGTGCTCGGTTCCGCGCACCGCACGTCCGAGCCATGGCTGATCGATGTTGCAGAACGCGACTCTCTCGGCTGCGAATTGCGAGAGGATCTCGGGATTATCCCAGGTCGCATGCCGTACCTCCACCACAAGGGGATACTCGCGAAAACGCTCGATCAAGCTCTGCAGGTACTCGCGATTCTCCTCCGTGTTCTTGAACGAGATGGGAAACTGCATCAGCAGCGCACCCAGCTTCCCCCGCGCTGCGATTGAATCGAGTCCAGCTTTGGCATTCGACTCGTCCTCCGCGATTGGGCTAATCGTTGCCGCAGAAGTTGACTGCAAAACCGGTGCAGGTGCGTGAGTGAAGCTGCGAAACAACTTCGCCATGAACTCGAAGCTCGGATTCGCTTCCGCCACGAGATCGCACCATTGCTTTCCTGTCTTCGGCTGAATGTGTCCATAGAAGGAGGTATTGATCTCACAGCAATCGAAGTACTGCGCGAGGAACTGCAGAGGATGCTGGCGCTTTTTCAATCCTGGTGGGTACACAATTCCCTCCCAGTCCTTATAGGAAAAACCGGCCGTCCCGACTAGAATCTTCTTCGTCTCATTCACACAATTAGCCTACGCGCAGCAGTCTGCGGCATATCCACATCCCTTGACGCGGTGAACATGGAAACGTGTGCGCCGACTGAATCCAGTAGAATAGGAGCGGCTTTCGTCCTGCCTCCCGCGGAGAGATGGCCGAGTGGCTGAAGGCGCACGCTTGGAAAGCGTGTATACCTTAA
>CAYZHX010000270.1:0-3043 GCA_964476905.1 uncultured Terriglobales bacterium
GCTTCTTCGACCGCGCTGTACAGCTCTTTGAGTTCCTGGCGCGGATTGGTGCTGCGGCCGTTGACGGTGATCTGGTGCGGGCCGAGGCCGTGCGTCAGTTCGTGGGCGAGGATGTGCGTGAAAAAGGAATCGAAATCAAGGTATTGACGATCGGCAGGAGCGAGCACTTCGCCAGCGATGGGAGTAAGGATCGTTCGAAACTTGGCCTGCTGCACGTTTTTCAACATCACGCGCTTGCTGCCTTTTTGCTGGATGACCCGCTCGTCATTCGGCAGATTGTATGCCGCGGTTTGCACGCCATGGTTGCCATCTCCGGCGGAGAAGACCTGGTTCACCACACGGATTGGCGAGGCCGCTCCTAATTTGGGATTGCGATAGCGCGGATCAATCGGCAGATTATTTTCAATCTCCTGCAGGTGCTCGGAGAAAGATGCGAGCTTGGCCGACTCCTTTTCGTCACGGATGTTTACGTAAGCTTCGTAAGCCGCTTTGTATCCGAACAGTTCGTCGTTGTAGGTTTCATAAGGACCGATGGTGATGTCGAGCGGCGCATCAAGATCCATCCAGGCGAGATCGCTCTCGTAATAATCATTCGATAGAAACGCTTCGGCCCTCGTCGTCAGGAATTTCTTCAAGGTATCGTTATCAGTGAGGGCGGCAGCTTCCTTCAGCAAGTCAGCAGCTTTCTGAAGATCCTCGCGATACTCGGTGCTGTACGGAACAATACTGAGTTTGTGCTGCGCATCGCGACGGATCACGGTGAAGAATCCTTCCGCCTGCTCGCGCTGATCCTGAGGCAGTGTTTTCACCCAGCTTTCGAACTGCTCTTTGCTCATATCGGAGGGATAGAAGTTCGCTCCGGGCAATTTCTTCGGCGGCACTGCGGGCACAAATGCAGTATGCCCGTCGAGGTCGGACCATGGGCTCTTATTGATCCAGAAATAGTGCAGGCGTTCGCGGCCGAGCGGAGAAGAATCTTTCTCGAGCTTTGCCAACTCAACGTGATTGCCCGACCAGAGCTGAGTGAGAAAAATGTCATTGATACGACGACTTGCTTCGATCAGCTTCGCCAATGCCTTTTTGTCGCCGGCAGAAAGGGAACTCACGCCCACTTCGAGTGGAGTCGGCGCAAATCTATCGATCATCCGCTTGAGCTTTGCAGCATCGGGGAACCCATTCGGGCTCGCCTTAGCTGCAGGGCGGCTCTTTACCGCATTCTTTTCCTGTGCTTGCATTGAAATTCCTGTTACCGTGACGAAAAAAATTAGGAGGCTGTTCCAGATTGCGGTGCTCATTGGGGAATCCTTACATTATGCTGGGGCTTGAGAAAGAGTTCGCCCGTGTCCCACAGTGCATAAGGTTCGAGTACTCCGGGGTTGAAGTTACCGACGTCGTTTCGGGCGCCGACGAGAACGTTAGGAGTAGCTAGAAAAATTACGGGCAAATTGTCGGCCATCAGCTGCTGTACGCGATCGTAGAGTTGCTTGCGACGGCGATAATCCATCGTGATCATCTGTTGATTCATGAGACGATCGACCTCCGCCTCCCAAGCTGTCGCTGGATGCGTTTCGTGCAGGTTCCAAACATGCGTTGGTCCGTTTGAAAGCCAGACGTTCATCGCCACGTTGGGATCGGCGTCGCCTCCTCCCATGCCGAGGATGCAAGCTTCGTAGTTGTTGCTTTGGAAGACTCGATCGACAACGGCCCGGAATTCCAGTGGTATCGGATGCACATTCATGCCGAGCTGCGCCAAGTCGTCGGCGATGAGCGTGGCCATCTTGACGCGCTGAGCATTCGATGAGCTGGTGATGATCGTAAATTCCACCGGCTTGCCTTCCCGGTCGAGGAGTTTGCCGTCACCATTCCAGGAAAATCCTGCGGATCTCAGAAGATCGCGCGAATGCTCGATGGATCTTGGCGGGTGAGGCACACCGGTGTTCACCCATCGCTTATCGGAGGGAGTTTCATTTCCCCAAAGCGGGGCGCCATGTCCTTGATAGGCAAGACGCACAATGGCATCACGGTCAATTGCTGATGAAACCGCCTGCCGAAACTTCAGATCGCGAAACCATGTTTGCTCCCGCCGGATGTCGGACAGCTGACCGGATGGAAGATCGTTGAGATTGAAAACTAGAAAATTGAACTCCAGACTGGGACCGAGGTCTTCGACATGGTATCCACGAGCTTCGGCGTCCTTAGCGAGAATTCTGAAGTTGTCGGTTCCAAATCGGTTGATTAGCTGACTTTCACCCGTCTGAAAATGGATGACCTGCGCATCTTCTGTTCCTACGAATGGAAAAATAAGTTCATCAACATAAGGCAAACGGTTCTGGTTGCGGTCAACCTTCCAATAATAAGGATTGCGCTCCAGCACAATGCGCTGGCCCGGGACGTACTGCTTCAAGCGAAAAGGTCCTAACCCCACGATTTCTGCCGGACCTGTATTGAGCGTCCACTGCTCGGCAAAGTTACCCTCGTTGTAAGCCTTCTCAAGAAGATGGCGCGGCAGGATCGCGAGACTGTCAAAAATTCGTTCTGCCGCGGCGTAGGGCTCGTCGAGATCGAAGCGAACAGTGTAGGCGTCGATTTTGGTAACCGACAGTGGCTTGCCGTTAATCACAAGCAGGTCGCGTTGCGGCGAGTGAACTTTCTCGTCGAGATAAACCTTGAAAGTGAATAGCACGTCATCGGCATTGAAAGGCTGCCTGTCGGAGAACCGCACACCGCGTCGCAGTTTCAAGGTGAACCTGCGCCCATCGGGAGAAATCTTCCACGAACTCGCAAGCGCGGGCTCTGTCTTCTGCGTTACCCGGTTGATGTGGATGAGGTCCGCCATCATTTGGCCCAGGACGTCGCGCGAAGGCACATCGAACGCCAACACGGGATTTAGCGTCTTCGGCTCTGCCCTTTGTGCTATGACAAGCGTGCCGCCTCGAACGCCAGACGGCATCGCTGCAATCTGGACTTCTTCTCCTTTCTGGACTGGCTGCGGAGAAGGCGCATCAGAACCGTGCAGAATCACGCAAGTGCTAAGCCACAAGGC
>CAYZHX010000271.1:0-3037 GCA_964476905.1 uncultured Terriglobales bacterium
CCGGAGCGAACTACAGCCTGAACGATTTGAAAGCGACGCAGGACTGGCTGGTGCGTCGCGAACTCAAGCAGGTGCCCGGGGTGATCGACATCACCACTTTCGGCGGGACGACGAAGCAGTATCAGGCAGAGGTCGATCCCAACCGACTATTGGCGATGAACGTCACGCTGCCGCAGGTGCTCACTGCGGTGTCGTCGAGCAATGCCAACGCGGGCGGCAATTATCTGACGCTCGGCAGCCAGAACGTGAATATTCGCGGCATCGGCCTGGTGCATGGACTCGACGACATTCGCAACATCGTTGTCACACAGCGTAACGGCGCGCCAGTGCTTGTGCGCGATGTCGCTGATGTTCACGAAGGCCATCAGCAAAGACTCGGCAAAGTTGGCGTCAACGATGATAACGACGCTGTGGAAGGTATTGTGCTGCTGCAGCGCGGCGAAGAATCTCTTCCCGCTCTGAAGGAGCTAAACAAGAAGATCGATACGCTCAATCACGGCCTGCTGCCCAAAGGCATGCAGATCAAGAAGCTCTACGACCGTACGCGCCTGATCCATATCACCACCGCGACGGTTCGCCATGTTGTGCTTACCGGTCTTGTGCTGGTAACGGTGCTTCTGCTGGTCATGCTCGGTGACATTCGTCTTACGCTGATTACTGCTTTAACGATTCCCGTTGCGATTCTCTTTGCATTCGGACTGATGGTGCTCACCGGGCGCTCGGCGAACCTGATCTCAATCGGCGCGATTGACTTCGGCATTCTCGTCGATTCATCGATCGTTGTTCTCGAAAGCATCTACCGAGTTCTGGGCTCACGACTGGAAGGCGAACAGCCAAACCAGTTGATCGCGCGCGCTACGGCACAATCATCGCGACCGGTGCTGTTCGCAACCATCATTATTCTTGTTGCCTTTGTACCGCTGTTTACCATGCACGGCGTGCCGGGAAAAATCTTTTCGCCGATGTCGGTGACGTATGGCTTCGCGCTCACCGGCGCGTTGATCTTTGCACTTCTATTCGCTCCCGTTTTGGCGTCGTTCGAGAGCAATCGTCCGGTCGGACAGGCGCATCAGGACACGCGCGTCAGCCTATGGCTTCGCAACCGATACGACAAGGGGCTGATCTGGACGCTGCGCCATCCGCGTCCCGTGCTTCTGATCGCTTTGGCATTTCTCGCGGCGAGCCTCGTCGCATTCGTGTTCGTGGGCGGCGAATTCATGCCGGCGCTGGAAGAGGGTAATTTGTGGATTCGCGCCACGCTGCCCCAGGACGTCTCGCTCGAAGCCGCTTCGAATCTTGCAGATCGCTTCCGCGCCGATCTCCGCACCTTTCCCGAAGTGACACAGACGATCTCTCAAGTCGGGCGTCCTGACGATGGCACCGACGTGAGCGGCTTCAACAACGTCGAAATCTCCGCCGATCTGAAACCGGCAAGCGAGTGGCCGGGAGGCATTTCTAAATCGGAACTGATCGAGCAGATGCAGAAGCGCTTCTCTGCATATCCAGGCGTCGACTTCAATTTCTCGCAGAACATTCAGGACAATGTGGAAGAAGCCATGTCCGGCGTGAAAGGCGAGAACTCGCTCAAGCTATTCGGCGACGACTTCGACGTGCTCACCCAAAAAGCTGACGCAATCGCAAAGATTATGTCGCAGGTTAGAGGCGTGGAAGACATCGGTGTGTTCCGCGTAAACGGTCAGCCAAATCTGATCATCTCCATCGATCGCACGAAAGCAGCACGTTACGCTGTGATGCCGGCGGACGTGAATGCAGCCGTACAGGCAACGATTGGTGGGAGTCCGGTCACTCAGGTGATCGAAGGAGATCGCCGTTTTGATCTGACTGTTCGTTATCTGCCGCAGTACCGCGATACACCGGACGCGATCAAGAACATCCTTCTGCCCACTCCGGATGGCAGCCGCGTACCTCTAGGTCAGATCGCAGATGTTTCGCTGAAGCAAGGCGCATTTCAGATCTATCGCGAGAACGACAAGCGCTACATCCCGGTGAAATTCAGCGTTCGCGGACGCGATCTGGCAAGTACCATTCAGGAACTGCAAGGCCGCATCGAGCACGAGGTCTCGTTGCCTCAGGGCTATACATATGAGTGGGCGGGTGAATTCGACAGCCTTCGGAAAGAACAGCGACGCCTGAGCTTCATCGTGCCGATCAGCCTCGTGCTGATCCTTATTCTGCTGTTCATCCAATTTCATAGTTGGCGCGACGCGCTCATCGTCCTCGCAACGCTTCCCTTTGCGGCAACTGGAGGAGTCTGGTCCCTGCTGATCTCGCGTACTGCGTTCAGCATCTCGGCGGCTGTCGGGTTCACGTCTTTAATAGGTGTCGCGACCCTGGGCGCAGTGGTCTTCCTCGCAGGGGTTCGCCGCGCACAGCTCGAATCGGGAGACGAACACGGGTTAGAAGAAGGCAGCCTCGAAGAAATGCGTCCAGTGCTAATGGCTTGTCTTGCCGCTGGTCTGGGGCTACTGCCCGCAGCGACTTCGATGGGAATCGGCGCGCAGGCGCAACAGCCATTGGCCCGGGTCGTGGTCGGGGGGATGGTCACGACGATCTTCGCCGTGCTGTTTGTTCTTCCCCTGTTCGCGCGCCGACGACCAGGGGCTCACTTCCATCACCTCGCACCCGAGCCAGAACCGGAGGAGCTGCGAGTCGCCTGAGCGAATTGTCCTCTACTTCGCCTTGAACTCAGCCTCATCCGACCAGTCGTCGACGTGGTGGTCGTCAGGAGCAGGATGGAAGGTCTTTGCTCGTATCCGGTATTCGCCAGAAGTTTTGTAGGTATGTGCCAGACCGGCTGCACAATCGGAGCCCATTGGACCAGATGGTGAGAGTGTCCCGTCGCCCCAGTCTATGGAATAACTGCAGCCGACCCACTTTGAGTAGGTGCCCTTTCCCAAATCGGTGAGGCGCCTTGGGCCGGTAATGCGGGCTGAATGCGGACTGGAATCTGCTGACACCTGCAGGCCGTGGTCCGCTGCAAGTGCTGCCGGGGACAAGGCAAACAGCAACAGAACCG
>CAYZHX010000272.1:0-2959 GCA_964476905.1 uncultured Terriglobales bacterium
GCTCCGCGGCTTCGTGGGCTTCGCTTTATACGACGGATGCCTTCGTCCCCACCACACAGATCCAACCTTTTTCCGGTTGCGTTGTGATTTCAATCTGGGAAAAACCAGCGTTCGCGAACAACTCGCGGTGCTCCTGGACATCGAGCAGCACCAAGCCAGTTCGTGGCGCGTGCTTCTCGACCAGGCGTGACATTGTCGAGCTTGCGCCTTTATAGACTTCCGCAATAAGGACAAGCTTGCCTCCGATTTTCAAGACTCTGCCGATTTCACGCATACCCTCCTGCAGGTTGGACCACCAGAAGTGAGTCTCTACGGCGGTGACGAGATCGAACATGTCATCTGCAAAGGGGAGTTGAGAAACCGAGCCAAGCCGGAGATCGACACGTCCCATCGCAATCCACTCAGCATTCGTCTTCTGGCTGGTAGCGACGCTCTGCTCGGAGTGATCAACGCCATAGACTTTGCCTTGCGTTACGAGCACCGCCAGCTTGCTGAGCGTTCTTCCACCGCCGCAGCCAACATCGAGAATCGTGTACTGCTTCTCGATGGCTATGTGGGACAAACCCCAGTCGGTAACCTTCGAATGCCGCGAGTTCATGTTCCGCAGGAAAATTCTTCCCAACCATCCGTGTGGCTTCTGGCACTGATTGTGGCGCGGCTTGATCGTGACTGTTTTCATGGCTCACCAGTATTCATCCACATGAATGCGAATGAACGGATTCGTGTGGAGGAGTTTCGCCTTCAGAGTAGAGATGAACTGGCAGGATTGTAGTTCAACGATTCCGGCGGCGTTGTGTTTGCCTGCAGCAATGGGATCGCTTCATGTGGGGATGAGATTGAGTTATGCTCACACGCTCAGGATTCAGACGGTCCATGGGACAGGATATTTCTACTGTCGCTGCGAATCTGCCGCAGGCCCCGGGTCCACAGCAACGCGCGTTTTTCGCGTTGATGGGGTAGAGGGCCTCAGCGGAGCGCAACGCGCGGAGCGATAAAAGGAAATACATTTTTCCTCAGCGCTGCGCTAACGCTACGCGTGCGCCTTCGGCAGAGAGGTGTTTTTCTACGTTTTCGCAGCTAACCCAGGGCTCCCCAACGGCAGGTCCGCCCTGGGCTGTCATCTGCCGTGCCTCCGGCCCTGAGAGTCTTGGCCATGCTGAGCTGTCATCTGCCAACAGCACTCGCTTCGACGCTTCGTGGCTTAGCAGCTTGCTTTTCATTTTCGGGAATCAGCGGCGAGCATTGTCATTATCCGTGCCTATAAGTCGGGCGAGAAAAACAGAGTTTGTGTCTTTGCCTGTACATCCCAAAGCAGCAACTCTGAATCAGAGATGTTCGTATTCAGAGTTCCCCTGCGGATAGGAGTACGGGTACATGAACGCGGACCCCCTCGATCCCTTTGTTGAGCGCGCAGGCTTTCCCCAAAATCTGCTTGTCTGGTGGTGCTGCCTGGCCGCGATCTTTTTAGTGGCGGCGATTGCCGGATGCGGCGGCGGATCATCCGCTTCACCGGAATCTGAAGTCACTCGAACCCCACCTCCTCCTCCGCCACCCCCGCCGGCACCGTCGATCGCGACCGTGACTGTAACGCAACACAGCAACTTTGGCCTCGACCAAATCACATTCACCATTACGGGGAGCAATTTCCTTCCGGGCGTGACCGGGATCATCCACCCACAGGGACCGGGCATTTTGTGCTGTTCAGACATAATCGTCGGCGGGCTCAATGCGGCCGGCGCCATCGTAGCCACAATCCCAGGACACTCCGCGACAGCCTCCAGCACCGTGACCGTCACGGTCCGGAATCCAAACAACACGCAATCACAAGGCGTCTCGGTCGACATACCGTTCCCGGCGCCACCCAATCTGCCGACCGTCATGTTCGACTACGTGGCCTATGCGGTCACCAATCTTCCGAAGCATTACACCGATCCCAATTCGCCGGCAGGGAACCTTGCGGGCACTGACAATACGCCTGCCACGAATCCCATCACGAATGCCGGCGCGACGCTCGGCCGTGTTTTGTTCTATGACAGGCTCCTCTCGGTCAACAACACCACCTCGTGCGGTTCATGCCATCAACAGCGGCTCGGATTCGGAGATATCAACCAGTTGAGCGTCGGCTTTCAAGGCGGCCTGACGAAGCGACGTAGTATGACCCTTTCCAACGCCAAGTTCTATCAGCGCGGACATTTCTTCTCCGACGAGCGCGCCGCCACGCTCGAAGACCAGGTCCTGCAGCCGATCCAAGACTCTGTTGAGATGGGCAACAATCTTTCAACGCTGATACCGAAAATGGCGCAGACCACGTACTATCCTGGCCTGTTCCAGGCTGCATTCGGCACGCCCGACATCACGCCCGATCGCATGTCGTCGGCGCTGGCGCAGTTCATACGCTCCATGGTCAGCTACCAGTCGAAGTTCGACCAGGCATTCGCAGCAGGCACGAACGGCAATCCGAACTTTGCCGCTGTGTTCACTGCCTCAGAGCAGCACGGTCAGGCGCTGTTCACCAGCCTGGGCTGTGCGCAGTGTCACACCACCGGCGGACACGTGAGTGACACGATCCACAACATCGGCTTGGACCTGGTGACCCAAGATATCGGCGCCGGCTCGGGAAAGTTCAAGGCGCCGTCGCTGCGCAATGTCGGCGCAAAAATATGGTTCATGCATGACGGCCGTTTTTCGGCATTGCAGCAGGTGATCGACTTTTACAACTTCAGCGTGCAGGACAATCCTGACCTGGACCCGCTGCTTCGCAACTCAGATGGCACCGTTCGCAGGCTGAACCTGTCATTTTCGGACGAACAAGACCTCGTCAATTTCTTGAATACTCTGACGGATAACGTGTTCCTGAACGATCCGAAGTTCGCCGACCCATTCTGAGCGCGACGGAAACATGGGGACGGAAACATGGGGACAGACGGAGCGTTTGCTGATTCGAAAGATGGGGACGGAC
>CAYZHX010000273.1:0-2929 GCA_964476905.1 uncultured Terriglobales bacterium
GTCCTCGCCGCAAACGCTCACAACGCAAGCTTTTGCCTCATCACCGACGCGCGTCGCACGGATTTAATCCAAGAATGGTTTGAGGTGCTCGGAGCAATTTCTACTTCGCAGCTGCGGACGCGCTGCAAGCTGCTCACGTGGCAAGAGCTGGCGGAAGCATTGCCGGCTTCTTTGCAGCGTTTTCTTGCACTGAAGTACGGAATCGGAGCGACGGTTGATGTGGCCGCAAGCTCTGTGGGATATTGACCAGCGGAGCCCCTTGCTGATGTCGAACTCCTCCGTCGCAGTCCGCTTCGAGTACGCCAGTGAGCGCAAGATTCGCGAGCGCAACAAGCTGCACTACCGCTTCGCTCATTGGCCGATTTGGATCGCGGTCTTCTATCTCGCTCCCGGACCGTTCACGTTCGATTTGTTCGCGCACGGAGTGCATCCGTACATGACTGCGTGGCTTGGGATTGTGATAATCGGGACAGGGATAGCCGGCCTTTGCGGGCAGCTCCCCGGAGTGGAGCCGAAGCCATACATCATTCGATTTACCGAGGATCGTCCGAATCCTCTTTATCGGCGAATCTGCTATACGCTCGCCTGGAGTGAATTGATTACGTATGCCGTGCTGAATATCAGCGGACTCGTCGGCGCGATCATCACGGGGCATTGGCGATTGCAGCAGATCTACTCGAAGTTCTATTTTCCACTCGCCGCGACTTTCTGGATTCTCGGAGCTCTCGGTTTACTCCCGCGCGTGAAGCGCTCAACCGTCGGCGAAGGGCATGAACGGCGATATTTCTATGGCACAGTCTGGGCTTGCGTTGTAGCACAGCCCGTCTTGGGACTGCTGTGGTGGTGGCTGCCCCGCGGACGAAGCTTCGATGTTCTTCGTCTCTGTGGATTCGTGGGCGTGCTCGCGTTCATGGGAGCACTGGCAGTGCGGGGGTATCTCCCGCGCACGCGTCCGATCCTGCCCGGCGAACTCGCCGTGTCGGACTGACCCTCCGCGTGATCTATTTCGCCATCGTCATCGGGATCGCAGCGGTTGCGGTCGTCACTGGCATCGCTTATCAAACGATCGGATTGCGCTCTGATGAACGGGGCTTTCCTGCCCCTGGCCGGCTCATCGATGTCGGCGGCCACAATCTTCATCTGTATGAAATCGGCTCAGGGCCTTCCGTCATTCTTGAATCGGGAATTTCTGCTTCGTCGCTGAACTGGCGCAGAGTGCAAAGTGAGGTCGCGCAATTCGCGGGTGTCTGCAGCTATGATCGCGCCGGCCTTGGTTGGAGCGATCTCTGCAATCAGCCATGCACGCCAACAGCTTTGGGCCACCAACTTCATGTTTTACTTCAGGCTGCTCACGTTCCGGCTCCTTACATTCTTGTTGGGCATTCATTTGGCTGTTTGATCGTGCGTGCATTTGCCACAGAGTTCCGCAATGAGACTTCTGGGCTCGTATTGGTCGATCCACTGGATCCGGCCGAGTGGACTCCGATCACTGAACGCCGGCAGCGAATCATTGCGCATGGCATCCGCCTCGCCCGGCGCGGGGCGCTAGCAGCGCGACTCGGACTGGTACGTGTCCTTTTGAACCTGCTCATCGCCGGTAATCGACTACTGCCGCGCGCCGCAGCGAAAGCATGGAGCGGACGGGCTGCAGAGGTCATCGACCGCATTGGCGGTCAAGTACGCAAGATGCCGGAGGAGACATGGCCTCTGGTTGCCTGCCATTGGAAGCAGGCGAAGAGTTTCGAAGGCATGGCGCGGCATTTCGAGTGCCTGGCCGAGAGCGTAGTCGAAGCTTCTCAATTTCCCCTTTTGGATTTGCCCGTTACGATGCTCGTCGGCGCGCAGAATGAACATCCAACTGATCAGCGCGAGTACGCGCGGCGGATTTCAAGCCGCACGAAACTGGTAACGGCGGAAAAGAGCGGCCACTGGATTCAGCTCGACGAGCCCGAGTTGGTTGTAAGTGCAATTCGGGAAATGGTGGAAGCAGAGCAACAACAGAACCGGCGCCGGTAGGCGGTGGGCCGGAGATGGCCGAATGGCCAGCTCCGGACTTGCGACATCGTCGGCATTCTGAAACTGGCGTAGCCGCAACACAAGCGGCTGCCCCACCGGCTACCGCCGGCGGTTCTGTTTAGAACAGGCGCTTTTGGGCTTCGAGGAAGCTATGCGAAGTTTCCCGCAAGCGTCGTGAGAGCAGCACAGCGAGTGAGTGATAGAAGCGGGATCCTACGTGGGGAAACATGCGGAAGATTCGGTGCAGTTCGTCGCAGTCAATCGCGTCGACTTCGACTTCGGTTTCCGCGGTCACCGTGGCAGTGCATAGGCAGTTCTCAAGGAACGCGATTTCCCCGCACACCTGACCCGGCCCAATCTTAGTAAGCAGAAATCCGCTGGATTCAACGCGCGCATTTCCGCTGCGCAAGACAAAGAGTGTTCCACCGGGAGAATCCTGGTGAATCATGACATCACCGGCTGCGAACTTCATCTGGCGCGCACCAGCCTTGATCAGCACCCAGTCATTGGGTGTAACCAGATTCAGCGGGTTCGGCGAAGACGTCTTTTCCTGCGTTGCGAGAGCCATGAGGGGAGCCTATCGGTGGCTCTCTGAGTGGTCAATGTACGATGGTAACCTCGGGCGAGGGGCCCCTTCGCTCGGTGTGCGCCATTGAGTGTCTTTCACTCAACTTCCACAGCTCGCCTCTTGACAGCCAGAACAGCCTTCTCTAGAATTAGCACTCGTAAGGCGTAAGTGCTAACAGTCGCTAACGCCCGCCTATTCTGACGGCCTGTTTCCCCGGTTGTCGCTCACGGATGGCGATCAAAAGTTTGCTCGTATTTTCAATAGTTTGGGAACATAACTTCAATTCTTACACAACTCACAAGGAGTCGATTAGGACATGGCAAAGCTAACTCCGTTGCATGACCG
>CAYZHX010000274.1:0-2924 GCA_964476905.1 uncultured Terriglobales bacterium
ACCAGCTTGAGGCACTCGTCGCGCAAATGCATGAGTCCGGCATTCTCTATTCTGAGGCAGTCCGCGAATTCAAAAAGCGCTTCATCATGAACGTGCTCGACCGCAATCATGGAAATCAGAGCAAGGCAGCCCGCGAGCTCGGAATGCATCGCAATACTCTCAGCCGCACCATATCTGAACTGAATCTCGACCTGGGAGAGCTGCGCAACGGCGCTCGCCGTCCTCCGCGCAGCGCTCGCCCCGAATTGGAACAGCTGGAGAGAAAAGCTGTACGATGATGGGATGAAGCTTCGCCAAGCGGACGACGAGGCAATCGGGACACAATCAAAGCAAGAGCACTCTGTTAGTACTTCTGGTCCGGATCTGAAGACCGGCTGGGCAGGTGCTGCCGAAATTGCTACTAACCAGAGCTCTTTGCTTCACGTAGAGCCTGGCTTTGATTGGAAATCTGCAGACGCTTATCTCTTCGATATCGACGGCACACTGCTTAACAGCCGAGACGCTGTTCACTACTACGCGTTTCATCATGCCGTGGAACAAGTCTTCGGACTCGACTTCCGCATCGACGGCGTTCCCGTTCATGGGAATACGGATGTCGGCATTCTTCGCGCCTACCTCGAAGTTGCCGGAGTGCCGGAGAGTGAATGGCGTCCCAAATTGCCCGATGTGCTGCGGATCATGACCGAGGAAGTTGAGCGCAATGCCTCTAATCTTCGTCCCGAGCTTTGTCCATCAATTCGGGAATTGATAGAGCTTCTTGCAGCGGAAGGAAAACTTCTCGGCGTAGCCTCCGGCAACCTCGAACCAGTTGGTTGGGCAAAGCTCCGCGCCTGTGGCTTGCTCGATTACTTCTCGTTCGGAGCTTTCTCCGGAGAACGGGAAAAACGCGACGACATCATTGCCTTTGGAGTACAGAAAGCGCGTGACCTTCGCGGTCGCGATGCAAGTGTGTATGTCATGGGGGACACGCCTGCCGACATCCGTTCTGCGCACGCGAATCACATCCCCGCAATTGCCGTCGCAACGGGAATCTACAGCTTCGAAGAACTTCTCGCCCATGCGCCGGAAATCTGCATATCCTGCTGCCGCGACCTCATCCGAACCTAGTTGCAAGAAAGCTGTCCTGCTTCGTTCAATTCCTGCAACTCGACTAGAATCTCACCATGCGTAAGTGTCTCGTTGTGATCGCTGGCCTTTGCCTCCTGTGTCCCGCATATGGGGCCAGCAAGAACGAGCGCAATCGCAAGAAGGCCGAAAGGGATTACGCGGCTGCGATCGATTCGATCCGAGCTGGCGACTTCACCCGTGCGAAGGGGCTCCTTGATGAGGCCGTTGAACTCGACCCAAACAATGTCGAGGTCCTCACTGCACAGGACCTGCTGAAACAGAACGACGTTCGTCAAAAGCTCAGAGACGCAACGCAGGATCTTGCTGCCAATCAAACCGAACATGCCATTGCACAATTTCGCGCGGCTCTCGCGATCGATCCCGAAAACATTGCCGCTCAGACCGGATTGCAGTCTGCTCTGACACAAGGGTCAGGCAGCCGCGCTGAGACTCCCAAGATTAGATATCGCGATGCCGATGACGTGTATCTGACGCCCAAGGACGCGCCTCACGATTTCCACTACAAAGGCGACACTCGCGGTCTGCTAAATGAAGTCTGGAATGCCTACGGCATACGTCCGCTGATCGACAACTCCGTCACCAGCAAACAGCAGCGCTTTGAGATCGACGGTGTCAACTTTGCCACAGCAATCACGATCGCATCGCAGATGACGGACACATTTTATGTTCCCGTCTCCGAGAATCAGGCGCTCATATTCGCCGATACTCCAGAAAACCGGAGAAACTTTGAGCGTCTGGCGATGCGCACGTTTTACATCGGCGACGCCACCTCGCCGCAGGACATTAATGACGCCGTCACTCTGTTGCACACGATTTTCGATATTCGCTTCGTCATGCCCGCAACTAGTTCCAACCAAGTGACTGTGCGTGCGCCAATGCCGATGCTCGATGCCGCCACGCGCGTACTCGAAGATCTTTACTCCGGAAAACCGCAGGTCATGCTCGAGGTAAATGTGTATCAAGTAGAACAAACCTTAGCGCGCGATCTTGGATTAGCCATCCCGACACAGTTCACCCTCTTCAACGTGAATACGGAAGCTCAGAAGCTGCTGAGCGGCGCAAATCAGGACTTGATCAATCAACTGATCTCCAGCGGCGCTATCAATCAGGCCAATAGCTCAACGATCGCCGCTCTGCTTGCGGGGTTAGCAGCGGGAGGGCAGAACTCAATTCTCAATCAGCCCATCGCGACCTTCGGAGGAGGAATTTCTCGAAGCGGAGTCATCGTTCCTGGAACTTCGTTGCACGCGTCGTTAAACACTTCATCATTCCGGTCGCTTGATAGTGTGACGCTTCGCGCTGAACAAGGCGATGCGGCAACATTTCGCGATGGAACACGTTATCCGATTCTGAACGCGAGCTTCGCACCAATCTTCAACACTGCAGCAATCTCTCAGGTCTTGGGCAACGGCTCTTTCACGGCTCCGTTCCCATCGTTCTCATATGAGGACCTGGGCCTCACATTGAAAGCGACACCTACTATCCATGGCGCGCGCGACGTTTCTCTCAACCTGGAGTTCCAACTTCGCGGTCTTGGAGCCACTCAACTCAATGGTGTCCCTGTGATCACAAATCGCGAGTACAAGGGAACCATTGGAGTTCCAATCGGTGCGACCGCAGTGTTGGCAGGAATGGTTACACGACAGGAGCAGCTAAGCCTGCAAGGTTTGCCCGGTATCGCTCAACTTCCCATACTAGGTCCGGGTACCTCGCTGCATAACAAACAGACCGATGATGCCGAGCTACTGATTACAATTCGTCCGCACCTCGTGCGCGACTCACTGCACAATGCAAAC
>CAYZHX010000275.1:0-1467 GCA_964476905.1 uncultured Terriglobales bacterium
CTTCGTAAACAACTTCCAGGTGGCACTCAAATACCGCTGGAGCAAGAGTCTCGACACGGCATCTTTCGGAGAGGGAGCGAACGCATCAGCGAACGAGACCTATCCGCGAGACTTGTCGACCGAATATGGACCATCCGACTACGACGCGGCGAACGTTATCGTTCTTTCCGCGGCGGCGAGGTCGCCCTATTTAGGTGGACGCAGTTCACTGCTAGGCAAGATAGTCGGCGGTTGGGAGCTCAGCCCGATTTACACCTATCAGACGGGATTTCCGTGGACGCCACTCAGCAATAACTGCATAACGACGGTTGCCCAAGTTGGCATCTGCCCGATTCGACCGGTCGCATATTTGGGCGGAGCCGGCAGAGATACGAGCAATAATGCGTTAATTAACGGTACTAACTTTCCTGGCGGTGGACTCAAGTTCTTTAATCCTGGACCCAATAACTGCACGCCTCTAACCTGCGCTCCCGGAGTTGGCCGTAACTCGTTCCGTGGGCCCAATTACCAACAGGTAGATCTAACGTTCGGCAAGGAGTTCCCAGTCGCCTTCGTTCGCGAAGGAGCTTCTCTGCAGGTGCGGATGAATGCGTTCAACGTGTTCAACCATTTAAACCTCGCACCGTATACCTTCAATACGCCGAGCACAATCATTCAGGATCCCCATTTTGGAACACCGGGAACCTCGAACGCATTGGCGGGTAGAGTGGTCGAGCTCCAAGCACGTTTTCAGTTCTGAAGCATAGTCATGCTTGCGGGCGCGGTTGACCATGCCGCCCCCGCAATTCATGGCTAATTCGATAACGATCGAAACCCGACCTTCTGCATGGCGGATTGTGCTTCCGGGTTCTTCATAAATGTTTCCCAAACGAAGCCGGTTCTGTGATTCTCCGCCATGAGCATCGTGATTCCCAGATCGATACCGAGCACGTCCTTGTCGTACCAGTCGTCAAGTGGATTGAACGCATCGACGAAGCCATAGCGCGTCCAGGCCCTTTCCCGATATGGCCCGCGGATGGTCCTGAGGACCTTAATGCAATCTTCAAAGAGGAACGGCAGTGATCCGCCGGTGGCCGAAGGGACAATGCTGCCGTCGATCGGTCCTATGCGAGGTGGGCCTCCCCACGCGGTGTAACCCTGTCTGTAGTCCGAGGCGCTGATGCCCCACAGGTTCTCGGAGAAGTCTGGGAACTCATTGCACAACGAAATGCAGAAGAGCTTGTGGGCCTTCGTCGCCTTTACTGAGTTTTCGAAGTAGTTCGCGTACTTGTCGCGTTTGTGGCGAAAGTCGAACCATGCCTGCGAATACTGGTGAATGAACAGCGGATCATTGCCGGAGATGTATTCGATTCCTTGAAATGAAATTCTTGGACGACTCCAAGCATTCCACGTCTCCGGCGAGACCGGATGAGTCGGAGAGCCGACGGCGAGGAGATAAATCATCATCAGCTCGCTGTAGTGATTCCA
>CAYZHX010000275.1:1567-2854 GCA_964476905.1 uncultured Terriglobales bacterium
GAAGACTTTCTGTATCCGCGCCGATCAGCGATCGTCAGTGCGGCCAGCCCGAATCCGGTCGCTGCAATGCTCGACATGCGTCGCGTGTCTCCGCCGGCCGCCAAAGCTCGATCCTTTACCTGGCCGGTTTGTGCGCTCGCTTCATTCCAAAAAAAGTCGAAGCCGGCACGCTGAATTTCATCAAGCAATTGATCGTCGGTGCCCTCGTAGGGAGCTCCGGACGGCGGCTTGAATGTCTTCTGCGCAAAGCTGCACGACGGCATCGCGAGACTCACCGCAATTCCACTCGCAAGACGCATGAGCTCTCGACGTGTCAGCAAAGATATCTCCGTCCGATTCCGCTTTCTGAATTTATACGTGTTTCTGAAGTCTTGACAGTCGTCTTACCAGAATGATACAGATTCTTCATTGGTAAAACGTTTTACTACAGCCTTGTTTTACCGATTGCCCACGACGAGACACAAAGATCATGATCAAAAGCTCTTTCATGTCAGGACTCATTCTGAGTCTTCTGATGAGCTTGCCGGGTGTATCGCAGCAAGCACCGAGTGGCGCCACGAATGAGGTAGTGCGTGTAGACCTCTCCGCAGCTTCGACTCCGTTTCCACATTTTTGGGAAGAAATGTTCGGCTCGGGACGCGCGAACCTGACGATGCGCGACAGCTATCGACGCGATCTTGACTGGGTGCGCGGGATCACCGGTTTCAAGTATGTCCGCTTTCACGCGATCCTCCAGGATGAAAACGGCGTCTATGACGAGGACGCGCAGGGCAATCCGGTCTACAACTTCTCTTACGTCGACCAAATCTACGATGGACTGCTGGCGCACGGAATAAAGCCGTTTGTCGAAATCAGCTTCATGCCCAAGAAGCTGGCTGCAAGTCCTGTGCTGCACGCATTCTGGTACAAGCCATCGCCTTCGGCGCCGAAAGACTACGCAAAATGGGATGCGCTCATCACTGCCTTCGCGCAGCATCTTCTTTCCCGATATGGGATTGACGAGCTGAGCCAGTGGTACTTCGAGGTATGGAATGAGCCCAACATCGACTTCTGGGCCGGTGAGCCGAAGCAGGAGACTTATTTTGAGCTTTACGACCATACAGCTCGCGCGGTGAAGGCGGTGAGTCCGCGCCTGCGCGTCGGCGGGCCGGCGACGGCGCAGGCAGCATGGGCGGATGCGTTTATTCAGCATGTAGTTTCCGCAAATGTCCCTGCGGATTTCGTATCCACGCACGTTTATGGCAACGACCGCTCTCAGGATGTCTTTGGCACCAACGAGAACATCAC
>CAYZHX010000276.1:0-2817 GCA_964476905.1 uncultured Terriglobales bacterium
CGGCACGGCGGTCAGCCAGGCTGGCTGAATACGACCACTTTATGCTTTTGCATATCTTTCTTTAGTTTCCCTCGGAAGGTTGAAGTTTGTCTTGATTATCTTCGATTATCCGTCTGCGGCTCTGTATGGATGAGTACCTTGAAAAGCTCAGGCGCTGCCTGCTTGAAGCGAATTTCCAATGCCGTCGAAATATCGTGTACTCGCGCTAATGAGAGATCATCTGGCAATGTCGTGTGACACGACAGGTAAATGCGGTTGCGAACTCGCTTCAGCACGATCTCGTGAAGGTCGATGATCTCGGGAAACTCCTTACCTACGATGTTTTTCAGTTTCTTTTCCAGGGAGGCGTCGTGAAAAGTGGCGTCTCCCGTTTCGATTGTCGCTGAGTCGCTCTCGATATGCGTGAGAATGGAGTCTATTTCGGGAACTTCGCTGCGCATCTCTGCTTCGAGTACGGTGACGAAGTCGTGCGCGTTCTTCAGTGACATGCGCTCGTCAAGCTCCAGATGCTGTTCGACGTGCAGCTTCCCATTTAGATCCTGAACGTTTACGTCATGAACGCCGAGATTATGCCGCGCAGCCACAGCGTGGATGCGATCGAAAATACTTTCCGCGCCGGTTGCTCGAGGAAGTGTGCGAATCGTTACGTCAGCATCGGGAAGCACGCTGTGAACCGCCTCGCTAACCGAAGAAGCCATGCTCTCTGAATGCTGCAGAGTTGCATTGCGATTCATCGCCACCTGAACCTCGGCGAAGTATCGGTTGCCGGCGCGGCGTACGCGAACTCGATCGACCTCGAGTACGCCATGAATGTCGCCGACAGCACGTATGATCTGTCCGCGCACTCCGGTGGGAGCTGCATCGAGCAGGGCGTCGATGGTCTGCCGCGCCAGACGCGAACTCACATAGATGATTACTCCAGCGACCGCCAGAGCGGCCAGGGGATCGGCGATACGCAGCGACGGAACTCCGACTCGATGTCCCAGCCAAACTAGGGCAAGTCCGATTACGACAACGCCGCTCGACCAGATATCTGTCGTGAAATGCAGTGCGTCGGCTTCGAGGGCTTGGCTGTCGTATCGAATAGCCGTCTGACCGAGTGCACGCGAACGCCAGAAATCGACGGCCATTGAGAGGAACAGAACCCCAAATGCTGCTATCGAGGGTTCGATCGATACATGGTGGAAGAACAGTCTGCGGACAGCCTCGGTGACGATCCAGACGCAAGTGATCAGCAGTAATCCGGTCTCGATAAACGCAGAGAAGTTCTCGACTTTGCCATGGCCATATTGATGATCGGCATCTGCAGGTTTGTCGGAGACACCGACAGAAAAGAATGTTATGACCGCAGCAATCAGATCAAGGCCGGAATGGGCGGCCTCGGAGATGAGTCCCAAGCTGCCACTGGCAAGTCCGACAAAGATTTTCAGCCCGGTAATCGCGACGGCCGCGATGACGGAATTGCGGGCCACGGACCGTTTCTCGCTCCGTACGCGATCAGCGCCGGAAATGTAGGAGGTGGCCATCGAGCTGGTACCTTAATGTTATACGGCCCCGCTGGCCCCCCGGCAGCAATCCTTTTTCATGTGCTAGCATCGATTTTCCCGCATCATCTTGGAGGCATTTTGATTCAGCGTCACTCATTTCTGTTTTGTATTTGCGTTCTCGCCTGTAGTTCAGTTCTATTTGCACAGACAACACCAGACGTAAGTTCCGGAAGCCCGGGGGCAGCGCAAGCGTCACCCGCGGCTTCGAACACCGCTCCCGTGCCGACGGCTCCTTCTACTCAGACCGTGCCTGAAAGTACGCCGATCATTACCATCGGTGGGGTCTGCGATATTTCGTTGAATGGAACTGCGAAGGCTTCGGCCCCAGCTCACCAGTCTGCTTCCCGCAACCCCAGTACCAAGACAGCGTCAGCGCCATCGCCAACATCGTGCAAGACTCAGATCACACGTGCGGAATTTGAGAAGCTCTTGAAAGCTGTGGCTCCAAACGCGCCTGCTACTGTGAATCGCCAGATCGCCACACGATACGTGCAGCTTCTCACTGCGGCAAATGAAGGCGTGAAGCTGGGAATTACCAAAGATCCAGAGTACGAGGAGCAACTGGCGATCGCGCGCTTACAGGTGCTGGCGCAAACCGCTGAGCGCAAGCTCCAAACCGAGGCTGCGAATGTGAGCGAAAGCGATGAAAAGTCCTATTACGATCAAAATCCTTCCGCCTTTGAGGAAGTGACGCTGACGCGTATTTTTATTCCTCGCACACCGAGCACCGCGCCTGGAACTTCACAAGAACAGTCGCAGACTGCGTCTTTAGATCCGCAGGCCATCGCCGATGCTGCGCGAAAGGATCTTGCCTCAGGCCAGGATCCCGAAAATGTTGAGAAGAAAGCTTACGAACAACTGAAGAACACGACGACTCCCCCAAGCACGAAGTTCGGCTCGCGAAGACGAGGAAGCTTAGCACCGGCTCAGGAAGCGAAGATTTTCGCATTGAATCAGGGAGATGTCTCGGAAGTTTTCTCCGACTCAGTCGGATACACGATCTACAAGCTTGATTCCAAGAAACAATTGCCATTCGATCAGGTGAAAGACGACATAAAACGTCGACTCACCCAGCAGCATCTGGAGGATTCGCGGCAGAAGATTACTAGCGGCAGTAAGGCCGAATACAACGACGCCTACTTCGGTCCTGAAGGCACCGCGGCACGTCCTGCGATGGCAACGCCACCCGCAACCCGGGGTATCGGATCGGGACAGGGCAATCCTCCGCCGACTACGAGTCAGTCGCCTGCGCCGAAATAGCTATGGCTTC
>CAYZHX010000277.1:0-2790 GCA_964476905.1 uncultured Terriglobales bacterium
TGCCTGTTAACATCAGGTTAGCGCGACGGCCTTATAGGGGCTCAACTCAGATGAGCGAATGAGGAGCACTCGCAAATCGCTAGCTGGCGCCTTGGATGGCCTCCAAGCTTGATGGCCGAGCCAGGAGCAATGGCCCGAGAAGCTGAAAGCGTGGTATGAGAAAGGTGCTGTTTTGAATTCTTCTATACGCAACATCGCCATCATCGCGCACGTCGATCACGGCAAGACGACTCTGGTGGATGCCATGCTCCGCCAGAGCGGAGCCTTCCGCTCGAACGAAATAGTCGCCGAGCGCGTCATGGATTCGAACGAACTCGAACGCGAGCGCGGCATCACCATTCTGGCCAAGAACACTGCAATCTTCTATCACCATGTAAAAATCAACATTGTCGATACTCCCGGACACAGCGATTTTGGCGGCGAAGTTGAGCGCGCCCTGAAGATGGTCGACGGTGTCATGTTGCTGGTCGATGCCAGCGAAGGGCCTCTTCCACAGACGCGCTATGTGCTCAGTAAAGCTCTTGAAGCCGGACTGCCGCCGGTGCTGGTGATCAACAAGATCGATCGGCCCGACGCTCGCGCGCAAGAGGTGCTCAACGAGGTCTATGACCTCTTCATCGATCTCGATGCGAAAGAAGATCAGCTTGGATTCCCGGTTCTTTATACAAATGCCAAATTGGGAACAGCATCGACGGCGGCCGATGCGCCCGGCCGCGATCTGCAGCCGTTATTCGAAGCGATTCTCGAACACATTCCTGCGCCGACGGGAGACGCCGAGGGTCCACTACAAATTCAGGTCGCGAACCTCGATTACAGCGATTATCTCGGGCGGCTCGCAATTGCGCGCGTCTTCAATGGCACGCTGAAGAACGGGGAGGAAATCGGTATAGCCAAACGTGACGGATCGATTCAGCCAGTAAAGATCACAAAGCTGTTCTCCTTCAGCGGCTTAAAACGGGTTGATATCGACAAGACCGAACTCGGCGACATCGTTGCCGTCGCTGGTGTCACCGGCATCACCATTGGCGAAACCATTACGGGAATCGAGTCCCCCGCTCCGCTACCACCGATTGTGATCGATGAGCCCACGATCGCAATGCAATTCACGGTGAATACTTCTCCCTTCGCAGGTCGCGAAGGACAGTACGTTACATCACGCAATCTGCGCGAGCGTCTCGAAAAGGAACTGCTCACCAACGTCAGCCTCAAGGTTGAAGAGACTGCCAATACCGACAACTTTAAGGTGATGGGACGCGGCGAATTGCAGCTTTCAATATTGATTGAAACCATGCGCCGTGAAGGCTACGAGCTCATGGTCGGGAAGCCGGAGATTGTCACGCGCAAGATCGATGGCAAGCTGATGGAGCCGGTTGAACATCTCACGATTGATATTCCTGAGAGCTTCGTCGGAGTCGTCATCGAGAAGCTAGGGCCGCGCAAGGGCGAGATGACCAGGATGCACAATCATGGTTACGGACGCGTCCGGCTTGAATTCCGCGTGCCTAGCCGCGGGCTAATTGGCCTCCGCAGCGAACTTCTCACCGACACCCGCGGCACAATCGTCATGAATTCGTTGTTTGACGGTTACACCGAATATCAGGGCGAGATTCCTCAGCGACTAACCGGCGCCTTAGTCGCCGATCGCCCCGGAGTTGCAACCGCATACGCCTTGTTCAATCTGCAGGAGCGCGGAGAGTTGTTCGTGGGACCCGGCACCGACGTTTACGAAGGCATGATCATCGGCGAGAACGCCCGTGACGTTGATCTCGACGTGAATGTTGTGCGCGAGAAGAAGCTGACTAACATGCGCGCTTCCACCGCTGATGAAGCGATTCGGCTCGTGCCTTTCAAAGCCCTCAATCTCGAGCAGGCCATCGAATTCATTTCTGATGACGAGTTCGCCGAGGTGACGCCGAAAACGTTGCGTCTGCGGAAGAAGATCCTTCAGGCAAATCGGCGACCCAAGCGTGGCGCACAATTGGTAGGCGCGGAACGAGACTAGCTGCGATGAACCCGGAGCTGTGTCCCGGATTTACTGAGCGTCGATCCGAATGTTCAGTGTGATGTTGTTTCGGTTATCGAAGGAGCTGATGGTCTTCGTCGAGCTCTTCTGTCCCCGATAGTCGGCATAGATCTCGTAGTCGACGTTTTGCGAGAGGCCGTGAAACCGGTACCCGCCGTCCTTTTCCGTAATGAAGCTCTTAATGGTCAGCGTTTTGGTGTTCTTGAGGTAGACGATCGCCTCAGACAAAGGCGCATCAGATTTCGTGAGAACCTGGCCCGTGACGTTTCGTCCCTGATCACCGCTCTTGTCAGCAACTCCAAACGACTGCGCCAGACCGGTGCTTACAAGAGCCGCCAACACCAGAGTTGCAGCGAAAATGGATTTGGGCTTCATACATTACCTCAAGGGGAGAGTCTCACTTCTATTCTATGCAGACCAGCTTGCAGAGTGAAAGTCGCGAGCGATCTTACCTTTAGAATCAGCAGCTTACGGTCCTAGGCTCCGCGAAACTCGCGATTTCTACCGAAATGCCGCGACCGCTCCAGGGCCGGCGTCTTCACAAATGCGGCGATGAAGAGCATTGCCAAAACGAGGTCGATCGTCGCGGCTGCCGCCATAGATGCCTCAACCCGCTGTCTTGCGAATAGCACATAAACTGCAAGCGCGAAGGCAAGCTTCTCAAGGACTCCGGCCGGCATTACACCGCGATAACGGATGGGATCACTGGCAATGATTAGGAAGAGAATCTGCCATGCGAGCCCAACGCCAACAAATCCGTAGAAGTA
>CAYZHX010000278.1:0-2779 GCA_964476905.1 uncultured Terriglobales bacterium
GTTCTGTCCTGCTGATCATTGCCATGTGGGCATTCCTTACATTCAAGCCAATACCCGGAGCGCAGACGTCCATCCTGGCAAATATAGCGGCTGCAATTTTCGTTGTTGTCTTTGGATTCCTCTTCGTAACCGTCTCGTCGCGCATTACCGGCCTGATCGGCAGCTCAGCGAATCCCGTTTCGGGAATGACGATTGCTACCCTCATGGCCACATCCGCAATATTCCTTGCGCTCGGTTGGACGGCTCCCGCATTTGGCGCGCTGGCGCTTGCTGTAGGCGGCGTGGTTTGCATCGCCTCATCGAATGCCGGAGATACTTCGCAAGATCTGAAGACTGGCTATCTTCTCGGAGCGACTCCGCGAGCGCAGCAGGCCGCCCTGCTGATTGGCGTAACGATTTCTACCTTCGCCGTCGGCTACACGCTTACCGGAATGAACAAAGGCCTGGAAGAATTTCGGCCTTTGACAAAGCAGATCAACATCAATCATCTGCCCGAAGGCGTCAGTCTCGAAGAAAACAATGGGCAGAAGACCTTCGATCGCGCTCACTTCAGCTACAAGAATGCGCAGGGGCAGGAAGTTGCCAAATCGGGCAGCAACTACTATCTCCTGAACGCGATCAACTCGCCCGAAATTGCGAATGGCAAGTACCTCTACAATCCCAAGACGGGACAGATCGAAGTGCAGTGGATTCAGGGCATCGGCAGTGAGCGGGCTGCGGCGCCACAAGCGCAGTTGATGTCCACGGTCATCAACGGAATCCTCACACGCAAGCTGCCGTGGGGATTGGTGATGCTCGGGGTTTTTCTTGTAATCGTGGTTGAGCTGCTCGGAATTCGGTCGCTAGCCTTCGCAGTCGGCGCGTATCTCTCGATTGGGACGACGCTCGCAATCTTCGTCGGTGGAGTCGTGCGCTGGATGGTCGAGTCCTCAGCCAAACGCGCCGGAGAGACGCCAACTGAGAGCGAAGTGAGTCCAGGCTCGTTGTTTGCCAGCGGCTTGATCGCCGCCGGTGGAATCATGGGTCTGATCGGCATTGCCGTGAAACTCATCGAGAGCACAGGCAAGCTGCCGGAGAACTCGCTTGCGTGGGGAACAAAGTTCCCGGCTATCGCAAACAGCAATGTTCTCGCAGTGATTACGTTTGCGTTGCTAGCCGGCTCGCTCTACTACTTCGCACGCAAGCCGCTTGAGAGTGCAGAACAGATCGAGCGCAAGACGGATTAGTCCCACGCGTCAGCGGTGAATTGTTCCACCTGAACTCACCTGCCGCCAGTGGGACTAGCAGTTTTCACTTCGGATTGGTTGTGTCGGTCTTCTGTTCCACCTTGTTCGCGCCTTTCTTGGTCGCATGAGCGGTTTTGTGAACGCCCTTCTTCGTTCCGCGCTTTGCTGAATGAGCCGTTTTCTTGGTTGCGTTGGCCGTATCGTGGCCGGCGTTCTTCACGTCCTGTCCGGCTGTTTGGGCAAATGCGGGCATGCACAGTGCGAGGCTGGCAGCCAGCGCTACGTTTCGAAGAATCTTCATGAACTTCCCTCCTGTTGGTTTTTGCTCCGGTGATCGGCGCATCGAGTGAAGTGAACACTCGTGCACGGCAATGTATCAGATCGGCTCGCCGTCAGCCGCAGTTTAGATGCATGCGATGACCCTGGCCCGATCACCCGATCCCGCGTGCCTCCCAATCTCAGACGCTCGCATCACAAGTACTTGCTGGAGTTTGCCTTCTGCTACTCCGGTCATCTTCAATTTCAGGAGCACTGACATGGCACACGTGGGTACCCTGAGCGACTTCCGCTTTGAGAATCAGGCCGATGATATCCGTGGCGCCGCTTTATACGGACGCGACGACGAAAAGCTCGGCAAAATCGACGACGTGATCTTCGATCACTCGACCGGCCAACTGCGATATGTAGTCGTCGACACCGGCGGCTGGCTGACGAGCAAGCACTTTCTCGTTGCTCCTGAACGCATTCGCGCGCGCAGCAACAAGGAAGACGAGTACCTCACCGATCTCTCCAAGAAGCAGATCGAAACTCTGCCTGCATACGACGAGAGCAACGTACGGAATGAGAAGCGTTGGGAGAAGTACGAGGGCGATTATCGGAAAGCCTCCGGGTTTGAGGAGACCGGCGGGGTAATGCATCAGGCGGGTAGCACAAATATTCTCGTTCCCGACACCCTTCCGGCGGAAGGCCCTGCTCCCACCACGCGTTCCGGCGAGCCGATTTCGGGATACAAGAGCCCAATTCGTCATCGCCAGAGCGGGCTGATGGACACTACTCCGATCGGCGTAGGCCAGAACGCCGACGATGATCGCCTCACCTTCGTTCCCGACGCGATCGGCGCCGATCGCGGCGACATCAAAGACCTGACCACGAAACCGGAGGGTTCGCGGAATGCAAAGTTTTCACCCGAATCGTCCGGAGCTGCTGCCGATGTGGTGACAAACGCGCGGCCAAGAGACATTGTTCATCGTGGAGACGATCGGATTGATGATCCCGGTTCGGAAGTCGTGGAAGAAACCATCGAGGGCGACGCCATTTTCAACGCGGAAGACGTAGAAGGGCGGTCACATCAGCGCGGGAATGTCCACGATGCTGATGTGCCAAGCTATGCAACCGTAGGCGGGAAGGAAACGCAGACCGCGCAAGGGCGCCTGCCAAATTATCCCGATGCCAACCAGGGACAGCGCTGGTCGCGGTTTGAAGAGAACCTTCGCCGCGAGCGCCCGAAGATCGTGGGCCGTTGCAATGTCTGCGAAGAATTCAAGAACCGGCAC
>CAYZHX010000279.1:0-2729 GCA_964476905.1 uncultured Terriglobales bacterium
GCACCTAAAGTGCCAGATGTTTTCAACTTAGTCCTAACTAGGTTCAACTCTGCTTCAAATGCGGATTTCCAGCACGCCACATGTGGATTTTCAGGCATCGATCGCGCGTAAAGTGATGTAATTCTTGCGCTCTAGTCTGGCAGTTCTTGCGTCGGAGAAAAGCCTTAAGTGGCGCTGATTCGGTGCGAGACCCGCGTCCGAAGCTTCGCAACCGGCGGCAGGATTGCTGCGTGGAATGCCAGGATTTCGTACCCCGATGCGATTTCGCCAAATTCCCTGCGCAGGGAATTTGGCAGGGAAAAAATTCCCGCAAAAAAAAATTCTGCCGCCAGACCAGCATGAACACAGGCGATTCGCAATCGGCCAGGGAACGTGCAGGGAATTAGCAGGGAATCCTCCAAATTGTTAGGCAATCGCTTGTGACATCGCGACTTAGGACGGCCTCAGACGTGATTGCATGCCACCTCGCCCAGCTCGCAGGGAAGAAAGCACCGAATTCCCACCCTGACTGGGGGTGTGCCCTTTCTGACAGGCGAGCTGGTATTGTCGCCGCTCAGATTCGCCGTTCTAAAAGTGATCCAGTGTCCCAGACTCCTGCCCCTTGGCAGTGGACACTACGAAAAAGCCGGCCGACGCAGGCCGGAATCCGCGCCCTTTTTCTTGCTACTTCACAAGGTTGGTTAGCCCATCCTCGTCGAGGACCGAAACCTTTAACTCCCGAGCCTTGTCGAGCTTTGAGCCCGGATCAGTGCCTGCCACTACGTAGTCGGTCTTCTTGCTGACTGAGCCGGAGACCTTGCCCCCGGCGTCCTCGATCATTTTCTTGGCTTCATCGCGGCTCAGATTTGGCAAGGTGCCGGTCAGAACGAAGGTTTTGCCGGCGAGCTTCGTGCCACGTTGTTTCTTCTCTCCTTCAAAGCGTAGACCGGCTTTTCGCAGGCGTTCGACCAGCTCGCGGTTGCGCGGCTCGGAGAAGAACTCGGTGATGGCTTCGCCCACTCGCGGACCGACTTCCGTGACCTGCTGTAGCTCCTCGAAGCTGGCGTTCATGAACGCGTCAATGCTGCCGAAGTGCTCGGCTAGAAGCTCCGCGGTCCGTTCGCCGACAAAACGAATCCCTAATCCCAGGATCACCCGTTCCAAGGGGAGCTTCTTCGAGGCTTCGATCTCCCGCAGCAAATTATCGGCAGATTTCTTTCCGATCCGTTCCAGTGAAAGCAGCTTGGCTTCATCGATGGAATAAATATCAGCGACGTCCTTCACTAGTCCGCGATCCGCCAACTGGTTCACCAGCGACTCGCCCATGCCCTCGATATTCATCACCCCACGAGAAGCAAAGTGCAGCAAGCTCTCGCGCAGCTTTGCGGGACACTTGGCATTGACGCAGCGGTGGTCGGCCTCGCCCTCGGCGCGTACGACCTTGCCTCCGCATTCGGGACAGTGCGTTGGGAACTCGAATGTGCGATGGCCGCGCGGATGATCTTTGTCGTCGACGACCTTTACTATCTTGGGAATCACATCGCCGCCGCGCTCGACCAGCACCCAATCGCCGATTTTCACCCCGAGACGATCAATCTCATCCTGATTGTGCAGCGTGGCGCGCTTGACGGTTGTTCCGCCGATGGGAACCGGGCGCAGGGCTGCGAGCGGCGTCAGCTTGCCAGTGCGTCCGACCTGTACAAGGATGTCTTCGATCTGCGTGACTCCTGAACGCGCAGCGTACTTGTAAGCAATTGCCCAGCGCGGAGCCTTGCCGGTGAAGCCAAGCTGCCGCCACTGCTGTGTGGAGTCGACTTTGACGACAATTCCATCGATCTCATACGGAAGCTTCTCGCGCTGCGCTTCCATTTTGTTGATGAACTTGAGAATCTCATCGAGATCATCGGTGCGAAGGCGATGAGGATTCACTTTGAAACCGGCTTTCTCCAGCATGTTCAGCGATTCAAAGTGGCTCGGCAGGAAACTGTTGCCGTCGCGCAGCAGGAAGTATGCGAAGTAATCCATCCGCCGCTTGGCCACGATCTTTGGATCGAGCATGCGAATGCTTCCTGCTGCCGCGTTGCGCGGATTCGCTGCCCTGGTGAGTCCCTGCTGTTCGCGCTCTTCGTTCAGCCGCTGGAATGCCTTGATCGGCATGATCACTTCGCCGCGCACTTCGAAGTGAGGAGGAATCCCTACCGTCGAGAGTTTTTTGTGATCGATGCGCAGCGGCACCGTCGGCATGGTGCGCACATTATTCGTGACATCCTCTCCAGTGGTTCCATCGCCCCGTGTGAGAGCGCGTGCGAGCTGGCCATCATCGTATGAGAGCGCAAGCGACATGCCATCGAGCTTCAGCTCGCAGACGAAATCGACTCTGTTCTTGCCAGTAAGTTCGTAAACGCGTCGCGCCCAATCGCGAAATTCCTGTTCGTTGTATGCGTTGTCCAGCGAGAGCATCGGGCTCGAATGCTGAGCTTTGATAAAGCCTTCGCGCGGTTTGCCTCCGACGCGCTGCGTAGGAGAGTCCGGCGTAATCAGGTCAGGATGCGCAGCTTCAAGTTTCTTGAGCTGCTGCATGAGCAGATCGAATTCGGCATCGCTGATCTCGGGATCGTCGAGCACGTAGTAGCGGTGCTCGTGATGGCGAATCTGGTCGCGCAGTGCTTCGATGTCAGTTGAATCCTTGGCCTTGGCGGGCATACCTGCTTTATTTTCTCAGGTACTCCTGCGGAATCGGATTCTCCGGC
>CAYZHX010000280.1:0-2722 GCA_964476905.1 uncultured Terriglobales bacterium
GCCTCTGCGATGGCTTCCTCGTGCTCCTGCACGTATTTGTAAGATTTTGTCGAACCTTCATGATCATTGAAGGTGACGCAGGGCGAGATCACGTCGAGCATCACAGTTCCGCGATGGGCGATAGCCGCTTTGAGCATGGTGAGCAGCTGCTTCTTGTCGCCTGAGAAAGAACGACCAACGAAAGTAGCCCCCATCTGAATTGCGAGGGCGCAGGTATCGATTGCAGGCAGATCGTTGATGACGCCCGTCTTCTGCTTCGAGCCAAGATCGGCGGTTGCGGAGAACTGGCCTTTCGTGAGTCCATACACGCCATTGTCTTCAATGATGTAGATGATTGGCAGATTACGCCGCATCAGGTGTACAAACTGTCCCATTCCGATCGAAGCTGTGTCTCCGTCACCGCTGACTCCAAGCGACAGCATGCTGCGATTTGCCAGCACTGCGCCGGTGGCGACCGAGGGCATGCGCCCATGCAGGGAATTGAAGCTGTGAGCGCGGCTGACGAAGTAAGCCGGCGTTTTCGAAGAACAACCGATTCCGGAGAGCTTGAGCACGCGCTCAGGCTTTACGCCCATCTCATAGAGAGCGTCGATGACACGTTCCGAAATGGCATTGTGGCCGCAGCCTGCGCAGAGCGTAGTCTTGCCGCCGCGATAGTCGAGCACCTGCAATCCGAGGCGGTTGGTCTTAGGTGCGGGAACGGAAGTTGGAGTGGAGGCCATGAACTACTTACCTTCCTGAGAGATGATGTCGTCGGTTACCGAGCGCGCATCGATCGGCAGGCCATTGAAGTGGCGGACGCTGCGCAGCCGAGGAGTGTGCGTCGGATTAATGTCGAGCTTCAGCAGGCTAAGCATCTGCGAGTCGCGATTCTGCTCTACCACGTACACGCGATCGTGCTTCTCGATGAATTCATGCACTTCCCGGCTGAACGGGAACGCGCGAATGCGCAGGTAATCGATCTCGACGCGATACTCGCGCTTGAGCTGATCCCGGCTCTCGCGTACGGCAAAATCGCTGCTACCGTAAGCGATTACGCCGAGCTTGGCTCCGTTGTTGGCGACTACTTCGGGTCGCGGCACAATCGACCGCGCTGTTTCAAACTTGCGCGCCAGACGTTCCATGTTGTTCTGATAATCGTCTGGACGCTCGCTGTATTGCGCCTTCTCATTATGTCCGGAACCGCGCGTGAAATACGCGGCTGCAGGATGGTCGGTGCCCGGGAGCGTGCGGTACGGGATGCCATCTTTATCGACATCTTTATAGCGGGCGAAACTGCCAAGACGATTCAGATCTTCGGCCGTGAGCACCTTGCCGCGCTTGAACGGCTTTTCCGGATACGGGAATGGCTCCGACATCCAGTTATTCATTCCTAAATCAAGATCGGAGAGAACGAAGACGGGCGTCTGTAGATGCTCAGCCAGATCGAAGGCTTCGCCCGCCATGGTGAAGCACTCCGTCACGCTTCCGGGGAGGAGCATGATGTTTTTCGTGTCGCCGTGTCCGAGGAAGGCAGTCGACAGCACATCTCCTTGCGAGGTCCGCGTTGGCAATCCGGTTGATGGGCCGACGCGCTGAATGTCGAAGATCACGGCAGGAATCTCTGCGTAGTAACCCATGCCGGTGAACTCGGTCATCAGCGAGATGCCAGGACCAGATGTCGCCGTCATCGACCTCGCACCTGCCCACCCTGCGCCGAGCACCATTCCTATGGCAGCAAGTTCGTCCTCGGCTTGAACGATGGCAAATGTCGCCTTGCCGTCGGGACCGATTCGGTACTTCTTCATGTAATCAATCAGCTGCTCGCAGACGGAAGACGAGGGCGTGATCGGATACCAGGTAACGACAGTGACTCCCGCAAACATGGCGCCAAGCGCGACGGCAGCATTGCCGTCGATGATGATTTTGCCTTCGTTCTCATTCATCTGCTCAACCCAGAGCGGGTCTTTCTTCGTGAGCGAGGCCGCAGCATAGTCATATCCGGCGCGAGCGGCGTTCATATTCAGGTCGGCGGCTTTTATCTTCTTCGCGAACTGCTTGCGCAGTGCGACTTCTACCTGCTTCATGTCGATGCCGAGCAACTGGGCAACCACGCCGACATAAATCATGTTCTTGACCAGCTTGCGCAGCTTGGCTTCGGGGCAGACAGTTGCGACAAGCTTGTCGTAGGGAACGGAATAGAAGATGAGGTCGGAACGCACCGCGTCGAGCTTCAGCGGCTCGTCATAGACGACGGCGGCGCCTGAATCGAGCGACATCACGTCATCTTTCGCCGTCTCGGCATTCATCGCTACCAGCATGTCAATCTCTTTTTTGCGGGCGATGTAACCGTGCTTGCTGCAGCGGATCGTGTACCAGGTCGGCAGGCCGGCGATGTTCGACGGGAACAGATTTTTGCCGGAGACCGGAATGCCCATGCGGAAGAGGCTGCGGAGCAGAATGGTATTGGCCGACTGCGATCCCGATCCGTTTACCGTGGCTACCTGAATGCTGAAATCGTTAACGATACGGTTGCGCTCATAACCTTGTGCAAGGTCCTGAACGGCTAAGTCCCCTGATGCCATGAATAGTCCTTGAGCGAGTAGTTCAGTACTGCGAGCAATCTGAGCAGTGGAAAAGAAAATTATAGTGCGGTTGAGGCGGCCGAAGGAGCAACTTTCGTCTAATGGAAGCTGCAGGGCGGTGGGCGGAGATGCATGGGAGCTGAATAGCGCAACGGAAC
>CAYZHX010000281.1:0-2671 GCA_964476905.1 uncultured Terriglobales bacterium
ACCCGCGACTTCGACCTTGGCAAGGTCGCACTCTACCGCTGAGTTACTCCCGCTCGGAACTGGTCTGATTATAACAAACCGAATTGGGGAAAAGAGCGGGCGAAAGCGATCGAACCATCTGGCAGACAAAGTCTTTCGCGATAGACAGCAATTCGCCGAGTTCATCTTTAAATTTTCTCCACGCGTTTTTGTCCATGCGAACCGCAATTCTTTGATCTGCGTGTCTGGAACCTCGCGGTCGAAAGCTACAAACGACGCTTGATGCCCGCGGGATGAAATCGCATACAATCTGCACCGGGCCATGACTGTTACGATCTCTCGACGCGCGGAGTTGTATCGCGATCCTTCCGGTCTATTCGTTCACTCTCTCGTTCTCGAGGCTTGCCAACGCTTCGGCAACAAAGAGGCCATCGTCGATTACTCCTGCGATCCGCCGAGGCGGGTTTCTTACTCTGAATACGGGGATCTGGTTGAGCGGATTGCGCGTTCACTCGCGACTCGCTTTCGCCGCGGGGAAGTGATCGCAATCTTTCTCTATAACTCCTGGGAGTTTTGCGCGGCTTATCACGCAACCACCCTTGCCGGCTGTATTCCGACGCTGCTGAATCCGTCGTATCGCGAACGAGAAGTTCGCTACCAGCTCGAGAACTCTGAAGCGGTTGCCCTGATTAGTGATGGAGCGCAGATCGCTGGAGTTGATCTCACTCGATTATCGCGATTGCGACAAGTGCTTACCACGCGGACAGCAGTCGCCGGCGCAAGTGAGTTTTCTGATCTTCTGCGGAGTTCCAGCGAGGGTTCTCCAAGGTTTGACGGCGATACGCGAGAAGTACTCGCGGCATTGCCTTATTCCAGCGGAACTACTGGATTGCCGAAGGGCGTGATGCTCTCGCATTCCAATCTGGTCACAAATGTCTTTCAGTTGCTCGCGCCGGGAGAAGAAGCGACTTACACGCGAGACGACAGCACGTTGTGTTGCCTTCCGCTCTATCACATCTATGGCTTGAACGTTGTGCTCAATCCAATTCTTGCCGTAGGCGGCACCCTGATTTTGCTACCGCGCTTTGATCAAGCAAAGTTCTTGCAACTGCTGGTCGACGAACGGCCGACCTTTCTGCCGCTGGTGCCTCCATTGATCAACTGCTTCTGTCAGGCGGCGGAAGAAAATCGATTCCCGGTTCGGCACTCCGTACGCTACGCAAAGTCTGGTGCGGCGCCGCTCGCGCCCGAGCTGGCTTCACGCTTCACCAAACTGACAGGAATCAGAATTCGCCAGGGATACGGTATGACGGAGGCCTCTCCAGTCACTCACCTCGGCTATCTGGAGCCGGATCTATACGCGCCGGATTCCATCGGCCAGGCGGTTGCGCAAACGGAATGTCGCCTTGGGAACGGTCAGGATTCATGCCCGGGTGAACTGGTAATGCGCGGGCCACAGTTCATGCTCGGGTATTGGAATGCGCCGGAGGCGACGGCATCCGCATTGCGCGACGGATGGTACTGGTCAGGCGATGTTGCGACGGTGGACTCCAACGGTTTTTACCGCATCGTTGATCGCGTGAAAGAGATGATCAAATACAAGGGATTCGCCATAGCGCCGGCCGAGGTCGAGGCTGTCCTGCTGGAACATCCTTTGGTTCGCGACTGCGGCATTGTTGGTCATCGCGACGCCACCGCCGGCGAAATTCCATGTGCTTTTGTGGTACTGCGCGAAGGTCACAAGGGAAATGGGACGACTGCGGAGGAGCTGTGCGGCTATGTCGGCGAGCGTCTCACGCATTACAAGCAGCCGCGCGAAGTGCGATTCGTGAATTCAATTCCGCGGAATCCTTCGGGCAAGATCTTGCGGCGGATCCTGCGTGATGAGCTTTAAGGTGATTTTGTCATTCCGAACCGCCGGGTTTGGTGGTGAGGAATAACAAAGCACCTGGTCTTCTTCGTATTCTCTGCGGCTCTGTGGTGAAAACGCCTTTGAGCCCTAGCTATACTGAGCTGCTCACACCACGAGGTCTCGTTTGCGCCGAACTGTCCCTGCACTCGCTCTTCTTCTTACGGTCCTTTTCTTAAGCGCATTCTTGTTCGAAACAGAGCAAAAGCAATCGACGCGACAGCAGCTCATGCGCGCAAACAATCTCGGCGTTGCGTACCTGAACCAGCAGAAGCTCGATCAGGGTCTGAAAGAATTTCAAAACGCCGCTGCGCTCGATAAGAACAACGCCACGGTCCAACTCAATCTCGGGATTGCGCTACTGAATCTTTCGCGCGTGGCTCCGGCCGAGGAAGCACTACAGCGGGCGGCGCAGCTCGAGCCAAAAAATCCTGCAGTCTGGTTCAATTTCGGATTGCTGCATCGCAACAACGGCGAAGCGGAGCGCGCCCTGGCAGACTTTGCGAAAGCAGCGGAGTTCGCGCCGAACGATCCGAACACGCGCTACTTCCTCGGCGACCTGTACGCACAACAGCAGAAGTACGCAGAAGCCGAGCGCGAGTTTCGCCGCGCTGTTGAACTCGATCCTTTCAGCGTCTCGTCAGAGTTCGGCCTCGCTCGCGCGCTGCAGCGCCAGGGCAAAACCGCCGAAGCCAAGCCGCATTACGAGCGCTTTCAAAAACTGACCCGTGAAAAGCTAGGCGCGCCGATTAGTCAGATTTATGGAGAGCAGGGTCCGCTGTC
>CAYZHX010000282.1:0-2653 GCA_964476905.1 uncultured Terriglobales bacterium
CGGCGGACAAGTTCGCGGGCCTTGGGATCATTCGAAAAATTCGGACCTTGGCTGGCACTGTCGTCTGCATGCAAAGCTGCGCAAACGAAAACGAGAGCTGCCGGTAGAAGGACGAGCCTCCTGGTGAGGCTGCGTGCTGTGGTTATAGACATAAAAACCTAGCGGTCGTACATATTAGACGAAACAGAGCCGCTACTTTGTTGCAACCCACATTATCACCAGGGGTTGGGGAATGCAGGCCAAAAACAACAACGGCGGCTCTGGAAGCCGCCGCCGCATGAAGAAGATGGTGTGCTTTCAGCAGGATACGCTTGGATCGAAACCGATCTTGGCGATTCGCTGCGGTCCCAACGTAGTGTCGGCCCATTCGGAAAAAGGCAGTCCCATTGGCTGTTAGCCGCTGATAACGACAGAACCGCTGTTCCCCTGGTTCTTCGATTCTGCTGCGCACAGCGGCCGTTCCGACTGAGCCGACGCCAATCCCATTTGCAAACGCATCGCCAATGCGCCACGAAGCGCAGAAGCGGTTGTGAATGGCGCATTTCAGCGGAATTTTGCAAGTACGGGAGAGATGAAAAGGCTGGTTCTCTGGATATCCAACTTGAGCATCTACGTGCTTTATGGTGGTACTCAGATTCCACACCACTGTCCTCAAATCGGGCAGGCGAATCACTGAGCCTATAATGCTTGTGGGCGATGCTGACGCGCGGACCCGCGTCGAGGCATTCGCGTGGTAGATTGCGCAATGAGAGTTGCGGCTGTATAGTTTGCGCCAACCTGCTGCGTGGTCGGCAGGCGGCAGAACGTAGTTTTTGGCGCAAGGCATATCGCGTATTCAGGAGGGTTCCGTGGATAACTTCCGGCTGGGAGAATCCCGCACCGACATTGCCCATATCGGGAAATCCGTCGTAATTAAAGGCGAACTCTCCGGTAGTGAGGACCTTTACCTCGACGGAGAAGTCGAAGGCAGCATCGAATTGCGTGATCACAGCCTCACAATCGGTCCCAACGGACATGTTCGCGCGAACATCAACGCCAAAGAAGTAATCGTGCAGGGCAAAGTCGAAGGCAACATCAGCGGCACAGACCGCGTAGAGCTCCGCAAATCTGCCGTGCAGGTTGGAGACATCGCCACGCAGCGCATCGTCATTGAAGACGGCGCGTATTTCAAAGGCGGCATCGACATTCGCAAGGATAAAGATAAAGACAGGGACCAGACTCCCCGCCGCGAAACTTCGCCGGCGCAAACACAACCTTCTACTCCGGTCACGCAGGTTACGACTCCACCGTCGTCTCCGTTGCCTGCTGCGCCCGCTTCCTCAACCAGAGGCTAGGATAAGATCAACGAAAGGTGGCTAACTCCTTCTTTCGGTTTTTTCGCCGCGGCGCAGCGGCCCAACAAGAGCAATCAGCGCAAACAACCGATGCCGGTACTCGGCGCTCCAGTGGATTAGGAGAGCTCACTCGTCTGCTCAAAGGCGTCGAGGGGCTTGCGATCTTGGACCTCGGTCCAACTTCGCCGTCCAACATCACCCATTTCACAGAACTCGGCCATCGCGTCTATAACGAAGACGTTCTTCTCCTTTCGCAAAATGCTGAATACCGCAGCAGCTCGGAGCCGGGCGGAATCGACGTGGATCGATTCTTCAAGGAAAATCTCGTCTTTCGAAACGTCAAGTTCGACGCAGTGCTGTGCTGGGACATTCCCGATTACCTCGCCGAGCCGCTGGTGAAGCCAATGATCGAACGCATTGCCTCCGTGCTCAACCCGAAAGGCTATCTTCTGGCCTTCTTCCATACGAAGGACGCCGGACCAGATGCGCCGTACTATCGCTACCACATTCAGGGCCTCGACACGCTCCGCCTTCAACATGGTCCGCAATTTCGGCTGCAGCGCATCTTCAATAACCGCCACATCGAAAACCTCTTTCATGACTATGCGTCCCTGAAGTTCTTCCTCGCTCGCGACAACGTTAGGGAAGTACTGGTTGTCAGATAGCATCTGCAGCATCCACTGAATTTCGCTTTTGCAAATTCCACGCTTCTCCTGTAACCGCGGTGCAACGCTGCAACTCTCACTTAGGGAGCTCCGCTGAGATCCTGCCGCGCTTCACTGCGGCCATTGATACACTCGCTAGGTGGCCGCGGATTCCGAACGTGCAGACGCACATTTCCAAAGAGGTCTCGATCTGTTCGCGGAACGCAAGAATGAAGATGCCATTGCGGAATATGAACAATGCCTCGCCCTGGATCCAGCGCACTCGAAGGCCCTGCACGGACTCGCGCGCGCACTGCAAGAGCTGAACCGCGTTGACGAATCGGTGATTGCCTGCCAGAGACTCACGCAGCTCGAACCCGACGACCCACTTTCCTTCACCGCCTTGTCCATTGCACTGCATAAAAAAGGACTGATCGCCGAAGCCGAATCCGCCGCCAACCGGGCGCGGATTCTCGACTGGAAGAAGCAATTGCGCGAGAAAAAACCACGCACCATCTGATTCCGCATCCATCCAGCTTTCCAGCTTTTCTCCTGTCGAGCCGCTATGCTATAAAATGAAGACAACTTAACCGCAGCTCGCCCTCCTGGCGAGAAGCAAGCGACACTCCTCAGTAGCTCAATGGCAGAGCATCCGGCTGTTAACCGGAGGGTTGT
>CAYZHX010000283.1:0-2653 GCA_964476905.1 uncultured Terriglobales bacterium
CTGATGTTCACAACACGATTTCCGACGACCGCATACGCTGTTCCATTCACCAGGCTGTTGATGAACGGTGCTGCGGGATTTTGATAAATCTGCTGAATTCCGCCGCTAAACTGATTGGCGGGCTGCGTCCAGTTATGGTTTTCCATCGCGATTACGAATACGGTCTTGATCTCCTGCGCGCTGGCTCTCGACCCGAATGCAGCGGCGAGAACTAAAAGGCCAACTACGCGGATAGATCTGCTCAAATGCAACATGGGGTTCTCCATCTGTGAATTTCGCGGGGAGTCCTTTCCCGGATCCACCCGCTTCTTCACTGATAGCTCCCGTATGTTGCAGTACGATGACGCCTGCGTTACGAATCGTAAAACTCAAGTCAAAATTCGATCTTCATAAGAGCACGATTTACTTGAATCGAGGGGTTCCTTCGAAAACAGGTACGCCAGAATGGACTTAGTATGGGAAAAGTTAGAAGTACGGCAGAGGTTCGCGAGGCACTCGGTTAGCGGGTTCGCCTTCTCCGAGCGAGGCTGTGAATCAGATCAACCGATTCGTCGTTCTTCCAGTACCTCATCCAGCATGCCAGAGAGAGAGTTTGCGCGCTCTTCGTAAACGCTGGCAAAGCGGTCGTACTTCTTCTTGAGCAGGTGGTATTCGTCTGCAATGTTGAGGGCCGCCAGAACGGCTACGCGCAGCGAGTCGGCAGTCGAGGTCTTCTCCGCCACGGCTCGCATTTTGAGATCGACGTAGTCGGCCAGTTTCTGGATGTAATCGGCATCGGTCCCGCGTAGATTGTAGGACTGGTCGTAGATATCGACGCGAATACTGCCTGCTGCAGCCGGTGCCTGGGCGGGCTTGGGTTGCGCCATTACGAGGCCTCCGCAAGCGTATCGATCTGCTTCAGCATTTTTTCCACCCGGCCGCGGACCTCTTCGCGCTCCCGGCGCAGGGCGACGATCTGCTGACGCATCGTGTCCACCTCTTCCTCGCGCTCTTCCAATTGCTCGCGCAGGCGGCTCACGTCGCGTTCAGCGATGTTCTTTGCCTCGCGCGCTGCCTTCAGCAGTTCGATGGTTTTGTAAACCTTTTCTTCAAGCGCATGGAATTCGTCGGTGGAAGCGGAAAGTTCAAGCTCGGGGAGCGCCCTTGCAGACATAAATGCAGAACCTCACGAAGAATTTTTTTGATGGCGCAGCTCGAAGTATATCCCACACCATTACATGAACATGCCTGTGAATCCTGTTGATAACGGGGCAGAAATTCGTTTTTTTGCTCTCCTTGAGTCTGATGTTACAAAGAGCCAACGGCAAGCTCGCTCTGTGGAGGCTATTCTCCTCGGTTATCCTGTTGCGCTTGAAAGTCGAAGGAATTTCCTGATGCGAAAAATCGCCGCACTTTTTCTCACGTCCGCTGCCATTGCGCAAACACCAGCCACAGATGCCAAGGCATATGTAAAGTTCGATCAGCCAACGATCGTGCTGAATCACGTGCGCCTGATCGATGGAACCGGAGTTCCGGCAAAATCTGATCAGATGATCGTGATCTCGAATGGAAAGATTCAGACCATCGCTGCCGTCGGCTCGCAAAAGCCTCCAGGCGCTCAGGTCTTGGATCTGACGGGCGATAGCGTCATGCCTGGAATCGTGGGCATGCACGATCATCTCTACTATCCTGCGCCGGGACGCAATACCGCGATGTATCCCGAACACGCATGGAGCTTTCCTCGCCTATATCTCGCAGCCGGTGTGACGACGATCCGCACCACAGGATCGGTGGAGCCCTATACCGATTTGGAACTGAAGAAAGATATCGACTCAGGCAAGATGCCGGGGCCGAAGATGCAGGTGACGGGACCATACCTGGAGGGCCAAGGCGCATACACACCGCAGATGCACGAGCTCGCCGATGCCGAGGATGCGCGACGCACAGTTGATTATTGGATCGTCGAAGGCGTCGAGAACTTCAAGGCTTACATGAACATTACGCACGAGGAGTTGAGTACAGCCGTCGAAGAGGCGCACAAGCACAATTTGAAGATCACCGGGCACCTCTGCTCGATTGGGTTCCGCGAGGCGGCCCAAATCGGGATTGATGACCTGGAGCATGGGATCGTCGTTGACTCCGAATTCGCGCCCGGCAAACAGCCGGACAAGTGCCCTTCCCAGAAGGATATTCGCGATACTTTACTGAAGCTGGACATCAATGGCGAGCAGATTCAATCGATGATCAAAGACCTTGTGGCGCATCATGTGGCGCTTACTTCAACTCTGCCAGTCTTCGAGGGCTTCGTGCCCGATCGCCCGCCGATTCGCCAGGCAAATCTGAACGCCATGTTGCCCGAAGCGCGCCAGGAATATCTGGCTGTTCGCGACAATATGCACAAGAACGCAGCTCAGTCGGTCTGGCCTGCTCTTTTCAAGAAGGAAATGGAGTTCGAGTATGCCTTCGCAAAAGCCGGTGGACTCCTGCTCGCCGGATTAGATCCCACCGGCAACGGTGCCGTGGTCGCTGGATATGGCGATCAACGTGAGATCGAGTTGCTGGTCGAAGCAGGATTCGCACCACTGGAAGCGATCCGCATTGCAACGTACAACGGAGCGAAGTATCTGGGAGAGTTGGACCATATCGGAACGCTCGAGCCAGGCAAGCAGGCGGA
>CAYZHX010000284.1:0-2632 GCA_964476905.1 uncultured Terriglobales bacterium
CTTCTGGGAAAAGCCACAAAGCAACCAGTCTTTCGATTGCTTGGAGGTCGAACCAAGAAACGCATTCCGGTTTATGCGAGCCGACTCTACAGCCAGCCCCTCGATCAATTAGCCGCGGAAGCCAAGTCGTACAAAGACCAGGGCTACACCGCGATGAAATTGCGCTTCGGTTGGGGACCGCTCGACGGCGCCGCTGGAATGCAAAGAAATATTGAGCTGGTTCGCACCGTGCGGGAAGTCATCGGAGACGAGGTTGATCTGATGGCCGACGCCTACATGGGTTGGAACCTCGACTATGCACGCCGAATGATCCCGCTTCTTGAGCCTTATAGATTGCGCTGGCTTGAAGAAGCGGTAATTCCTGATGACATCGGCGGCCTGGCGGAACTCAAAGCTATCGGCAAAGTACCGATTGCGAGTGGAGAACACGAATTCACTCTGTACGGATTTCGTCAATTACTCGATGCCAAAGCTGTCGACTATATCCAATTTGACACGAATCGGGTGGGTGGGATCACTCAAGCCAGAAAGATCGCTGCGCTTGCCGAGGCTTACTCAATTCCCGTGGTGCCGCACGCCGGCCAGATGCACAATTTCCATGTCGTAATGGCGAGCTTGAACTCCCCGCTGGCAGAATTTTTTCCGCCTGTTGATGTTGAGATCGGCAATGAACTCTTCTGGTACATCTTTAAGGGTGAAGCAACTCCGACGAATGGATACATCGATTTGAGTGATGATCTTCCGGGCCTAGGCCTCACGATCGATGAAACCGCACTTCAACAGTTTGCCATCATCGATTGAAAACTGGTCGGCCGAACTGTATCGAAAGTGTCGTTCGCGTCCGAGTTGCTCACCGGTCTTCCGGCACTATCGATTAGCACCCTCGAAAGGTAGGGAGCGCTTAGGCCAATCGGGCTTAGGGCCTGAGCTTGAAAAATCGAAAGAAATTCGCAGCAGTAATCTCCTCGATTTCTTCTGAACTCTTTCCGCGCAGCTCTGCGATCTTTGCCGCAGTGTGAGCCACAAATGCGGGCTCGTTACGCTTTCCGCGAAAGGGGATTGGAGCAAGAAAAGGTGAGTCTGTTTCAACGAACATACGATCAAGAGGAATGGAAGTGACGGCTTCTCGTATGTTGTCCGCTTTCGGGAAGGTGACGTTGCCCGCAAACGAGATCATGAAATCCATGTCCAGGGCAGCGGCCGCATGTTTCTGCTCGCCGGTAAAGCAGTGGAGCACTCCTCCAAGTCCACTGGAACTCCAGTGCTCACGAATGAGCCTCAGCGCGTCATCCCAAGCATTCTCAGAGTTCGCCGACGGACGACAATGAATGATGATCGGCAGCTTGGCTGCGCGGGCGATCTCCATTTGCCGAATGAAGACTTGCTGCTGCACTTCGCGCGGGGAATGGTCGTAGTAGTAATCGAGGCCGATTTCGCCAAAACCGATCACACGTGGATGACGAGCTAGTGCTTCTAGATCCTGATAATCTGCCTCGCTAGCCAGCTTGGCCTCATGCGGATGAATGCCGATGGAGGCGTAGATCCAGTTGTGCTGCTCAGCAATGCGAATGGCGCAATCGAGCGTTCCCGGTCCCGTACCGCTCCCAATCGCGAGGATCGCAGCAATGCCTGCCGCGCGCGCGCGTTCGAGCATTTCTCCGCGATCGGCGTCGAAGCGAGGACCTTCGAGATGCGCGTGGGAATCTACGAGCATTACTTAAGCCGCGCGCCGATGGGGACATCTTCCAGAAAGCTGGCGAGAACAGGCAGTCCTTTGTCGCCGACCGAAGCAGCGACAATCATCCCATTGGATTCAATTCCACGCAGCTTGCGTGGCTGGAGGTTGGCGACGATCACCACCTTCATACCAATGACTTTTTCTGGAGCATATTTTTCGGCGATGCCCGCGACAATCGTACGCACTTCACTGCCGATATCGACTTCAAGCTTTAGCAGCTTATCGGCGCCTTTGACTTTCTCGGCGCTCTTCACCTGGCCAACTCGCAGTTCCACTTTGGCAAAATCGTCGATTGTGATGCGGCCGTCAGTTGTACTGCTCGGAGCACCGTTTGGGCCGCCAGCTTCGGTTGCCCGTTGGGCGATTGTTGAGCTGGTGCCCGTCTGTGTTCCACTCGGAGCGATTGGAGCTGCTGCGGCCTGAGTTGCCGCCTGGCCTGCTCTTGCGCCTGCTCCCGCAGGTTGCGATGGAGTTCCGCCAGTCGCGCGAGCTTGTTCGGCTTCCTGCATGCGCTGCACCGCGTTCTTCTCCGCGCGCGGGAAGACCGGCTCGATCTTTCCCAATTTGGTCCCCAATTTAAGTTGTCCCCATTTCAGATCACTGAGTCGGCAGCTTGCGATATCACCAAGACCGAGCTGTGCCCAGATCCGTGCCGTAGCATTGGGGAGAACGGGATGTAGGAGCGCCGTGATGATTCGCAGCGCTTCTGCACTGGTATACAGCACGGTGGCAAGACGAGCGAGGCTAGCTTCGTCCTTCTGCTCGCCGAGCTGCCATGGCTCGTTCTCTACGATGTATTTGTTAACAGCGCTTACCAGCGACCACACGCTCTCCAGCGCACGCGAAAACTGAAATCCCGCGTATAGCGCATTCGTGTTCTGGATGACTTCTCCA
>CAYZHX010000285.1:0-2618 GCA_964476905.1 uncultured Terriglobales bacterium
GTCGCCATGTTGACTACTGCGCCCGAGTTGCGTCCCGATTCGGCACTATAAGTGGAGTTGTCGACTTTGAATTCATCCAGCGTCGCAATTGCGGGTTGAAATGTGATCTGGCCATTTGTCATGTCGGCCAAATTGACCCCGTTGACGAGGAAATTCACAGCATCCTCGCGCTGACCGGCAGTGTTGAACGCGAGGGAACCCTGGCCCCGAATCGGTTGAGCCAAGAATCCATTTGCCGGCGGAGTTACCGATCCAGGAATGAGGAAGCCAAGGTCAACGAAGTGTCGGCCGTTGAGAGGAATCTGCTGGACGTTTTTCGGATCCATGACTTGTCCCACCGTCATGGTCGTGCTTTCGACGATCGGAACTTCGCCTTCGACCGTCACCACCTCGCTTGCTTGTGCAACTTTTAGCTGAAAGTTCTGAACGGTATTGCGGCCAACGTCAAGAATCAACCCCTTTGCCACCTGTTTCTGCAGACCCGATGCCTCGACAGACACCTCGTATGTTCCAACAGGTAAGGCGGGGACTCGGTAGTTGCCATTCGAGTCTGTTTTCGTGGTCTCCGACACTGAGGTGGCGGTATTCGTCACCGTAATGGTCGCTCCGGGAATAATTGCACCACTCTGATCAGTGACTTGGCCTTGAACTGCCGCCGATGTCTGTCCTAAGAGCGTTGTGGTGGCGAAAAGAACTATAGCAACGGGTGAAAATCGCAAAAAGTGGGAGAACACTCGCATGTATCCGTCTCCTGAAACGTGGGACCGATCTGGTCACCATCGGGATGAAGTCGTAATGCTGCGGTGAAGCAGCTGACCGTGATGCATGCAAGCCGTGCGCCAACTTCATGAAAGCGTAAGCTGCTGATTTTCAGGAGTTTAGTTTTGGGAAGCTGTGGCGGCTACAGAAAACGGAAATGCTGTATGGAATTCAGAAAGTGGAAATCCAGTTTTTTGGGACGAAAACGCAACTTCGAACCGTCTCTAACGCAATTCGTCCCAAATACTCGCAATCAGTCCGCTCAGAACAAGCGAAAACTGACCTCCACATCAACCGCCACGGCCACAGGCTTGCCGTCCTTCTTCGCTGGTTCAAAGAGCCACTGACGTACCGCTTCGATGGCCCTCTCATCCAAGCCCAGGCCTAAAGAGCGGGCAATCCGGATCCCATGAGTTCTGCCGTCCGTACCCACAATCAGGGAGAGAATTACAGTGCCTTGCAGCTTGGCCTGGCGTGCTTCCGGTGAATACTCCGGCTCAGGTTTGTAAATAGGAGAAGGAGCGCTAACTCCGCCTCCGACTCTGAACACGCCGCCACCATATCCTCCACCAAGCCCTGGTCCTACACCTCCTCCAGCACCGCTGCCGATCCCTCCGCCTGTGCCATTTCCAATACCGCCACCCGTTCCAATCCCATTTGAGGGCGGTCCAATGACGCTCGAAGTCGGATTGCCCAAATTGGGAAGATCGTTATCAGCGAAATGCACGCTGGGAGGCATAACTATGGTCGGCTCAGCGCTGAACTTGGGATGCTCGTTGCGCACCACGACCTCAGGAGGAGTGATCTGCTGCATCGCCAACTTCGGCAAACTCCCCTGTGGAGCGGCTAATTTGTCGCGGTCTCCCCCTCCGCCTCCACCGTGCTGAGTGCGGACTATATCCGGCGTGATCGACACGTATTCACTCGTATCCGAGGAGACGCTTCTCAGCTCCCGAACTTGTCGACGGGAAAGCCACAATCCGGAAGTAAGAATCACGGCCAACGCGGCCAAATGCATGCCGACCGAAATAGCGAAATTCGAAGGCCGCGCCGCATACGTTCCGTAACCGAATCCGAACAACGTAGGCAACACTTCCGCATGCGAACTTTGCCGACTCGCGGATTGGGAATCGCGGTCAGACCACCACCGACGATCGGTGGCGACTTGCCAGTCCAGACGACCGCCCGTCAGTTCATCGCGAAGCCGAGTACGAAATTCCGGCCGCGGCAGAGTCCGCAATTCTGCGGCGACACTGAGCAGTTCCGCGACGCTCGACTCCACATTCGAAATGGCCGCATCTGGATCGTCCAACAAAACTTCGATGGCGCAATCGAGTTGTTCAATCAGCACAGGGCTAGACATATTTGCTCCTCATTTGCGCGCGCAGAGTCTGCAGGGCGCGAAATTGCAGTTGCTTGATGGCCCCTTCGCTGCGTCCCATTTCCTGCGCGATCTCGCGAATGCTTCGTTGATCGATGAACCGGCGTAGAACCACATGACGTTGGTCGTGTGGAAGCGCATCAACCAGTTCGAATAACATCGCGCGTTGCTCCACGGCGGCATCGATTCCTGCCTGCTCCAGCTGATCGACCGAAACCTCCTGCCGCTTTCCCAGGCGCTCCCACCTGTCCGCGAGCACTTTGGCGGCGATGGCCAGCAGCCAAGCCACAAATGGCACTCCGCGCCATTCGAAGTTGTGGATGCCGGTTAATGCACGATGAAAAACTTCAGCGGTCAGATCTTCTGCTTCAGCGCGATCACGCAACCGGTAAGCCATAAATGCGTACACCCGGTCGAAATTGTTTTCGTAAAGTTCGGCAAAGCGAAGCGGATCGCGTTGCGCTGCTTCAATCAGCAA
>CAYZHX010000286.1:0-2609 GCA_964476905.1 uncultured Terriglobales bacterium
TTGTTTTGGCCGGAAGCTGGTAGCTGGCACCTGGTAGCTTTCTTCGGTGTTGTTGTTTGCTTTCCAGCTTCGTAGCTCCGCTCTAGCATTCGGCAACGCGCGGCGCACTGATAGGCGCACGGGCTGGCGATGGTTGTTTTGCCGGGAGGAGTGCAAGCAGCGTGACTCCAATCACGCCAAAGATCACAATGTCCTGGGGACTATCCTTCCTGTGCATGCCGTGCGCCAGGGCCTGAGCCGACATGATCGTCATGGTGAACCCGTGGGCAAGGCTTGACCATGCCGCATAGGCGATCAGCGAGCGATGATTGGCCGGCTGCTTAACGGCCACCAACAGACAGACCCCAAGCGCCGTGTTCAGGCTCAGGAACATCGGCATCGCGTCGCTATGCCCGCTAAGCCACCTGGCGTGCCACAGATCGTCGAACAGGAGATAACCCCAAAAGGAATAAAACAACCCCACCAACACCAACACTACCTGTAAAGCGCGCTCACGCTTCATACCGTCCTCCGTTTTGCGGTGAATTTATACGACGACCCGGGCAAAGCTAGCCTTCATACCACTTTTCGCGAGTGTTCAGCTGGTACGCGTCCGATACTGGAACCCTGCGAGCATCCGCAGTGTGAGCAGAATGCTTCTCCCGCTCGAATAGGCTTGCCACAGGAACTGCAAAGCCCAAGGAGAGGCCTTCGGAACACAAAGTAAAGGATGAATCCAATGAAGTTTGGTATGAGGAAAGCGGCAATCACCCAGGCCCAGGCAGGCATTTGACGCCTTTTCGCGTCCCCATACACATATCCGAGAGCAAGGAAAAAAGCCGCAGTGAAGACGCCAAACGTCAAGCCAAACCAAAGCGCGTCCGGCATGGTACTGAGAAATCCTTTGGAAGCAAGTAGGGAACGGCCCTGGCTGGAAGCAAAATAGGCGACCCAAATCGGGATTGCCAGTGCTGCGATGGCCATTGCAGGCCTGGGCAGAATATTCCGTGTTGCGGCTCTCAACAAAACAGTTGCAACTGCAAGCCCGAACAGGAACGCTATCAAAAGCACCGCTGATTGCTGTGTCATGCAATACCTCGATTCTCACCAGGCGCCGCGAGCAGAAATAAGGCCGAGCAAAAAGATGGCAGCAGCCAAAAGACGAGCACGCTTGTCTGGACTTGAGCATTGTCGAAATGCATTGGGGCCGCCAGGAAATTGGCCACCTGATACACGAGTGCCGATCCCATGATTGACATCGAGAGCGCTACAGCGAATGCAGCCCAGATCTTGAATTGCACGTTGTGCTGTCGCATTCGCATGGGCATCGTGCCGGTGTGATGCGCAAGAATCTCGCGGACCAGGGCACTCGAATCTGCTTCGCTCGTAAAAGTGAATTCCCGCAACCCGCGAATCGTACGCGCAGTTAGCTCGACGTAGTGCTTGCAGCCATCACAATCGCGGATGTGGTCATCGATAAGCTGTCTCTCGCCCTCTGAAACTTCTTCTGCGAAAGACCTATCGATAAGCTCGCGAAGTCTCTTGTCACACTCCATGCGAATCACCCTCCTCAAATGCGGATCTCAGTTCGGCCAGGCCGCGATAGATTCTGGATGTCACCGTGGTAACAGGCGCGCCCACGACCTGAGCAATCTCCGCAAGAGACAGCTCTTCTTGAAACCTCAGCAGCAAAGCCTCGCGATATAGCGGCGGCAGAATCTGCAGCCGGCCTGCCAGGCGCATTGCGTCTTCGCTTCGAGCCGCAGCTTCGAATGGGGAAGGACCGGAGGAGGGCAACAGCAGCATTTCATCGCGATCATCCGGCAAGGAATCTGTCTGTACCGCTTTTGGTTTTTTCCGGAGGTAATCTATTGCCAAATTGCGCGCGATCGCGAATAGCCATGGATCAAACGGTTGGCGTCCGTTGTACTGGCTGCCCCGTTGCAGCACCCGAATCCAGGTCTCCTGCGCAAGGTCCTCAGCATGCTCTCGCCTGCCGGTGAGGTACAGCAGGTAGCGCACCAGTCGATGCTGATAGAGCTGCACCAGGTCTGCAAGAAGCTCCATATCCCGCTCACGTAAGCCTCGCGCAATCTTTCCCGTTTCGGTTTCGGCCCTCGTATTCAAGGTCATGGGAAGAGCCAACATATATGCTGTATACGGTTAAACCGCAGCGGATTACTCACGTTTTGACCGAAATATGCGGCGCGCCTACGCGAAAGGGAGGAGAAGGCACTCGATGAACATCCTGTTGTGGACTCTGCAGGTCCTCGCCGCGCTCCTGTATGCAGCGTCTGGCGTCATGAAGGTCTTCATGTTTGATAAGGTAAGCAAGGACGTCCCGTCCTTCGGTGCGTTACCGCGGCAAGGCTGGATGGCGCTCGGCATCCTCGAACTCGTCTGCACGGTCACGCTGATCGTTCCCGCCGCCTTGCACTGGAAACCGGTGCTGACCGTAGTGGGCGCTTCGGTCCTGGCGATCGAGAGCCTCGTGTTCATCGGAGTTCACGTCAAGTACAGGGAGATCACATCGATCATCATGAGCGCCGTGCTGGGTCTCCTCATGGCGTTCATCGCGTACGGCCGGATGGTTCTCAAGCCGATGCTCTGAACGAAAATACCGGGGATAG
>CAYZHX010000287.1:0-2556 GCA_964476905.1 uncultured Terriglobales bacterium
ACCCGATGGCCCGATCACCCGATTTCCGGCAGTCCTTGCGGTACCATTGGCAACGATCTCAGCCTGATCCCAGTCGCGCTGAAGATTGCGTTGCCTACCGCCGGCGCGATTCCCACAATGGGAGTCTCGCCCGCGCCAAAGGGCTTCACATCTTTGCGATCGATTAATTCCACTTCGATTTTCGGCATATCGCGAAAGCGGGGCACGCGATAAAGCGCGAAGCGCGGATTGAGCACGCGGCCGTCGGCGAAGTGAACGTCTTCGAACAACGCTCCGCCGATGCCCTGCATGATCGCTCCTTCAATCTGATTCCTGAGCCCGTTCGGATTCACCACCGGACCGCAGTCCCAAGCTTCGACTACGCGCAGCACACGCACGGCGCGGCTCGCGGGATCTACAGCGACTTCGGCACAAGCGGCGACGTATCCGCCTTTTTCGAACCCTCCCGAGAGTCCGAACCCGCGTTCAGGTGTGGCCTTCTGTTGCCCCCAGCCAAAGCGTTTTGCGGCGGCTTCGAAAACGGCACGCAGTCGCTCATCCGTGATGTGCTTCAGGCGAAATTGCAACGGATCGACACCGAGTGCGTGTGCGACCTCGTCCATCGCGCTCTCTCGCGCGAAGTGATTGGCCGTCGCTGCCAGTGATCGATAGGAGCCTTGCCGGAGCGGCGGATTCTCTGTGGGATGAAACTGGATTCTCTGATTGGGAACCTCGTATGGCGTGTTGATCGCCGCTGGTCCAGAATTGTAGTTGTGAAACTCCCAGGCGACGAGCGATCCACCGCTTTTTGTCCCGGCTTTGACGTCGATCACTCCAGCAGGCCGGAAGTACGCCCAGGTAAATTCCTCTTCGCGAGTCCATTGCAGTTTGACCGGTTTTCCGGCAGCTTTCGCCAGCCGCGCGCATTCGACTGCGGCTTCACCCGTGTGTTTGCCGCCGTACGCCGATCCCGTATCGGGAACAATGACGCGCACGTTCTGCTCGGGAAGATGAAAGGCCTGCACGAGTTCATCGCGCACGGCAAATGGTCGCTGCGTTCCTGTCCAGACGGTCAGCTTATCGCCGTTCCATTCGGCGACGGCAGCTCGAGGCTCCAGAGGAGCGTGCTGAATATAGGCAACGGTGTAAGTTGCCTCAATCTTCTTGTCGGCCGATCCGAAAGCAGAGTCGAATGAGCCTTTCTCGTGCACGTTGGCGCGATCGCCGCCTTCGCCGCCGGCGTGCTGTCCACGGTTCGCCGGCTTCTCGCGCAAATAGTCGTAGAGTTCTTTCTCGGAGATCTGCTGCGGAGCTTTCCACTGTGCCTTGATCGTGCTCGCGGCTCGTGCGGCACTCGTCGGATCCGACGCGACTACACCGACAAAGTCGCCATCGTGAACGACCGTTACACCAGATGTATGCTGCGCTTCGTCGGCTTCGAGAGAACCGAGGCTGGCGTGATAAGCCGAAGGACGGACAATTTTTCCATACAGCATTCCTGGACGCGAGACGTCCGACGTGTACTTGTGCTTGCCCGTAACGAACTCACGGCCATCGGCTTTGGGAATCGCTTTTCCCGCAATGGTCCACTGTTCCGGAGAGATCAGCGGAGGATCGTCAGGAATCATCTGTACGATCTGACGTCCATTCAGAAGTTCGCCGTACCGAATCGACTGCCGCGTCGCCTTGTTCGACACTGCACCATTCGCCGCAACAAGCTGACTGCGATTGCCGCCAAGCTTACTTGCCGCCATGTCAACGAGCATCTCGCGCGCTGTGGCGGAGATATTGCGCAGCTCCGTTCCCATTTGCGGAGTGGTGCGGCTGCCGAATGTTCCCATATCGAACGGACACAACTCGGTATCGGCCATCACCATCGTGATCGTCTCTACCGGAACATGTAGCTCTTCAGCGACCTGCTGCGCGAGCGAGGTGCGAATGTTCTGTCCCATTTCGGCTTTGCCGGTGAAGACGGTCAGGCTGTTGTCTTCCGCGATGTGAATCCACGAAGCAACGTCGTGAGGAACGCGTTCCTGCTCCGGATTGCGTCTACCTCCGCCAGATTCCTGAAACGCACGCGCATCGACGGCGCAGACCATGAGCCCGGCGCCGAAGAGTTTGAGCAGTTCACGGCGGTTAACCCTGAAGCTGTGCGTGAGGTGGTCGGGAGTTTGCTGGAGAAGTTCGCTATCGAAGCTCATTGGGAGCCTCCGGCTTCCGCCGCGCGACGAATCGCTGCAACGATTCGCGGATACGTTCCGCACCGACAGATATTGCCGTTCATGCCGCGAATGATTTCGTCATCGCTCGGCTTAGGATTTGCTCTGAGGAGTCCCACAGCAGAGACGATCATGCCGGGTGTGCAGTAGGAGCATTGGAAGGCTTCTTCCTCGAGAAACGCCTGCTGGACCGGATGCAATTTTCCGTCACCTTCGAGTCCTTCAATGGTCGTGATCTTGCGACCCGAAACTGCCGTCGCATGCATCTGGCACGAGCGCGTCGGACGTCCGTCGATCAGCACCGTGCAGGCGCCGCATTGCCCTTCGCCGCAACCGTATTTCGAGCCGGTGAGATTCA